>JAOAAV010000111.1 GCA_026418715.1 Clostridia bacterium
CCCATAAAATGTGGTTACAAGAGCAACCGCCATTCCTGCGCCCAAAGTACTAGAATCATTCAAGTTCTTCAACATATTGATAAGGCCTATAAGAGTTCCTATCATACCGAAAGCAGGAGCGTAGCTTGACATACTAAGAAGCATATTGCTGCCCACAGAATGTCTCTCTTCTATAAAGACAATTTCCGTTTCCATAATGTTTCTAATAAGCTCAGGATCCGTACCATCCACCACAAGCATAATTCCTTTTTTTAAAAAGGGATCCTCTATTTCTTTTGATTTGTTGTCCAATGCCAGCAAACCATCTTTTCTTGCAATGTTTGCAAGCTCAATAATCTTGTAGATGGTTGAATTCAAATCATAATCAACCTTCTTGAAAGCCATTCCCATCACTTTGAAAATAGTCTTCAAGTCCTTCCATGAATAGTTAACGATAGTTGCCGCAGCGATGCCTCCGAACACAATGAGCATCGACGACACATCTATAAAGCTTTTTATCTCTTTAAAGCCTATGCCTGTCACAATAAATGTAAAAGCCAGTACAATCCCCAATAAGGTAGTCAGCTCCAAATCTATCACCCCTGTTTTTTATGCCGCTTCAAATGTGAAAATCAGTAAAAATCTTTCTTTTATAGGCTATTATCTTCTCAATAACTACCTCCGCACTCTCACTTACAACTATTTTTTTTCCTGTCGAAAGCGAAATTACCGTGTTGGGGGTCTCCTCCATAAACTCAATTAAATCAGGATTTACGAAAAACTCCTCATTATTTAATCTCGTTACGCTAATCATTTTTGTTCCCCCTTCCTGATATCAGCATTATCAAACGTCCCATTTTTAGTATGCAAACCGCAAGGGTGCTTGAAAAATTAAAATACTTTTCCAAGCATCCTCACGATCTTATTTTCTATATTATCTCTTTAAGTTAACCAGCTCTTCAAGAAGAGTATCGGATGTTGTGATTACTCTTGAATTTGCCTGATATCCTCTCTGCGTAACAATCATGTCGGTAAGCTCTACGGACAAATCCACATTGGAACTCTCAAGACTGTTAGATACAATCTTGTCAGTTCCGTTTTCTCCCGCAATCATTGCTGTTCCGTAAGCTAATGGTGCTCCGGATACCGCGGTTTCGGCGTAAAGATTGGAGCCCAATTTTTCAAGTCCGTTAGGATTTGCAAAATTTGCAACACCGATTCGCGTACCGTAAGTTTGAACATTGTTGCTGGAATCCAGGTAAGAAATCGTACCATCTGAAGAAATTGATACGGGGGTTGCATCTGTAACCTGTATTTCATCTCCATTTTCATCCAATACTCTGTAGCCTGTGCTTTCCTGAATTAAGTAACCATTAGTATCAAGAGTGAAATCACCAACCCTTGTATATACGGTGTTTCCATCATCATTATGAAGCATAAAGAACCCTGCTCCAGACAAAGATACATAGTAGGCAGACGTCGAAGACTGCGAAGTTCCTGCCGAAAAGTCCGTAGTGATAGATGCAATTGATACTCCCAATCCCACCTGCTGCGCGCCTGTTCCTGCCGAACCGTCGGATTTTTTAAGAGTTTTGCTGAGTATATCTTTAAAAACCACCCTGTTCGCCTTATATCCAACAGTGTTTACATTGGCAACATTATTGCCGATTACGTCCATTTTGGTTTGATGTGCTTTTAGTCCCGATACACCGGTGAACAATGAATTAATCATTTTATTTTCCTCCAAACATATTGATTATTTTTGTATTACAAACTAATTTGTTTCACTTGTGGTCTCATCTGTGGTCGTACTGTCCGTGGTTTTATCATCTGTGGTCAAAGCCTCCGCCAGTACTTCTTTAATATCATCAATTGAAACTTGGTATCCACCTATGTCAAACGTTAGCTCCCCTTCATCATAAATAACACCATCGACTCTACCGGTAATATAACTGGAATTATGCTCCGCAATAACATATTTCCCAACCAAATCAAAAGCCTGAGACATTGTCTGCGTTTCATTTAGGTTTTGCATCTGCTCAAGAGCACTAAACTGTGCCAGCTCACCCAAAAACTCCGTATCATCTGTAGGACTCAGCGGGTCTTGATTGGACAGTTTAGCAACCAATATCTGCAAAAAAGCATCTTTGCTGATATCAGAATTTGAACTGGTCGATGATGTGGAACTCGACGATGAACTGCTGTAAAGACTCAAGCTTCCATCTATTGTTGTTGCCATGTCTTTCCTCCTCTACACTATAAATTCTACGCTGCTGTTGTAAAACAGACTGCTGAATTCGTCTTCTTCATTGTCGGAAATATATTCATCATATGTTCCGACTCCACGATAAGTATGCCTCTTATCCGATTCCTGATATCCGCTGTTCCCAAAATGCTGTGCCAAGCTATCTCCCGAATACGCAACATCAATCTCACGAAGAGATATACCCTGCTCTCTAATCGACGTTTCAATTTGTGAAACCTGTGAAACTATTATGTCCTTCACATCAGGATCGGTAGCCACAATTTTTATATTCATGACGCCGCCGGCAGATTGCAGTTTAATTAAAATCTTGCCCAAATTATCCGGTTTCAGCTGAATTTCCATTTCCTTATTTCCAAATTCATCCGCAGAATATGAACTTTTTAAAATTGCATCCTCGACTGCGGTCTTAATGCTTTGGACAGAGTCACTCACATCACTTAGCCCATGCAAACTGAAGTTGCCTGTTTTTTCAATGGTTGCGCTAAGACCGTCAACCCTGTGCCCAATCGTTTTCACATCTTTTTTATTTGAAAACCCATTGCTCCCGCTTTCATCTGAATTTGTTTGGGTAGACGTCTCGCCCATTTCCATTTGAAAATCCAAAGCAGTTTGCCCCACATCTTCAAGCGGCTCGAATGTCGAAGTGTTTTCGATTGTGCCTTTGGCTTCTTCCTCTCCATCGGTTACAATTTTTGATGTTCTTTCAACGTTCTCCGTCGAAAATGCTTTCTTTGCATTGTCTACCTGCAAACTAAAGTGCGAAGCATCTGCATTTAAAACCTCAGCCTGTTTCAACAGCACTTCATCGGCGCTCACTTCACTCTCTTGAAAAGATGGCTCTATTGATTCAGATTTTTGCACACTATCAGTTTGCAATGTCTTTTTAATTTGTGAAATAACACCATAACTCTGAGAATCAAATGTGAAAGCTGTGCTTTGTTCCGACATCTGCGCAGTTTGTTCCAAGTCGTAGCCCTTGATATAGCCTTTATTATCAAATTCCGTTTGAACTCCTTGCAATATTTGTTTTTCTTCAGGGCCTTTATAACCTTCTGAAAATTGCTGCACCTGCAATACTGAGTTATTGGGCATTTGCGGCTCTTGCGAGGGCTTTGTCATATCGGCAAAAAGCGTGCTCTCGTCCGTAAATTTTGTCACATTCACATGAACCTGACCTGCTTTCACCGAATTTTCTGTATCGGCAAAAAGCGTGTGTTCTTCAATTGGTTCTGCCGCGCCCACCAGTATTTGTTTTGATGCTTCTTTGCCATTTTGGCTGCTGATAGACTGAACTTCGACAAGCTGCACCGAATTTTTATCTGATACCGAATTCGGATTTGACAATATCTGATCTGATAATATCTGATTTACTTCTTCAAAATCCTGTTTTTCAGCCGCAGTCAAAAAATTTCCCATCGTATCCTGCTCTTCATTGATCTGTGAAACTCCTTGCACGTCACCAAGTATGGCTGCAGATTGCTCTCCATCTATTGACAAATTATTGGCCGCACTTTGAAAACAAATCCCTGCAAGCATTTGCGCCAATACGTTCACACTGCCATCTGTACTCTCAGTTTTGTTTTTTGCGTCACTTTCTTTTAAATTCTCAAAAAGATTCGTAAAATCCGTATTCTTTTCACTTTGGGTTTCCTTGGAGTTTGGCAACAGTGAGGCCAGTCCCTGAAGCCTTAAAATGGAGTCACCAAATATCATTTTCTATCCTCCTACATATTGTCACCCTTAATAATTCTCAAAAGTTCTGATGCAAGGCTTGCATTCATTTGGCTTAAAATCTCGGCGGCCTTCTGCTCACTGAATTGTTTTACAATATCCGCCGCTTCATTTTTGTTTTGATACTGCTCCAATATCCTTGCGGCCGCATCAGGTTCCATATTCTGATATATCTTTGCAATGCTTTCAACATCTTGTTTTTTACTTTCAAACGTGTATTTATCCGATGCCAATTTCTCCGTCTGGGCATTAAGGTCTTGTTCCTTTGCCAAAAGTTCGCTTTCTTTCGCAGCAAGCTCGCTTTCCTTTTTATCTAACTCCTGTTTTTTTTCATCAATCTGCGCCTGCTGAATCTCAAATATTCTGCTTTCATCTTCATCTGAGGCGGCCTGCTGCTGTTTTACGCTCTCCGGAGTAATCCATTGTGCAAAGCGGGCTCTTATACCTCCCACATTGAACATAAAACATGCCATCAGTGATGCAAGCATAACAATCAAGACAACAACAAAAATCGCTATCCCCATACCGTTGCTTTTAGGCTTGGAACGTTGAATATTTTTGGGGGAGTTTGCTTTCTGTGTTTGTGAATTCACTTTTTGTACTTTCGTATTAGCCATAACGATTTGTCTCACCACCGTTGCAGGAGATAAAGTCATTCAGATATTTACTTTCTTCCGATTCCAATTCCTTTTTGTAAATTTCCAACTGCTTCTCCCTCAATTTTTCGTATGTTTTTCTTTTTTTCATTGTTTCCGCCAATTCCGTCTGCACCTTTTCCTTTTCATATTCCTTTACTGAAATCTCCGTATCGAGGCTTGAGAGCACCTCCTTTAAATACATCAGATAATTGTTTGAATAGATAAACTCATCCAGCGAATGTGCCTTCGCATAAAAAGCATTCAAATCTTCTCTCCTTCTTATGACCGCTTCCTTTTTTTCATTGAGCTCGTGAAGCTGATTATTAATAACAGCCAGAGCATTTTTTTGCTCTTTTTCCAGCGCCAACGCAACATTCAAAAGAGTCTGCAGGCTGAATTTAAATCTTTTCATCGGCACCATCCCACTCAGTATTTTTCATTATCTCCGCCAACATACTTGTAGTTTGAAATCAGTGCTTTCCTATACTCTTGAGCATATCAATTGTCTGCTCAAAATCAAAGGCTTCATCTATTTTTTGCCTTAGAAGCTTTTCAATGTCCTTATTTACTCCTATGGCCTCGTCAATCTCAGGATTTGAGCCATTCTTATATGCTCCGATATTTATCAGATCTTCTGCATTCTTGTAAATTGCCATCTTGTTCTTTACATAATTTGCGGCATCGATATGCTCGCCTTCGGCTATATCGTTCATCAACCTGCTGATGCTTGCAAGTACATCAATAGCCGGATAATGATTTTTATTGGCAAGCGCTCTAGACAGCACTATATGCCCATCCAAAATACCACGCACACTATCGGTAATCGGCTCATTTAAATCATCGCCGTCAACCAAAACCGTGTACAGCCCCGTAATGCATCCTTTATCCGATGTACCTGTCCTCTCCAAAAGCTTGGGAAGCACAGTGAACACGGATGGTGTGTATCCTCTGGAAACAGGCGGCTCTCCCATTGCCATCCCAATTTCTCTCTGCGCCATGGCAAATCGTGTAACCGAGTCCATCAAGAGCAACACGTTAAGCCCCTTATCTCTGAAATACTCCGCAATTGCTGTTCCGATCATGGCAGACTTTAATCTTATCAATGCCGGCTGATCGGATGTGGCAACAACAATAACGGATTTTTTTAATCCCTCTTCCTTCAAGTCCTTCTCAATAAAATCATTTACCTCTCTGCCACGCTCTCCAACCAATGTAATTACATTAATGTCCGCTTTTGCATTTCTTGCAATCATACCCAGCAAAGTGCTTTTTCCAACACCGCTTCCGGCAAATATTCCTATTCTCTGACCGTTGCCGCAGGTAATCAAGCTATCAATAGCCTTTATTCCAAGTGGCAGAATCTCTTTTATTCTCTTTCTTGCAAGGGGATTCGGCGGGGTATTGTCCACTTTGCAATACTCACCTGACAAAATCTCCCCTTTGCCGTCAATCGGATTTCCCAAACCGTCCAAAATACGTCCTTTCAGTTCATCAGAAATCTTTACCTCCAATGATTTTTTAGTTGAAACAACCAAGCTTCCGGAACTGATTCCTGCCAAATCGCCATACGGCATTAAGATCACCTTATGATCTTTAAAGCCAATCACTTCAGCCAAAACGGTGTTTCTTTTGTCCATAGAACAAATTTTGCATATCTCTCCTATTTGTGCAATGGGGCCTATTGATTCAACCGTAAGACCAGTAATTCTAGATACCTTGCCGTAATAATTGAATGTATCTATTTCGCCTATTCTTTTTTTCAGTTCATCTATCTGTAAACTATTCATAACACTTATTCTTTCAACAAAGAACTCTTAAGGTTTTCAAACTGAACGTCAATGGAAGCATCTATGATGCCATGCTCCGAATTGAGCAGGACACCTTGATTGTCCAATTCATTGTTCTCCTTGATTACGAGTTTCTTCTTCATTTGAACGGACTTTAACTTTTCCGCATTCTCTTCCGAAAGCTCAATAATCAAATTGTTCTCATCCCTGAATCTGTTGATAAGACCTTTCACCGCAGCCAAAATAGCCTCATCATTTTTATCCAGTTCTATATCAATGATTTTTCGGGACAACACCAATGCCAAGTCCAGTATCTGTTCTTCAAAATACCGTACCTTTTTCTCAAATTCAGCGCTTAAATCCTCTTTCAGATTTTCAGTTTCACAAACAAATTCGGCAATTTTCTCTTCCGCCAAAGCAAGTCCTTCCTGAAAACCTTCCTGCTTTTTTGCCTCAAAAATTCTTTTCCCTTCTCCTTCAGCCTCAGCAAGAATCTGATTTGCCTTCTGCCTTGCCTCATCCAATATTCTCTGCCGCTCGACGGCAATTTGCTCCTCTTTTTGTTTTATTCTTTCGTCCAATTCAATCTCTCTTTGCCGAATGCTCAGCAAGGCGGTTTCGGACGAAATGCGGCACCCCTCCTCTATATAGTACATATCCTCGGAACCATACGCTACCTGCGACTGCTTTATTACCCTATACAAACAAGTCATCCCCTTCTCCGCGCATGATGATGATTTCTCCTACTTCCTCAAGATGCCTGATAGTATTTACTATCTTCTGCTGCGCTATTTCCACATCCTTTATTCTTACCGGCCCCATAAACTCGATATCCTCGGTGAGCATATCCCTCAAACGAGCCGATACGTTGTTCATCACAACTTCCTTTACTTCCTTTGACGAACCCTTAAGCGCAACAGCCAAATCTTTATTGTCTGTTTCCTTGAGTACCTTCTGTATTGCCCTTGCATCAAGCTTAACAATGTCTTCAAACGTAAACATTCTCTTTCGGATTTCCTCCGCAAGCTCGTTATTGTATTCATCAAGAGTTTCCAGAATACGTTTTTCAGTTCCCATATCAATTGAATTCAAAATATCAACAGTACTTTGAATTCCGCCTACAACGGTATAATCCTCCATACCCAAAGACGACAGCTTGCGTTCTAAAACACGCTCTACCTCTTTGATATACTCAGGCGAGGTTCTATCCATATTTGCTATTTTTTCAATGATTTTCGCCTGTTGCTCAGGCGGCAGTTCTCCCAGCACAAGAGCAACCTGCTGCGGTTTCAGATACGAGAAGACCAGCGCAATAGTCTGTGTATTTTCGTTTCTTATAAAACTTAAAATCTGTTCCGGATCTACTTTTCTAAGATAATCGAAAGGACGCACCTGAAGTGACGACGTTATCTTTCCTATTAACTCATATGCCCTTTCGTTGCCGAAAGCATCCTCAAGCAACTGGCGCGCATACTCTATGCCCCCCTCGGAAATATAATTCTGCGCCAGGCACAACTCATAAAACTCGTTGATAACGGCCTCTCTCATCTCGGCGTCTACTGACCTTAAATTTGTAATATCCAATGTCAGCTGTTCAATTTCCTCTTCCCGCAAATATTTAAATATCTTAGCCGAATAGTTCTTTCCCAGAGCTATCAGTAAAATTGCCGCTTTCTCGCTGCCCGTCATAACTCCAGAAGATTTTTTCATAACTATTTACCCCCGTATTCATCAAGCCAATTTCTCAGAAGCTGAGCGACAAATTCCGGATTATTATCAATGCTTTTTTCAATAAGACGTCTTTGCTCAGATTTCTTGACGCTAAATCCGGTCTCATCATCCATATCCAATCCGCTACTTCCAAGTACATCTTCATCCGCAACAGCCTCAAATGAATATTCTTCCTCTCGTTTTCTCCTTTTTATTAAAAGAATTAAGAAAATCAGAAGAACAGCCAACCCCAAAATGCCGTATATAATTGCATTTCTCATGAATGCCTGCTTTTGAAGATACTCGTTTGTCGCCTTGGCATTGTTGAAAATTTCTTCCATGCTGTTTGCGTTTCCGCTGAAATCCATAGTCTGTACGGTTACCTTTTCGGGACTAATCCCCGTTGCCCCCGCTACAATCTGCTTCACTTTATCCGCCGCACCTGTCTGCAAATTTGCATTATCCAGTATAATGGATACGGACATATCGCTTATATTTCCCTGCGACTTCTGAAGCATCTCCTTTATCTGATTAATTTCATAATTTACAGTCTTGTCCGTTTTTTGATAGGAGCCGTTATCTCCTTGCGTTTGTGTATATGACGTTGCTCCTCCGTTGGCGTCCTGACCA
Source organism: Clostridia bacterium (assembly GCA_026418715.1). Taxonomy (GTDB): domain Bacteria; phylum Bacillota; class Clostridia; order UBA1381; family UBA1381; genus SKW16. The sequence goes on from JAOAAV010000111.1 coordinate 8,742, forward strand.
ACGTTGCCGGCGGTCTGCGTACCTGTTGCAGTTTCCTTTGATTCGTTTACGCTAACCGGAATTCCGTTTGAACTGCCTTCAAGAGGTTCATATTTTGTGGTTTCCGTAGTTTTCTTGTCAAAATCCAAGGAAACGCGCACACCCACAATAACCTTGCCATTTCCGAATACAGGCTCAAGCATGGACTGAATCTGCTCTTTATATTTGTCGCTGATAGTATTTTCAAGCTCAAGCTGCGTTCCTGCAACTTCAGTTTCCGTAGAGCTTGCTTTATTAAGCGAATTCCCCTGATTATCTATAATCAGAACCTGATCTTCAGAAAGTCCGGGAACGCTTTTTGCAACCAGCCCCGTAATGCCCTTTACCTGACCCGTCGACAGCTTGCTTCCGCTTTTCAGCTTTAAAATTACCGATGCTGTGGCTGTCTGCTTGTCACTTTTTAAAACAAAGGCAGTGCTTTCCGGTATATTTAAGGTAACAATGGCATCATCTACGATATCCAGCGATTTGATGGCGGACTGCAGTCTGTCCTGCAGCTGAAACTGCATATATTTTTGTTTTTCAAAATCCGTCGTGCCAAAACCTGTACTGTTTTTAAACAAATCATAATTTAAACCACTTTTTGGATAACCTTCTGCTGATAGCTGCATCCTAAGCTCTGCTTCTTGATCTTTTGGGACCAAAATTGTTCCCGTTCCCTGCGCCTTCGCATCCACCTTCATATCTGACAGCTTATTTATGATTTCTCCTGCTTCATCCGACTGCAGATTGCTGTATAGAACCACATATTCCTTATGTCCAAGCACCAACACGGAAACTACTATCACAAGCAAAATAATGCCTGCAAGAATAATATATCTTATACGCTTTTTTTTTTCTAAATTGTCCCACGAATCCTTTAATGGCTTAAAAAACTTTATAATAGCGTTATTATCCAAGCTCGTCTATCCCCCTCATTAAAAGAATGCAATATTTAAAATTCATCGCCTGCGAGCGCAAATTCAAGCCTTTACCGAATACGACACCCGCTTTCTGCCGAAGAAACCAAACTCCCTTTTTAAGATTCAGCTAATACACCTCTCCATAAAGACTTTAAAAGCCCTCCGGCATATAAAAAACAACTTCCTCAAATCTGCATTCTCATAATTTCACTGTAAGCGTCAACAACCTTGTTTCTGACCTGAACAGCCAGTCTTAACGCTAAATCTGCCTCTTCGCCGCTTATGATAACATCATGAAGATTATTCATATCGCCAGTCATTAAATTTAAATTCGCCTGCTGATCAACCGCATCAGTCTCATTAGCCTTATCTATAAGACTTTCAAAAACCTCTTTAAAACTCGCTCCCGCATCAGTTTGACCAACTGTATCCAAAGTCTGCGCCCCCGCAGCATTATTAATTCCCGATATTGCATTGATTGCTGTAATGCTGTTCATAACACTTCTCCTTATTTACCAAGTTCCAAGGCTTTAAGCGCTATATTCTTGGTAGTATTAAATGCCGTAACATTCGCTTCATAAGACCTGGATGCCGATATCAAATCAACCATCTCTGTCACAGTATCCACATTCGGATAGCTTACATATCCATTTGCATCCGCATCCGGATGACTCGGATCATAAACAAGTTTAAATGGGCTTGGATCCTCCGTAACCTCTGTAACCTCTACACCATTTCCGACCAGTTTACCCCGCGCACCGTCCATGTATTCGGCAAAAGTAGGCATACCCTCCCTTTGCGCCATCACAACCGTCCTTCTTCTGTAAGGTCCGCCGTTCGCCGTACGGGTAACCTCAGCATTTGCGATATTTTCACTTATAACATCCATTCTAAAACGCTGCGCCGTCAATGCCGAAGCACTAATATTCAAAGCTCTTAAAAAACTCATATTCCGCCTCACTTCCCTAAAATTTTAACAAATTTCTCCCTAAAACAAATAAAGCGTAGTTTTAATGATTCCGTGCTTATTAATTGTGATACTGCGCACAATAATAACACACATTCCAAACCACCCAAACTACCACTTTACCATACACTATCACTTACCTTCGCTAATCGCAAATCTTATTCTTGAATATTCTTCACCAAGCTTTTGTATCAGCGTATTATAATACAACGCATTCTGAGCCAAATTCGTCTGCTCTTTTTCAATATCCACGTTGTTGCCGTCCATCCTTAGGGAACTGTTTTCCTGTGTTACAACAGGCTCAAGTCTGTCCCCCGGCGACGAAATATGCTTGCTGTTCGTAGTCCGCATACTGACAGAATTTTTATCCATAGCATCCTTTAGAAAACTCTCAAACTCCACCTCTGAAGCTTGAAAATTTTGCGTATCCACGTTTGCAATGTTGTTGGTGATGACATTGTTTCTCATCCACGAAGCATCCAATGCCTTCTTCAAATATCCCACGGCATTTACCATCATACTTCATTTTCACATCCTTACAACCTATAAAGAGCTCAAACTCTTCATAATTTTGTTAACATAATTTCTCGTTTCTTTCGGAAGCTTCGCAAGCTGCGAAGGATCGTCCAAATTCGTAATGCCAAGACTTTTCAGCCTGCCAGAACCACAATTGTAAGCCGCAAGAGCCATCTTGACATCTCCGCCGAAATTGTTTATCTGACTTTTCAAATACCTTACTCCACCGTCAATATTCTCTTCAGGGTCATAAGGATCGGTAACCCCCAGCCACTTTGCCGTCGATGGCATCAACTGCATCAAGCCCATTGCTCCCGCACTTGACGTGCTTTCAGGATCAAAGCTTGACTCCGCTTGTATTACAGCCTTTATAAGATTCTCATTTACACCATAAAGCTGTGACTTTTGCTTTATTATACTGTCATAATCCGTGTTACAGCTTTTAGAAGAGCTTCCATCTGAATTCGACACCACCAAGGAAGAACACGTATCCTGCTGTGAAACAGCTGATTTCGCCTCTTCAAAAGCAAGTTTAAAATCACAGGAAACATTCATTGTACGGAGTTTGCTGCTTATCCTGCTGTTGATTTCATTTATTTTTTGCTCATACATATTTACGGGATTTATATTCATAAACATAATCTCCTTAAATATCTACTCCGAGTTTCAGTTTTGTCGTTTTAAGTTCACTCTCAGTAAACTCCAAAAAATGCACAATATTTCCTAAAAACTAAACAAAAGCTTGTTTGCTTCAAGTACAATTATACACATACAAAGACAAAAAATCAATACTGTTTGTCAAAAAACTATAATTTTTTTTTGTTTATGTGGTAATATGGACTTTTATGTGTAATTAAGTCGTTTTTTGTAAATTTATACTTTTGCCGTATCATCTTGAAATTGCGTGGTTTTAATATTCTGACATAACATTTTTAAAATAATTTTTATAGTATTTTCTTTTAAATTTGCATATTATTATTTAAATATGGAAATAATGGTTTTCAGAGAATGCTTAATTCGCTCAATGAAAAAGCTGTTTTCGTGAATTAAATCTTACCTTAAAACAGCCTTGTCACAAATACACTTCAGGAGGTTTTGCATGAAAAATGACTATAATATACTAAAGGAGGCAACTGCCGTTTTAGAAAATTATATAAAAAGAACCGAGTCCGTTTCTGGACTCGGCTATAAATTATCAGGCAGCGGCGCATCAAAAACAAGACGGGCAAAAGAATCTAGGATAAACGCGGTTTTATTGTGTTTGTTTTGCGCAGCCATGATTTTTATTGTCTTATGCATCACAAATATTGTTTTGTGGCTTTCATAACTATATTTCGATATTTTGCTTGGAAAGAGAGCGAACATACAAAATACCATTTTCTGAATTGAATTCTATCGTACGCCCATAGTTTCCGCCCGTATCCTCCCCTACAATTTTGATACCGAGCCTGTCAAGGGTTGCCTTTGTTTCGGCAATATTTCTTTCTCCAATCTGAGATGTTGATGCGGTCAAAATCCCTGAAAACATATTTGCCCCGCCCGCAATTTTAGCGGTAAGTCTTGCTTTGCTGGCACTCAATTTCTCCATCTCATCAACCAAAAGAGGGATCGCAGTATTTGCGTATTTCATCAGATTGCCGTCATGCTCAGGCTTTTGAGGGAGCAAAATATGCGCCATTCCGGCAATCTTCGTTACACCGTCGTACAGGCATATTCCAACACATGAACCTAATGCGTATGATATTAGCACATCAGGTGAGCAAGCGGTGTTCAAATCCGCTATCCCGACTTTAATTACCGTTCCCATATACGCCACCGACCTTATCAAGCAATTTTTTTAAGGATTCAACAGTCGGGATAAGGATAAGATAGCTGTCAAAATCACTTCCGTCTCCAATAATTTTCTCCTCAATCAGCAAAACCTTGTCTCCGATTTCTCCGAAATGAATCGCCGGAACGCTCATAATCGCACCCAGCATATCAATAGCCAAAAACGGAACGGACATATTTATACGAAAATCCGTAAGAGACGATATTGCATTCAAATACGATCCTGCCATGATGTTTGCAACTTCCTGCAGCACCGAAACGTTCACTTCGTTAAGTTCCTCAATTCCCGAAATTTTATCGTCATTTAATATGTTAATGATTTCTTTCGCAAATCTTTCCTCAAGCACAAACATCATCATTCCATCAAGATCGTTGGATATGGTAAACAATATACCCGCAACTCTCTTCTCCGCCATTCCGATTTCCTCGCTCAAGTCGGACAGTCCGACAATATTAACCCTTGGAACTGAAATGCCTATTCTTTTGTCAAGTATGCTAGACAATGACGTAGCCACGTTTCCCATGCCTATGTTCCCTATCTCTCCCAAAATATCCGTTTGCACATCGTTTAAATTATCTAAGCTGAAATCCTCCATATATGCCTTCCTCACCTTTCCGGCCCACAAAAATACATATTTAAGGCATGCCTACCGTGAGCCGAATAAGCCGCCAGACAAAAACCGAGTTTTTTCGATATCAAAAGCCAAAAAGAAAACTGCAGAAAATCCGCCGCTTAAAACTGTTTTTTGCTCAGGAAAACGGCATAAATTTGCAGACTTTTTCGGCAATGCAAAACCATAAAACACTCGTGCATATTATATCGTGCCAATCGTAAAAAGCTTTATATTGTTTATAAAAATATACATCATTCTTGTGTCTTTTCGTACATCATAGGCAGAAGCTTCTCATAAATGCTGAATTTTTTATATCCCGCATAATATCCCGCCCCCGCCGCCGCAATAGGCAGAAGATATATCACAAAATGGGAGTACCAAAATATTCCGCCCTTATACGGCATCATGATACCGTTAAATGGAAATGTCCAGAAAATAAAAAGCGAATTATACAACATACCCGTATATCCCGATATTTCACCGTCAATTGTCATATATACCCATGAAATCCGATAAAGTCCCCACAAAATAAAAATTGACCCACAAACAACTACCGCCAGCACAAAACCCTTAAACGGGTATGTCTTTGTTTTCGCATAACCCTTTGCGTCATGTACTGCTATTTTATATGCTTTTGAGTAAAGTGCGCAAAAATATATAGCCGTAAATATAATTGAAAACAGCATATGCCACCTGTATTGAGATAAAAACCACCAGAATGCGCCAAATCCGAACACAACGGAAAGTCCCGTTACGTAAAAATGCGTATAAAGAATTTCAAAAAACTGCCTTTTAAGGCTTATTTGTGCGAATTTCATTTCTCTTCAAGCACTCCTTTTGCATTTACAAGAGCCAAATATCAAGACCCGTTTTTTCGTCTTTTGGTTTCGCTGATATTTTTGGCACAGCGCCTGCTCTGTCAATCGTATTTCTATCTATCCCGGTTACTTTCGCTATTCTTCTATTGCTGATCCAGTTATCCGCTTTTATTTTTTCAATACACATATATTTTTGAATCCTGTCAAGATATTTTATATCCTTAGCTTCGCACCCGCATATGATTTTTATGCAATGGGATATATCATCATCTTCCATACGGCTGTAATCATCAAGGAACATTTTTATCTGACCGTTTTCCGCAAATCTAAAATAATTTTCTCTGCCACCCGTTTTTTCAAAAACCGCATCTACCGCACAAATATCCGCCCCGTCACGATACTCCGCCTCGCTTGAATACTTCCAATCATTAATTCCTATGTACTTTGGATTTTCATGTATAAATTTTATAACAGCAGCTAGATTGTCATTTTCTATGCACTCGCTTTTATATCGGTCGTAAAACAGCTTGCCGTTTTTTCCATGACATTTATTGAAATATCTTGCATAGCTTGTACATAGTGGCTTTATTGGCTCGAAAACCTTATCTCCTTCTTGATTTATAAGAAAATGCACATGGTTTTCCATAAGACAATAGGCATAAAGTTTTTGATTTTCAACAAAATACTTCCTCATCAATGTCACAAAATGCTCATAGTCCGCACTTGATAAAAACAATACACTATTTGCGCGCAAAATAATGTGATACATTCCCGTAACGCTTATTTTTCGCCTTTGCCTCGCCATATTCCACCCCTCCCAAATCCGACTCACATAATTATATCACATATATTAGCGCAAATTCAATACGAATTGTGCGCCAAGCAGAAACTACAAAAAATAAGAGGCAAAGCCGATTTTCCCGATAAGCAAAACCGGCTTTGCCCCCTGATATCAGAACTTTTAAGAAACCGTCACTTCGGTCTATGCTTCTCTTCAATAATCTCCTTTATCATCATATCCTTTACCTTCATCAAACGAATCTGCGTGCTGCGCTCATTTTCATCAAGCTTCATGGTGATATATTTGATGCTTTCCTGCATTCCCGGAATCATCACATGCTCAAGAGCATTTACTCGGCGGCGTGTTTTTTCTATCTCTGCCGCCATTAATTGACATGATTTCTCACACTCGGCAAGCCTCAGCATATCGGGAAATATGTCCGAAAGCGCTCCTACCGCGTCGTCAAGGTCGCTTGATGTAAATGCAAAACCATAAGAATAAATGTCATTTGCATCCGGCAGACGTGTTTTATACTCAAAAACTGGAATTTCCACACTCATTACGTTCCTCTTCCCCGCCTCGACGGTAACTGACTGTTTAGACGCAAGCAAAGCAGTGTTTAAAACTTCATCCTGCATCAGTGCCCCCGCTAAAACAAAATTTTTATTGGCAGCTATAATCCCTTTTTCCACTTTTTCTCTTAATGTCTTATTTTCCCTTACCAAATCAAGAAATTGGCGCATCAACTCGTCACGCTTGTCTTTCAACAGCTTATGTCCCCGCTTGGCAGTAATCAGCTTTTTCTTCAATCTAGTTAATTCCATACGAGTAGGATTTACTTGTGCCTTAGCCAAAATATCCCTCCTCTCCGCCTTCAAAAACATTTTTCTTAATTATTCGTTAATGTAATATTTGTTCAGGAATTCATCCTTAATTCTCTTAAGCTCACTTCTAGGTAAAATGGAAAGGAGCTTCCAGCCAATCGCAAGCGTATCCTCTATGTCACGATTTGTATGGTACCCCTGCGAAACATACTCACTCTCAAAAGCATCCGCAAACTTTGCATAAAGTTTGTCAATATCGGTAAGCGCTGCTTCACCCAAAACAACCATGAGTTCTTTTGCGTCCTTGCCGCGCGCATATGCGGCAAAAAGCTGATTCATCGTATTGGCATGATCTGCACGTGTTTTGCCCTCGCCTATGCCTTTATCCTTAAGACGTGAAAGAGATGGGAGAACATCAATCGGCGGAGCAATGTTTTTGCGGTAAAGCTCACGGCTTAATATAATCTGACCCTCCGTGATATAACCTGTCAAGTCAGGAATGGGATGCGTTTTGTCATCCTCGGGCATGGTAAGAATAGGTATCATTGTAATACTGCCGTTTTTGCCCTTTTGACGACCTGCACGTTCATACAGCGTCGCCAAATCGGTATACATATATCCCGGATAGCCACGGCGTCCCGGAACTTCCTTTCTTGCAGCGGACACTTCACGCAACGCATCCGCATAGTTTGTGATGTCCGTCATAATTACAAGCACATGCATACCCTTGTCAAAAGCAAGATACTCCGCCGCAGTAAGCGCCATACGCGGCGTTGCTATACGTTCGATAGCAGGGTCGTTTGCAAGGTTTACAAACATGACTGTTCTGTCTATAGCACCAGTTTCCTTGAAACTTTCAATGAAATAATTCGACTCTTCAAATGTAATGCCGATTGCGGCAAAAACAACCGCAAAAGGCTCCGTAGTCCCGCGCACCTTGGCTTGACGTGCAATCTGAGCCGCAAGCTGAGCGTGCGGCAGTCCGCTGGCGGAGAATATCGGCAGCTTCTGTCCTCGAACAAGAGTGTTGAGACCATCAATCGCAGACACTCCCGTTTGAATAAACTCCTGCGGATAGTTTCTTGCCGCGGGATTCATGGGCAATCCATTAATATCTAAACGTTTTTCCGGAAGAATTTCAGGACCGTCGTCAATAGGTCTGCCAAGTCCGTCAAACACACGGCTTAGCATATCATCCGAAACGCCAAGCTCCATGCTTCTTCCCAAAAACCGTACCTTGCTGCTTGATAGATTAATGCCGGTCGCACTTTCAAAAAGCTGAACCATAGCATTTTCTCCATCTATTTCAAGAACACGACATCTGCGCTTTTCACCGTTTGCAAGCTCAATCTCGCCCAAATCATTATAATTTACATCCTCAACGCCTTTCACAAGCATAAGAGGACCTGCAATTTCTTCAATTGTCCTGTATTCCTTCGGCATTAATAGTCCTCCTTTCGCACGGCAGACGCTATCTCATTGCCAAGCTCCTTTATAATTGCATCGTATTCCTCTTCTATCTTCTCTTTCGGAATATATTTAAAACGTCCTATACGCTCACGTACAGAAAGCTTCACCAACTTTTCAATATCCGCTCCCTGATTTAATGCATTGAGTGCATTGTCATAATACGCCATTACAAGCATCATCATGAGATACTGCTTTTCAAGAGGCGTGTAAGTATCCACTTCATGGAAGGCATCCTGATGAAGGAAATCCTCACGAACCGAGCGAGCCGCTTCAAGCTTTAGGCGGTCGGGTGCAGACAGCGCATCCATACCAACAAGCTTTACTATCTCCTCAAGCTCCGCTTCATCCTGCAGCATACGCATCAATTTTGCGCGAAGATTCATCCAGTCTTGGTTAACCGTAGAGTTAAACCAGTTTGCCATAGTATCCACGTACAGCGAATAACTTGTCAGCCAGTTTACCGCCGGAAAATGACGCTTGTATGCAAGAGCCGAATCAAGTCCCCAGAATACCTTTACAATACGCAGTGTTGCCTGAGATACCGGCTCTGAAATATCTCCTCCCGGCGGCGAAACCGCACCTATAACCGAAAGTGAACCCTCTCTTTTATCCGAACCGAGCGTTATAACCCTTCCTGCACGTTCATAAAACTGGGCAAGCCGGCTTCCCAAATATGCGGGATATCCTTCCTCACCAGGCATTTCCTCCAAACGCCCCGACATTTCTCGAAGCGCCTCCGCCCATCGGGATGTGGAGTCTGCCATAAGAGCAACCGAATAGCCCATATCCCTGAAATATTCCGCAATGGTAATACCCGTGTAAATGGACGCCTCACGGGCCGCAACAGGCATATCGGAGGTGTTCGCAATCAAAACCGTACGCTCCATCAGGGACTTTCCAGTTTTAGGATCCAACAATTCCGGAAATTCATTCAAAACATCCGTCATTTCATTGCCACGCTCACCACAGCCGATATACACAACAATGTCAGCCTCTGCCCACTTTGCAAGCTGATGCTGAACCACCGTCTTTCCGCTTCCGAAAGGCCCCGGAACAGCGGCAACCCCACCTTTTGCAATAGGGAAAAGCGTATCTATAACACGCTGACCGGTTACAAGCGGCATATCGGGCGAAAGCTTTTGAGCATACGGTCTGCCTACACGAACAGGCCACTTCTGCATAAGAGCAATATTTTTTGCAGTTCCATCGTCAGTTTCAACAACCGCCACTGTTTCTTCAACCGTATAGTCGCCCTCTGCGATAGAAGTCAATTTCCCTGCAATTCCATTCGGAACCATGATTTTATGGAGCACGATGTCCGTCTCCTGCACAGTACCGATAATGTCACCGCTTTCCACATAATCACCAACCGCCTTAACAGGTGTAAAATGCCATTTTTTGTCCCTTTTCAAAGACGGTACTTCAACACCTCGTTTTAAATTGTTGCCCGAAATTCTCATGATGTCATCAAGAGGCCGCTGAATACCGTCAAAAATACTGGTGATAAGACCCGGCCCAAGTTCAACGCTAAGAGGCATACCGATAGACTCTACGGGAGCACCCGGACCTAAACCCGATGTTTCCTCGTAAACCTGAATAGACGCCTTATCACCATGGATTTCAATAATTTCGCCTATAAGCCTTTGGTCGCTTACGCGGACAACGTCAAACATATTCGCATCCCGCATACCTTCTGCAATAACCAATGGCCCGGCAACTTTTTTTATTGTTCCGTTACTCATTATTTCATGACCATCCTTTCGATTTTGTAAAAGCGCGCCTTGCACGCCCCATAATATATGGTCGAAAAAATTCAGTATATACATCAACCGTTATTAAAAATAATATCCGAGCCTACAGCCTGCTCGACACTCTTTTTTACGCTGTTCATGCCTTTGCCTGTGTTCCCCGATACACCAGGAATAAGAATTATTGCAGGAAGAGGCTGAGTGCGAAACTTTTCTATCTCGTCTTCCAGCAGGTGAGCAAGAGCCTCGGTAATATAAATAACAGCGTAATTTTCTTCACAAAGCCGCTTTATGAGCCTTTCTCCTTCATCCTTATCAGAAACGGGGAACGTATCAAGACCAAGCGCCGCAAAGCCGTAAATACTGTCTCGGTCGCCCATTACAGCAATATTATACATACAAATCCCTCAATCTTTCCCGAACGGAATTGTCATCCAGCTCGTTTTGTTTTCCCGAAAGAATCATGCGTACAGCCTTGATTTCATTTTCCCTTGCCAAAATGTAAGCGGCAAGCGGCGCAACCGTAAATGGATTATGCTTTTGCTTTTGTATGTGCCTCATAATTTCGTTGTCGCACCATTTCTCAAAGGCTGAGAATGATTTTTTAAGCTCCGACGCCGCGTCCGCATAGTCAGTAAAAGACAGATATTCATAAATATCATCTAAGCTTTTGCTTGCAGCCAAAGCCAATGAATCTATATCTAAGCTGTCGCATGGAGCAAGCGCACGCCTCAGAAAATCCACAGATTTTCCAGTTTTGTTCGCACGGGCCGCAATTTTTATATCGGAAAGCGCAACCGTGAGCTCTGCGTATCTGTCAATCATTTCGTTTTTTGATGCTCGTCCCGCATTTCTGAGCTCAACTAATGATGCTCTGTCCAAAATAATATCGCACTCCTGCCCGTCTCCCGTTTTAAGGAGCACTTCCACTGCTTTTTCCGCGGCGGAGCGCATATGCTCGGGAAGGTTTGAATAATCCCTGTTTTTTACCGCATTTAGTACTGTATCCGGAGAAACCGTAGCATTTTTTATGAAAAGTTTTGACGGGAGAGTATCAGTAAGCACGGATTTTACAGCCGCCTTCAGATTATGGAAATCATTCGGATACAAAAATACGTCAAACACGGACATATTGCCTGCAAGCTCTGAAATCAGCCTCCACGTTTTTTCTCTTTCGTACGTCAAAAGCTCCTCTGTACTCTTAAAACTGCCGCCATCGCCAAAGCCCTTGTCCGACAAAACACGTATGCACTCCTCATAATTCCTGCATGATAAAAGCTGTTCCAAATCCTGCCGATTGAGAAGATACATCTCTTTCGCACGTATGCGCGCCACGGCATAAGTGTAGTCTTCTGCCATCAAAAATCACCCCTTTTCAAACAGCAAGGATGAAACCTTATCCTGCAATTGTTCTTCGGCACTTTCAAAAAGCGCCCTAAAGGTGCAATTTTCCTCTATGCCTCCATATATAAGCACAAAACCTCCGTCACACGCCGCACATCTTTCTGCTATTTTAAGCTTTATGTTCTTTGACGGCAATACTTCGGCAATCTTATCCGCAAATTTTTTTGGCATACGCTTTTTATCCCGCTCCGAAAATGCTATCTCCCCGTCTTTATTTTGCGCGAAACGGCGTATCATCTTCAGCATTATACCGAAATATTCTTCATCAGGCATGGCAGAAAGAAATTTTTCCGCCTCAGCTATAATTTCTTTGATAACGGCCTGCTTTTTTAAAAGGGTAAGCCTTTTGATTTCAAGAAAAGTTGAGGATTTTCCACGGCTTATAATATCCTCTGCATCAAGTTCCGCCTTATCCAAAATTTCTTTTGCCTTCTTCTGTGCCTCTGCGTTTGCGGCGGAGATTATCTCTTCCGCTCTTTTTTTTGCGACATTTACCACGGAAGCGGCATTTTCCGCCGCTTCATCTTCGATTTGCTTTAAAATCTTATCCAATCCGGTCATACAATATTTCCTCCTTCTCGGCATAAAACCGCCGGATGCTGTTTTATATATTCAATCCCGCAATACCGAATATGGAGAGAATAGAAATAAGGAGAGCAAGAATTGCATATGTTTCAACCATCGCCGGGAAAATCATGGCTTTACCCATCTGATCAGGTCTTTTTG
>JAOAAV010000016.1 GCA_026418715.1 Clostridia bacterium
ATATCATTATTCCGTTGTGCAAGGTAGACGGTAGTATTTTCTGACGAAAATCTCCACCGTTCCACCTTGACAAGGGCAATTTGGAGATTATTTTTATTTTTTTGAAAAAAGTGTAACCCATCATTGTGTTTTCAACAATAAAAAATCGCCAAAAATATTTAAAAAAGCTTTGAATATTTTGCGAAAAGGTGATAAAATACCTTCATACGGGTATTTGTAAATACATAAAAATTTTAAGGAGGAAACTAAATGAACAAAAAGAGGTGTTTATCCTTTCTTCTGGCATCGGGACTCTTGATTTTTGCATTGGCGGGTTGTGCTCCAAAGAAGGAGGAGAAGGACTTTAGCAATGTCAATTTGGTAGTGTCCGCTTACAGGGATTTGCGAACCGATCCGTACAATAACTCTTATTCCATCGGTGCGGATAAATTTATGGAAAAGTATCCCGGCTCCAACGTTACATTTCAAGTAGGCGGAAAGGAAGGCGGAAACGAGCAGGTTGTTGCGGCGGTAAATTCAGGTGATGTTTGGAATATACAGCTTCTTATAGGAGTTGGTATCCCGGGAATGTTCCAAAACAACTTATACACTCCGCTTGATGAATACATAGATAAGAATAATCCCATTTATACAAAAGATTTAATAGACACTGCCACAACGTATCTGGGCAAAACCTACGGCGTCGGAAATGTCATGATGAGTGATTTCTATTACGGTGTATACAACGAAACTCTGTTTAATGACTATAATATTAAAACTCCGGCGCAATATTATGCTGAAAATGCTTGGAACAGAGAATCTTTCTTAAAGATGATTGACGATCTTAAGGCAAATCAGGTAAATATGTATATCAACTTTGACAAGCCATGCAAAACAGGTACATATGCAGTGGAAAAAAATCAGGATGAAACCGTAACTCTTGCTTATGACAAACTTCCGAACCGTGAATGGCTTACTTTTATCAAAAATATTGTATATGACAAGGGCGTCACTAATGTAAAGGGTTCTGTTGCGCAAAGACAGATCGGCTTTAAGCAGGATATCCTTCCTCATATTCTAATTGACGCCGTAAATTCATCCACTCAGGATAAAATAAGATATATTCCGTTCCTGGTAAAGGATAATCCGATTTCAACGTATATTGTGGAATATTATTTCGGAGTTCCGAATGGAGCAAAAGACATTGAGGCGTCTGTGGAATTGATCAATTATATGATTGAGGCGTGTGTGGAAGACAGAACAAAAATGTACAAAGAGAATATGGATCCGGAAGATTACAAGATTTTCGAGGAAACCGCTTTAAATAGTCATTACATTGTGAGAGATTGTGGCGTTTGGCCGACGAATGACGTTGTGCAGTATTTGAGAGAAGGCGGTGCAGTTTCTACACATATTGCCGAAAATGTTGACCGTATGCAAGCGATTGTTGATGATTACAACAAAAAACTGCAGCAAACAAAGGAAACAGCACAGTAAAAATTTATGGCTGACGGCATTGTGCCGTCAGCCTATCTCAATGAAAGTACGGCCGTACGAAGCTTTCCGTTCTCAATTTCTATGATGCCGTAGGTTCCGCAGTAGCAGATGCTTCCCGGATTGAGCAGATTGAGACTTCCGAAGGTATTCGAATATGGAATGTGCGTGTGTCCGAATACTGCTAAATCGGCATTTTCATGTTTTGCTTTTTCAATCAAAGTTTCATACTCAAAATCCGTTTTTACTCTGTACAGATGTCCGTGCGTGAGAAAAATTTTTTTGCCACCGGCCTCAAAACATAACTCTTTTGGTTTTCTGTCAAAATCGTTGTTTCCCTGAACATATTTTATTTCAATATGCGGATAAAGAGCAGCTAAATCCTCTGCGTCCCTGTTGCAATCTCCGGCGTGCAGTATCATATCCACCTTTTCAATTGCATTTATTACCTTTATACATCCGTTTATGTGATGATGTGAATCGGAAAAAGCAAGTATTCTCATAGTAGGCTCCTTTAAAAATTTTTTCTATATTATCATATTTGGTTCTATATTGCAATAAACTAAATTTTTTGTCGCAAACTTTCCATAATTTTACATTATTATATGACAAAATTTATACTTATGGGGTGGTATAATCAAAATTGCACAGTTACCTTTTACATCAGATAAGGGAGAGTACTACGATGAGTGAAGTAGGAATTTTCAAGAGAGTATCGGAAAGAAGAGAACAAAGTGAAGGTATTTTGCGTATGCCTTCAAAGAAGGATATACCTTCAACAATTTTTATGCTGTTAGCCGGCAGGGCGGCAATCTTAAGAATGTATCCGTTTTCGGTGGCTATGTTTGCGGCAGTTTATGATAAAAAGATAGCGTATCTCGGAATGATTGCGGCTTCCGTCGGTCTTCTCAGTGCGGGCGCAGGTGTTCATACGATTAAATATGTGTTTGGCATGATGGTATTTTGGCTGTTTTCACGCATCAAAGACGACTATAAGGAAAATAAGATATTGTCCTCCGCAATTTGCGGAATTTCGGTTATTGCGGGAGGGTTATCAGCTTTTTCATCGTTTTCCATATACGATTTTTTTCTACTTTTTGCGGAAGGTCTGCTAAGTGCATTCATGTACGTTGTTTTTGAGCGTGCGGATACGATGTTTTCCGGAAAAACAAAAAGAAACAGAATCTCTCAGGAGGAAATTATTTGCTTTTGCATAAGCATGGGTGTAATTATAATGAGTTTTTCGGGAATTGTCCTGCCGTTTGACATTTCAATGTCAAAGCTTTTTTCAATATATGCCGTTATGGTTCTTGCCATGAATACGTCATTGGCAACGGCCGGCTCCGGCGGATTGGCAGCGGGAATTGTATGCGGAATGGACAACCCTGATGTAATAGGTGTAATGGGGACGTATGGATTTTGCAGTTTGATAGGGAACCTTCTCAAGTCCTTCGGGAAGTACGGCGTGGTTGTCGGTTTTTTGTCGGGTTGTGCGGTTATAATGCTTTATGGTGGAACAAGCCTGTACTTGCCTATAAAAATATCGGAAGTTATTTTTGCGGGAGCTCTGTTTGTACTCACTCCCCATGCGCTCCATAACAAAATGACCGCATTCTTTTCAAAAACCTATCACGAGAATGCCGTTCGTCCGGATATCCGCATTAAAGAGTATCTTGCAATGCGTTTGGAGAATGCGTCTGGGGCATTTAAAAAACTTTCTGACAGTTTCGGCAAAATATCAGAAAAACAGCTCAGCACAGGTTCAGGCGACATAGCAACTATTTTCGATGACACTGCGGACAGAGTTTGTAAAAACTGCGGGATGTGGACTCATTGCTGGCAAAGAGGTTTTAACGACACATACAGAAATATGTTTGCTCTCCTCGGGGTATTGGAAAACAAGGGAACACTGCACATAGAAGATGTCCCATCATCTTTTAAGGAAAAATGCATTCGACCTGAACAAATTGCAAACACATTCAATCATGTATATGAAATGTATAAGCAAAATTCGGTATGGCTTGGAGAAATCGCTCAAAATCGTGATTTAATCGCACAGCAGTATAATGAAATTTCCCATATCATGAATCAGTTTTCAGCAGAGGTTGCATCCGGTTTTGAGTTCATGGAAGAGACGGAAGTTAAAATAATGGAAGAACTTGACAAACTCAATATTAATGTAAAGGAAGTCAGTGTGATAGAATCCGGAAACGGAGAAACAGAGGTATATTTAACATTAAAAGATTATAATGATAAGGAATATGCTTGTGAGGCGGTATCCACAATTTTAGATATGCCCATGATGGTTGATGAGAGCTTTAGTGGTGAAATGGTAAAGCTTATACCTAAATGCAATTTTGATGTTGATATTGGCATTATGCAGCTTCCTAAATCAACAGAAAACGGGGACAGCATAGTATATTTAAAAACGGAGGACAACAAATTCATCCTTGCGTTAAGCGACGGTATGGGGAGCGGATACAAGGCAATGGAACAAAGCATGATGACGACGGAGCTTTTAACGGAATTTTTGAGGGCAGGCTTTTGCAGAGGAACAAGCATTAATATGATCAATTCTTCTCTGACTCTCAAATCTGGGAGCGATTGTTTTTCCACCGTTGACCTTTTGTCGATAGATCTTGAAACAGGCAGTGCGGAATTTTTAAAGGCGGGTGCTTCAGAAAGCTATATCAAGCATTGTGATAATATAGAAACCATATTTTGCACAGCTTTGCCCGCTGGAATGCTTGCAAATGCCGAAGTTGAATCGGAAAAGCGCCAGCTTAAAAAGGGAGATGTTGTGGTTATGATGTCTGATGGAATCAGCGATGCGGGAAAAAGCTTGGTTAGAGGGGAATGGATAAAGAAGGCCATGCTGTCTGAGTATAAGAATGCACAGACGCTTGCCGAAATTATACTATCAGGAGCACTCAAGCGTTCAAGAGGCTCTGCGTCTGACGATATGAGTGTTGCTGTAATAAAGGTAATATAAAAAAAGTCATAAAAATAACTTCCGCAGACCGTTCTTTTCGTACAGAAACTTTACACGCAAAAGATAATTTGCGGAAGTTGTATTTTTACTTGTCTATTGTGATAAAAATTTTTCCTCGAACACATCAATGGGTATGGGCTTTGAATATACATAGCCCTGAACCATATCACAACCGATCTTGCGCAGAAAATCCACCTGCTCCCACTCCTCAACGCCCTCGGAAACAGTCTTCATCTCCAGCTCTTTTGCCATATAAACAATGTTTTTCACAACAATTTTGTCCCTGCGTGGGCTTGTTCCTTTTTTAAAGAACCGTCCGTCAAGCTTGAGGATATCAAACGGCAACTCCTTCAGAACATTCAGGGAAGAATACCCTGCTCCAAAGTCGTCTATTGAGCATAAGAACCCGTTTTTTTTCAAAACATTCACAATGTCTATCAAAGCATCCGTGTTGTCATAAACAATGCTTTCGGTAAATTCGAGTTCAATCAGATTATCTGGAATTTTGTAATCTTTCTTAAGCTGTATATATGTATTGACAAATCCCTGTTTATGAAGCTGAACTCGGGATATGTTTACAGAAATAGGAATTGCCGGTTTCCCGTCGTCCAACCATTGCCTGATTTTTTTGCAAACTTCCTCAAACACGAACCTGTCCAGTGAAATAATGAACAAATTCTTTTCAAATAAAGGAATAAATTTGCCAGGCGGAATCAGCCCGTTTCCCGGGCTGTCCCATCTTACGAGAGCCTCGGCGCTGCAGAGAGAGTTATTTTTTATATTATATTTAGGCTGAAGGTATATGACAAACTCGCCGTTTTCGAGAGCGGAATCCATGTTTTTCTCAAGCTCTGTTTCAGACAATATATTCTGTCTTATATCTTCCGTATAAAAAGCATAATATTCACTGCTGTTTTTTATAGATTTCTGAGCAAGGTTGGCGCGGTCGCACATTTCCCTTATGGAGAGATTTTTAAAATCATTTTCAATACAGAAGATGCCTGTGTATGCGATTATTTGATAATGCTTGCTTTTTATAGGACCAAAGTTTGAAACCATGTACGAGGTTTTTTTAAAGCGTTCCACAAGCTCCGATTTGTCCTTATAGGTTCTGAGGACTACAAAATTGTCTGCGAAAACGCGTGCGAAAATTTCATTTTCGTTTAAATCTTTCCTGAGCGTTTTAGCTATATATTTAAGAACCTCATCTCCGACCTTGTAACCGAATACGTCGTTAATGTATTTAAAATTTTTCGTATCCGTGTAAAAAAGGGCATAGCTGAGATCAGGGTTTTCGTCCAGCAATTTTCTTGCGTCCATTTGAAATTTGGTGTAATTTCTTGCGCCCGTCAGAGCATCACTAAAAGCCATTTTTTCCATTTCCTCGCTATGCTTTTTAAGAGTATGTGCGTACAGAAAAACAAAAAACAATGCGCAAATTATAATAAAGACACATATAAAAATGGAACGCAGTATAATGGACCAAATCTCTCTCGAAACAACAGCATAAGGAAAGGCGAACAGTATGAACCATCCGTTTGTTCCTTTAATTGGTGCGTAATTTAATATCATTTTTTGATTATTAACAGCAAGTAGGGATGTACCTCTTTCGTTGTTTTTAAGCGAGTTTGAAAGTGCATATACCTTTTTATGTTCCTTGCCGCCTACGGCCTGAAAAATGTTAGCTGTATTTTCATTTTCCGATGATAATATAATATAGCCGGCTGAGTTTATCACGTAAAAGGATCCGTAATTGCTGAGTATATAGTACTTGCTGTACAAATCCTCAGGAAGATACAAACCGTATAAAACACCGATTGTTACGTCTTCCTTTTTGACGGGGCAATAGACAGCCACCACATTTTTTTCATACAACGAAGTTTGAAATGGAGCGGATATGCCGCTGTGTCCCTGCAAAGCATCCTCTAAATATGGATTGTTCTTATCTAAAAATCTCTTATTGTCATTTGTGATTGCATTGCCTGATGTATCAATAAAGCCCACGGAAACAAAATCGTGTTTTTGAAAAAAATCGTTCAAATGAGATGAAAGAACATCTTCATTGTAAAGAAAATGCTCAATCGAAAACGAAAAGCCTTCCAAAGCGGATAAATCTTTTGAAAAAGTTGTCTGTAGTGTTTTTGTTGCTTGTGCGGTTGTTTCATTAATACTGTTTATATAGTGTTGGTAAATGGAAGAGGACACATATACAATAAAATATGCAAATAAAAATATAATCAAAATACACATAATAGCTGCTGATGCAATAATGGAAATATGATGTCTTATGTTGCCCATGCTGCAGTCTCCTCCATCTCGCAAAATCAAAAGTATTGAAAAAACCTCAAGTATATCATACATTGTTTTAGAAAAAATTCAAGAATATTTTCACATTAACTCGATTTTTTATACAAAAGATATTTTTTTGCGAATAACCATCAGTATTTTATTGTATATTTTTATAGAATAATGTATTTTTGTATATTGAAAAATTATACCCATATAAAAAAGCGACAGAAGTCATCCTTGACTCTATCGCTTTAATTTTTCCATTGATGTTGATAAAAAATGTCTTATCAGAAATATCTGTCTAAAAGAGCCTTAAATGCTTGACCATGTCTTGCCTCATCCTTGCACATTTCATGTACGGTATCGTGAATTGCATCATATCCCAACTCTTTTGCTTTTGCAGCAATTGCTTTTTTCCCCTCACAGGCCCCTGCTTCTGCTTGATATCTTGCTGTAAGATTTTCTTTTGTTGAGGTTGAAAGGACCTCACCTAAAAGTTCCGCAAATTTTGCTGCGTGCTCAGCTTCTTCCCATGCCGCCTTTTCGTAGTAAGCTCCTATTTCAGGATAGCCTTCACGAATTGCCTGTCTTGACATGGCAAGATACATACCCACTTCCGTACATTCACCCGTAAAATGAGCTCTCAACCCTTCTAAAACTTCAGTATCAACACCCCGAGCCACTCCGACGGTATGACCGTCCGCCCAAGAAACAGATCCTGCTTCTTTTTGCTCATTGAATTTTTCTTTCGGCGCTTTACACTGTGGGCAAAAATCGGGCGCCTCATTTCCTTCGTGAACATAACCGCAGATTGAGCATACAAATTTCTTCATAATAAATCCTCCTAAAATGATATAGTTTAAAGCAAAAAATATATTTATACAAGGGAAACTCTGATTTTTGAATCCTTTGGAGATTCCCAAGATACAACAAGTTTATAAACAGTTTTTGCAGATACCGTAAAAGATCAAAGAATGTCCGGATACCTTTGCATTTAGGATATCTTCAACCTTAGAATTGATGTAATCAATGCATGGCATATTTATATCAATAATGGCTCCGCACTTTGTGCATACGAAATGATAATGCATTTTTGTGTCACCATCGTAGTGTTCCGTACCGGTTCCTACATCAAGCTTAAGTATGGAACCTTTTTGAGAAAGCAAATTTAAATTTCGATATACAGTGGCAAGACTTATATTTGGGAATTCTTTTTTAAGCTCTGTATAAAGCCACTCCGCAGACGGATGACTGGTAACACTGTTTAAAAGCTTAACTAGTGCTTCCCGCTGGCGGCTGTGTTTTAATATTTTGTTCATAATTAATTCTCCTATAATAATAACAATAATTATTATTGTTATTATTATAGCACTAAATTTTTTGTTGTCAACACTTTTTCACAAAATTTTCGTATTAAATCTATTTATTAAAAAGAATTGAATTACTCCGATTTTTCTAACAAACTCTCTAATTTCATCGCATTCAATTTTATGACAATAAGTCTGGCAACGAACATTTCACGGCTTTCAATCTCTTTTATTCCTTTGGCTTAATGCAAATTCGGCTTGCAACTTTTTTATCGTTAAAATTTACACCTTAACGAACAATTCTGCGCAAGCTGTATATTTTATATTTACAAACTTTCTTCATATTATTTTCAAATAATTAACAAAAAGTTTACTTTATTATGCTTGTTTTTAGTTGACTTTTACTGGTTTTTATAATAAAATTATCAAAGTTAAGTTTGTCGGTGGTAGAAGTGAATTTGGAGGTGTATTGCTATATTAAAGTACATAGTGTGCGATTTTAAAAATTTGGTTTCTATGCTTATCGTTTCTTTGAAAGATTCCTGGACGCAGAGAATGCTTATTGATTCTGATGAACATGCATACATAGAAGAAAAGAGAACAGAAGCTAATTTAAAAAGGATTGCGTCATTCATTTTCATAATCTTACTTTTTGAGTTTGTAAGCATTATTGCAAGAATCTTTAAAAGATCGGGCATTGTCTACGGAACCAGCGGCATAGCGGTTGACTTTTTATTCATTTTGGTTTGTGTTTTTTACTCCTTGACAATCAGCCATTTTGTACATAGCAAAAAAACCGGTTTGGGCTTTAAAAAGCTTTTGTATATGAGTTTTTGGGTTTGTTTTTCTTTTTTTGCAATGTTTTTCAGCACGATAGAGCTGAAAAATAGCGGGACCTTAAATTACTATGCTGCCGCAGTTGTCATACTTTCCCTGTTTGCTGTTTCGTCACTGAAAGAAATCATTCCCCTTATAGGAATGAATTTTGTATATCAAAGCATCATTGCGATTGTTTATCACAAATGGGAACTTGCACAATACTGCATCATTGCGGCAATTATGGCAGTTATCATTTCTCAGCTGCTGTTTTCGTTTTTTGTTTCTTCTTACGTCACCCAAATAAGACTCGAAAAAACAAATGAAAAATTAAAAGAGCTTGCCGAAACAGATATGCTTACCTCTCTTTTAAACAGGCGTGGCGTGGAAAAGCGGCTTGAACTTATATGGCCCAACACCATGCGGAGTAATGGGAAAATTATTGCCGCCCTTATAGATGTTGACTATTTCAAACTGTATAACGATAAATTCGGACACATAAAAGGAGATGAGTGCCTATCTGTTATTGCAGAATGCATCAAGGAAGATTTCCGCAGAGCAACTGACGTTGTTTCAAGATACGGCGGAGAAGAATTTTTGGTGGTTCTCACTGATATGGACGATGAACATATTTTAGATTTTATGACAAGAATTAAAACCCGAGTGGAAGGACGAAAAATTCCTGCCGGAAAAACAGCCGTATCGCCGTATGTTACCGTAAGCATAGGAGTGGCCGCAGTAAATCCCGAAAAAACTATGACATTCAAATCAATTTTCGACAATGCAGACGCTGAGCTTTACAATGCAAAAAATAATGGGAGAAATTGCATTTCGTTCCGCAGAGAAATATATCGATGAAAAAAAGCAGATGAAACCTTGATGGGTTTTATCCGCTTTTTGTTTTTCACTATATACATATCACCTTATCGCAGATATCAAATGCCGCCTTTTTGTGTGACACCAAAATGCAGGTTTTATCTGTCATCTTACGAATTGACTCAAGCAACTCCGACTCTGTCTGTGAATCTAAAGCTGATGTTGCCTCGTCCAAAAGAAGAATCGGAGCGTCATATAAAATCGCTCTTGCGATTGCCAATCTTTGCACCTGACCTTCCGAAAGCCCAATTCCCTTCTCTCCTAGTTCCGTATCAAGACCCCGTTCTAAGCCTTTCACAAAATCCCATATTTGTGCAATTTTGAGACAACGAATAATCTCCTCGTCGTCGGCTGTTTTTTTTGCAAACAATATATTATCCCTGATTGTTCCTGACAATATCAAATTCCCCTGAGGAACATAAGAAAATAGACTGCGGGTTCCCCTTCCTATAGCAATATCACCACCTGCGGTTTTAATGTAGAGCCTGCCGTCCGACGGTTGCATAAGCCCCAAAAGCAGCTTTATAAGCGTACTCTTGCCCGCACCAGATTCTCCCGCAATAACCACACATTCCCCCTTTTTTATCTGTATATTTACATTGGAAATTCCCGCATCTTCGTTATAAGAAAAGCTTACATTTTCAAACACTATTCCATCCATATCCCGATAAATATCCTCAGATGTAAAAGATTCTGAGTCCCCCTCATCCTCGAGCTCTTCCAATTCAAAAAGACGCTCGCCAGAAGCCAGCATGGAATAAAACTGCGGAACCAGACCAGAAATGTTTTTAAACGGCGTCTGAATCTGTCCGACAAGCTGGAGCATTGCAATTACTGTACCATATGTTATAAAACCGCCTGATAAGCGAAAAGCTCCGTATGCAAGTGCAAAGTAATATCCCACATTAAAAGATATAAATATGCCCGTATTTGCGAGAACAGAAACCATGGTTCGCATAATCCTCAAACGATAATTTTCTTCCTGCAGGCGCTCGCTGCTTTCTAACACGGTTTCTTCATGGCCAAAAGATTTAACCACCAAAATATTTTGAAGCATTTCCTGCATGAATGATCGAGTTTTCCCATCGGACTCCTGACACTTTTTATGCAGTCCCTTCATTTTCCCACTGTAAACACGAGCAGACAATAAAACCAACGGTCCGAATGCCAAAATCATGCGGGCGAACACTGAATCAAGCCTGTACAAGATAATGAAACCGCCTATGATTTTCGTCAGAAATAATGCGCTGCCCGGTAAAATATTGATTATTCCGCTTACAATCACAGAAACATCGCTTGTGAGTCTGTTTAAAAGCTCCCCGGAATGAATTCTTGCAACGGACAAATAATTTTTGTTGATTAAAATTCCAAAAGTGTGCCTTTTCAGGGAGATTTCCATTTTGGAAGAAGCGTGCACCTCCACAAAAGCAATCACTATGTTCAAAAGAAGCTGCAAAAAAATCAGTCCTGCAAGCATAAAAGATGTATGCAAAAGCAAGCCCGCCGCCTGTCCTGTGGCAATGTCTATAGCCTTTTTTGAAACCACTGAAAAAGCCAGCGACACAAACGATGCACAAATGCCGAGCATGGTCAGAAGCATCACTGCCGGAGCAGCAGATTTGCAATTTTGACATATCCAAATCAATGCCTTGTTTTTCAAATCAACCACGCCCTAATCCATTAAGATAATCCCTTTTCCAAATATACAATATCGCTAAACCCGAACATCCCACCTATGCCCATTCCAAAGGAATAGTCAGACTCCGCATCCGCATAAAAAACCATTCCCTCGCACAAAATGGCATCATTCTCCTCTTGAAACACGTCCTTGTATGTCGGACTTTTTCCCCCAGTATCAAGAACTTCACATTTTATGCGATAAACATAGCCTTGGTTATTGTCATACACCATGGATGGGAAAAATGTAAAACGTACTTTAATTCCTTGTTCGCTTTCAAGCCTTATAGCATATCTTTTCAACACATTTACAAACATAGGAGCAAATTCCTTTGCAAAAGAATATGTTTCAGAAGGCTTCGCCTTTATTTTATCAAGATAATGAAAATCCGCGGCATACACCTCATTTGGAATATCTTTTAAAATATACGGATATTCCTTCCAATCGCTGGGATACCCATCCAACTCCATACTCATCGCTCCATCTACTATTTTATCATCTGTGGTAAACGCTGCTTGTTCAAATACACCGTTCATAAAGCCGTTTTGAGAGGCTCTGATAATTTTTCTTGCTCTGCTTATAATCGCTGCTGCTTCAGCTCTTGAAATGGAATCTTTAAAGCGCAAGTCTCCAGTGTCATCTCCCTTCATAATTCCATATGTATATGCCCATGCTGCAGCATCGGGATTGTCAGTCTGCGCCGTCATATCCTCAAAAATTGCCAAACCCATGGGTTCCCCCGCTCTCTGCCACAAAATTTCGGTAGCATCCTCTCTCGTCATGGGCTCAGATGGGCGAAAAGCACCGTTTTCATCCGGTAAAACACCGCTTGACACAATATAATCATACCCCCAGTGATCTGGAGAAACATCTGTGTATGTCGCAAATCCACCGCCTTTTCCAACCATCTTCACAAACTCCGCCCGAGTTACCATTGCTGTCGGGTCAAAACTGCCATCACCTTTTCCTTGCACGGTGCCATCATTCACCAATTCCATCACTACTCCGTATGCCCAATGCTCGGGCGGCAAATCGGGAAAGCTGGCAGTATCCGCAAAAACAGCTAATGAAGATACACTTAAGAAACCGCACACCACCAAAGCAGTTATCCTTTTCATGAAGTTCCTCCTTTGTAATAATATGTATTTTAATAAAATCGGACGCCCACAGGGGGCGCCCGATTTTCGCCACAATCTGAATTTAGCTGGTTGGAGCATCCATTAAGCTAAACAGCGCAATATCATTCGAGCCGTCATTGTAATAATACTCCTTCAAAGCAATGTCCACATCTGATTGAAAGGACATTATCTCAAGCTCAGGCTTTATATATTGTTTCATTATGCTATCTCTCCTTTTCAATTCAATATAGACATATATCACAAACTCACATTCTTGCTCACTGCGCCCTGATAGGTAACAGTCACAGAGGATACTCCGGCAGAATCCAATCCGATTACCTGAATTACAAAGTAAGTCTTGCCCGATGCGGATGTGAATACACTGGAAGTCGGTGTAAGCACTGTTCCGTTGCCGAGGTCAATCGACGGAACTTGACCGGAAACAGGGTTTGTAATGCTGATTGCAAAGGTAGTAACACTCTTGCCGCCAAAATACGTCATTTCGTTTGCCGCAGCTTGGGTACCGTCCGCATTGTAAAGAACAGTGCCTCCTGCCGAGAATGTCGGCAATACTGCTGTCGAAGGTGTTGCTACCGATATTGACGGAACAACGGGTGCCGTATATTGGTATACAAAGCCGTTGTCTATATAAGCCGTGCCTGTGGTTGTAATAGCTACACCTGACACCCAGCCTTTATTAATCGTCTGATAAGACGATGTGTTTGAGAAGTTTCTTTCATTAAAGTCATAGTCATTTAGTATTGTAGTCTTAGTTTCAACATTTGCTATATCAAGCAAGATATTTTGAGTATAATAATTGGTTCCGTCCGTTCCTATTTCGCCCGTAAATGAAATTGTGTACCATTTCCCCGGTACCATCGTCTCCGAAAATCCCGTAATATCAGTATAAGAAGAACTTCCTGTCTGCATTTTTACGCTCGAAATAGACGATGAACCCGCAGTTATAATCAATGTAGCAGCAACATAACCGGCATTCGATCTCGGAGTAATATTAAGCACAGAATTCGGCGCCATATAAAACTCGCCTGTTATATTAATATTTCCAGCGATGAGACTTGCATCCGCAATATTTTTCGTTAAGCCACCCGCAGCCTCTGCCGACAGACGGTTATCAAAGGTTGACGTGGTTCCGCTTGTGATTTCAACATAGGTGTCCATAGACGGACGGGCAGGGGTGTACGGCTCAACAACCGTAAGCGTTTTCGTAGCCGACGCACTCGGATTTGCTTCAGATGCCGCAACTACGCTGATCGTACTTCCAACATCACCCGAAGCGGGCGATACTGTTTTGTTTGTCCATGTAATGTTTGCATTCGTTGAAGCGTTTGCCGAGGTTAAAACTGTCGAATTGCTGTCATAGAGAGTAGCCGAATAGGTCCTTGTTCCTCCTGCGGCAATACGGCTTTCAGGCTCGTTGATTACAACGGATGTCGGAACACCGTATACAGTAGTGGTAACAGAGTCGTTAATGCTTGTTGCTGCAGTAACAACGGCAGAAACCGTGACCGAACCTGCAGGTGCATTGGCAGGGATAGTAACATCCAAAGACTGACCGTTTTGCACATAGCTTGACGCACCCGAAACGGTAAATGTTACAGCCTCATTAGGCATTAAATTCGACTGATTGCTTGTTACAGATGCGGTATATGTCAGCGTTTGTGCGCTTGTCGTTCCCAGAACGGACGCACTTCCCGAAACATCAATACTCACCGGATATTCCCCCGTCGCAAGCTGCATGACTGGTGCTATCGTCTTTGAATCTAAGCTGCTGCTCACTGTGAACGAAACATCTGTTTGTGGAACATAGCCGTCCTTTGAAAGGCTGTAGGTGTAAGTTCCTGCGGCTAAGCTGTATGTCCCGTCGGCATTTGCCGTCATAGTGCTTCCTGCGGCATTTTTAACGGTAACCGCAACATCGGATATGGGATTGCCGCTGCCGTCAACGGGCGCAATTGTCATATTGTACTGCGCCAGTGTATTATTTGTTATCGAAACATTGTCCACATAGCAGTATCTTCCCGTATTGTTATATGTGGTTGAAAACAACAGCGTTTTAACATTTGTCGTGCCGCTCGGCAATTTGCCCGAATATGTTGCCGAAGTTCCGCCGTAAGGATAATTCAAGTTTGCAGTAACCGTTCCTGCATTAAAATCAAATGTAAACGTAAAGGTTGTGTACCTTGCCACTATTACCGTATTGTATCCCATATACAGCGCTGTCGTGCTGGTTGTCGAATAATCCCCTATCAAAAAGGAGTTCACCGCCGTATTGTACGGATTGGCTTCAAAATACACCAGCTGCGTTCCCGCACTGTCGCTTATTTTAAAGGACACCGTTTTCCCTGACAATTTCGCAAATGCCATGTCAAACTTAACCACCACGTTTTGGTTCGCCTGGTAAGGAACAGGCGACGCAAGGGTCAGCGTAGCAGAACCCGTCGATGTCGACGAATTGATTGCATTTAGCTGAAGGTACCCATTGGCGCCGTCCGCAAGACCTGTAGTAGTTCCCTGTCCCGCGCTGCCTGTGAGGGTAAAACCGTCAGTTCCTGTACTAAAATTCTGACTGTAAATCGTTTGGCTGCTCGCCTCAATATCCGGCGATATCGCCGCTCCGACTCCCGGAGCAAACCCCGCCATCATGCCCGCCGCCAAAGCAAAGGCAACAATGGCGCTTACCATTTTTTTGAGCTTCATTTTTTTTCCTCCCTTTTTCTCATATATAAAGTGTATATTAATCAGCGATGGTTACCGCTGAAAATATCAACCGTCACCACCCAAAACCATCACCGAACAACATTAGAAATTATATTCCATAAATTGGAATAAGTCAAGCATGACAATCATCTTTGTCCAATTTATATACAAAAAACTCTGATTTTTAAAATACTGTTTATTATTTAACGATAAAAATCTCCGACTCAACCGTATGTACCGACTCGGGACTGATTGTACAGTAAAGCCTGTACATCTTAGCGCGCTTTATCAAATCGTTTACCCTGTCCATATAAATCGGCATCAAATACGGTATTACCGGCTTGGGCGTCTCTTTTATGATTTTCAAAACCGCCGCATTCTCTTTCAATCGCTCAATATAATTTTCATTTCCTCTCTCAAGACACACAATTGCCGCAAGCGGAATAATCTGATTTGTATTGATGCCGCTTGTCCCGCTCCAAGGGCTTCCGCACAACAAAAGCGATTCTTCATCCAAAATGATAATCGGTCTGTCGTCATTTACAATGCTTACGCAATCGCCGAAAACAGTGCGCCAGAGACCCGTATGCGTAGATTTACCCGTTCCTGAAGGGGCGGAGAATGCAAGCGCACTCCCTTTATAGTTTATCGCCGAGGCATGAAGAACCAGCCGCCCTCTTGTTAGTACGGCGATTTCCATAACATGATTTAATATATTAAATAGTCTTCTGCCATCGCCGTCGGGATATCGGCTCTCAGAGGCGGCAAGAAACACTCTCACTCTTGTCCAATCCTTATCGGCGGAGACAAGATTGAGAATTCTTCCCTCGGAAGACTTTGTAAAAAACCCGCATTCTCTTCCTGAGTCGTAGTACAAAAGAAGCTTTGATTTATAAAATTCCCCCGAAGGATAAGGACAATTTGTGCATCTTTCACATTCTATAAATATGTCTTCCGAAAAAGCATCGCTTTCTCTTCTATATTCTGCCATGCGATGTTCAAAATACGACATATCCTCAGGATAACTAATTTTTAAGTTAAGCTTTGCCACCGAAAAATTTTTTATCATATTCCCACACCCTTTTTCACAACCTTTGCGGCTTTTATCAGCTTGGCAAAAACCGGTCGAAAACGGAAAAATACCGTCCAAACAAAAGAATACGCCCGATAAAGAGGATTTTTGCAGGAGATATATCTGCCGCCTCGATAAAATCCTTTTACCTTGCCGTAAATCTGACTTTCGTAAACAGGAAATTCTTTTGTTGTCTGGTTGTCGCCGCACATGGTATACGCACCACCTGAAACACTAATAACCCTATGCAAAACAAAGCTGCCGTTTTCCCGCCTGTAAAGAGGAATATCACCTCTTTTGCAAGAATCCGCCCTCACCAAAACAACACTGTCAATGCCCGAACGAAGCATGGGATACATACTGTTGCCGACTACCCTCATTCGGACGCTTCGTCCTTTTTGTACGGCTTCCAAAATAATAGGCGACAGCTCTTCCATGCCAATGCATCTTCGCCCGCTCATTTTATCAGTAAACCCGCACTCTCAAGGCTTTGTATAAATTCCTTCACATCACGGGAAGCGGTTTGTTTATCCACATCATATTCCCCGCAAAGCTTTTGGATAAGCTCATCAAAGGTCGTATCCTCCAAAAGATTATTCCACAAAAAAGCGCCTGTTTCATTGATGGAAATCATCGCGTCAAAATCAACCAGTTCACTTCCCGTCGCAAGCGCCACATAGCTGTCCCCAATTTGACGAAGAACAAAGCCCTCTCGTATCCTCATGCAAAGTCCTCCCAATAATTTACTTTATTCTATAAGTCTATTTCATTTTCTTGTGAAAGTCAATAGCGAATTTTTGAATATAAAAATTTTTATATTATGCACAGAAATTCACTATAATCGAACTTTTGCACGAAAAGTATATGTAAATTTTGTGTAAAATTTTTGCATTAAACCCATTGTTTTTTGTGCATCTGTGTTGTATAATCTGTGCAGATGGTTTCGATTATTGAAACATATGGAAAATTGATTAATTTAATGAAATTTGCTTTTCCGCACAAGCGACTTGCTTTTCTTGGTCATTATTTTTTAATGATAAAAAATATATAGAAGGGAAGAAAAAACCATGAAAGACAGCCGTAAGAAAAGAAAAAATAACCGATTTTTGAAAAGGGCGATCCATGCCATACTTGCAATCACTGTCGGCATTGCCATGATTTCGCTGCCGGAGAGCGTAATGGCGGCAGCAATCGGCGTTGTGGACAACGGCTCGACAATTGTTGTAACCACCGGAGCAGGGTTGGTGTATACAATTGACAAAACAGACGGGGATATGACATCCTGTAAAATGAACGGTACGGAATTAATCGGAACTAAACCATCACACATCGGATCAGGTCTGGGTTCGGCAACCGTCACCTGGACAACATCCCCCTCGGGTGCCACAGTGGTAATCACCTGTGAAACCAGCACTCTCACACACTACTATGTTTCACGCTACGGAGAAAACACAATCTATATGGCCACTTATATAACTGCGGAGCCATCGGTGGGTGAACTGCGCTACATTTTCCGCGGCAAAAGCAGTGTGCTGACAAACGTTCCCAGCAATTCGGACAATCGCAACAATACCGGCGCTATTGAAAGTTCAGACGTGTTTGGCCATTCAAACGGATACACAACATCCAAATACTACGGAAACGATCAAGCAAAGGATTTGACAATACGCGGCGTTACGGGAAGCAACGTAGGCGTATTCATGGCATACGGCAGCCGCGAAACCAGCTCCGGCGGTCCTTTTTACCGTGATATTCAGTTCCAGACAGGCACCGATACGGAAGTATACAACTATATGAATTCGGGACACGCAAAAACTGAAGCTTGGCGTACAGGCCTATTCGGGCCATATGCGTTGTGCTTTACAACAGGTTCAACGCCAAGCGTGCCGGACTTTAGCTGGATGTCAAGCTTAGGTCTTAAAGGCTGGGTTTCAAGCCGCGGAAAGGTTGTTTTAAACGGGCTTTCGGGGATGGATACCTCTTACACCTACACCATCGGCTTTGCAAACAGCACGGCTCAATACTGGGCTACAGCATCCTCAAGCGGAGCAGCAGTGTGCTCCAACATGAAGCCTGGCACATATACAATGACAGTGTATAAAAACGAGCTTGCGGTATATACCGAAAGCGTAACCGTGACAGCAGGCGGCACGACAACACTCAATACACGCACAATCACGGCAGATCCGAGCAACACATCCACTATTTGGAGAATTGGTAACTGGGATGGGACGCCCCTTGAATTTTTAAATGGACAGACAATCTCTATCCGCCATCCTTCGGACAGCCGCAATTCAAGCTGGGGGCCTGTAACCTATGCCGTAGGCAGTGCAACCAACAAATTCCCTGCGGTACAGTTCCGCAGCGCAAATTCTCCGACAACAGTCACATTTAATCTGACATCCGCGCAGGCAGCTTCGGCACATACATTAAATATCGGCATTACTACCTCATATATAAGCGGAAGACCAAGTGTTACCATCAACGGGAATACTCTTAAACTCCAAAGCGCATCAACCCAGCCTGATACGCGCAGTATTACGATCGGCACATACAGAGGAAACAACTACACCTATTCATGGTCAATTCCGGCATCCTATTTCGTTACGGGAACAAATACCATGACTATTACTCCGATCAGCGGCTCATCAGACAGCGGCGAATGGCTGAGTGCTGCCTATGCGTATGACTGTGTTGAATTGGTAAATTAAAGATTGAAAAATTCGATGTGTTTGTTGCATAAGTTGAAAAATAGAGAAAAAGCTTTGCACTTTGTGCAAAGCTTTTTCTTTATTTAACCCTTTATTCTCAAATACTTAGGGAAGTGATTTTTCATCACGCCGCCCGATGCCTTGCCCCAGCCAAGCGGATATCCGTCTGTGCATACGCATATCCAGCCCGATAAATCTGAAGGCAATGTCTGCCCTCTCAAATAAGCTTCAATTTCCATGCTATCACAATGAAAATCTACGCTCCTTTTAAAATCAGCCTTTTTTAAAGCCAGACAAAGCGCATGCGACGGTTCAAACCGTCCTTTTTTGCATACTCCCAAATGCAATCCGCAGCGAACTATTTTTATTTTGTCGATGTCTCCTAAACCAAACGGCTTTAGATACAAATTCTCCCCGAAAAGTTCAAATTCTCCGTCTAAATTTATATTTAGAACGGTCCTTTCAAATTCCCTGTAAAGAGAAATTACATCGCTGGGGCACCTTGACAAAGGTTCATGAACTTTTGCTGCCAAAGCTTCCCCCCTTTTTTGAAGCAGTGCGATAAAATGCCCTTCCCCCTTGCATTTGTGAGGAAATATCCTTTTTGTTCCGCTAAAATCGCGCGTACTACCCGCCCAACCGCCGCAGCCATCTGCCAGCATAGGCAATTTCCTAATCGGAACAATGTCAAAATCATCGTGTGAATCTAAAAATCTATCTATTACGCCCTCATTTTCGCAGGGCGCAAACGTACAGGTTGAATATACCAAAAAACCGCCCGCTTTCAGCATTCGAGCGGCTGAATTTAAGATAAGTATCTGTCTGTCCGCACATGAATATGTGTGCTCCTCACTCCAATGCAAAACCGCCTGCGGCTCCTTCCTGAACATACCCTCTCCGGAGCAGGGAGCATCTACTATAATCTTGTCAAAAAACAATGGGAATCTTTTCTCAAGCCGTTCTGGAGTTTCATTTGTTACAAATGCATTGGCAATGCCAAAGCGTTCCATGTTTTCCGCAAGTATCAACGCACGCTTTGAAACTATTTCATTCGATACCAAAAATCCCCCACTGCCAAGCTTTGCTCCAGCCTGCGTAGACTTTCCGCCCGGTGCGGCACACAAATCCAAAACCTTGTCATTTGGCTGTATATTAAGCACTTCAACAACCGACATCGCAGATGGCTCCTGAAAATAGAAAAGTCCCGCCAAATGATAAGGATGCTCACCCGAAAGCACATTTTTATCCGCATAAAAGCCATCACCGCACCATAAAACTTTCTCAAGCTCTCCGGTTATGTTCAAAACAGCATCCCTTGCGCCCTTTTTCAAAGGGTTAATCCGTATACCTGTATACGTTTTGTAGCTTTCAAATTCAGTCTCAAAGGCAGGGTACTCCGAACCCAGCATATTTTTCATTCTTTCTGCAAACTTCATTGGAAAAGCGAACATAAAGTTATCCTTCCTGCCTTACAAAAGAAATCAAGGGCTCTATGGTGCTTTTATCCGCAAAATCGACTGCACCGCCATACGTTTCAAGAAACTGCCTATTCTCCTCCGTCAATTCCTTTTCCCGCTCCACAATTTTCTTCATTATGCCCATCATGGCTTTATGCAAAAAGCTTAATCTCTTATAGTCAATACCTCCGCGGAAATGGAAAACCCTAATATACTTTTGCATATCGGAAGTAAAATTTTTATTGACAATTTCCTTTAAGTCAGAATTGTTTGCCGTCTCGCCAAGTCCCACCGTAAATACGGCAAGCTTTTTATCTTTAAGCATAGCGAAATTCTTAGATATAAAAGATATTCCCGCAATTCCGCCCGCATACAGCCCTCCGCCGTAGATAACCGTTTTATATCCGATAGCTTCTTTGACGCTTATGTCCGTACTTTTAAATAAATCAGCATCCAATTCCTCTGCGATCCACCGAGCGTATTTTTCTGTGCTTCCGTATTTGGATTTATAGATAACAACAGTATCCCTCATACGCCTTCCCTCACATGAATTTCAAGTATTTTTTAGTATTTTCTATCATCTCATTAAACAGCTTTTTCGCATCCTCAAGATCCGCCGTCATAAGAGGATCGTTTATGAATGCTTTAAACGCAAGATGCTTATCACCTGTTAATGCTGCCTTCAAAACCGTTTGGTGATTGAAAACATGTCTGCTTACCAAACTGCAAACCTCGTTTGACATTCTGCCCGCCGCAACGGGAGTCACAGTATTATGCCTGAAAACAGCGTTTGTTTCCACTACCTCTCCTAAGGGGAGGTCTGGCGCCTGACCGATATTTGGAAGATTTACATTTGTTACAAGCGTTTTAAAACCCGCCAGCGCAATCATCTGATTAATGCCCTCTTCCCCCGTATTCTTAATTTCAAAGACCTCAGCTCCGCTTACAAGATCCGCACTTCTTTTCAGACGCTTTTTCAAATCCTCCTTGCGCCAGTCCACACTTGTCAAAGCAAAACCCCATTTCTTCACCGTTTCAGGATCCTTTAAATACATTTTTCCGGGCATAAATTCCGCCAAATGCCTGTCACCTGCCGCAGCAATGCTCCCGTACCGCTTGAAAAGATCAAATTTTACACGGCTCGCGGAAAAAAATGAACTGTTCATCCAATGCTTTGACTCATCCGGAATATATCCTTCTTCGTAATACTTATCGGCAAATTCCCTATATACCTCCAAAAGGTCAATATCACGGTACCATGCCTTGTTAAGCCATGTAAAATGGTTGATACCCTGCACGTTCACGGAAATATCGGATCTTTTGACACCGCTTATTCCTCTCATTTCATAAAGGGCCTTGGAAAGAAGCTCCTGCGTGCTGAACACTTCATGGCAACAGCCGAATGCCTTGATTTCGGGGAACACCTCATACAGCGTCCGCACACACAGCGTCATGGGGTTTGTATAGTTTATCACCCACGCATTCGGACAGTACTCCCTTATCGCTTTTGCGATTTCCACATACATCGGAATAGTTCGAAGAGCACGCAAAATACCGCCGGGCCCAGCAGTATCGCCGACTGACTGGTATATGCCGTATTTTTCAGGAGCGTGCACATCCGAATACATCTCGTCAAACGTGCCCGGAAGAATAGATAATACAACAAAATCAGCGCCGGAAAGAGCTTCTCCGATAGAATCCACCGCCTTATAATTCCAAGCACTTTTAGCACCCTCTGCATCTTTAACCTTGTTTCCGATTATCTCGTTGGCATATGCCGCCTCCTTGTCAATATCATAAAGACGAACCGTACCGCACAGCGTGCCCTGGCTTGCCAAATCACTCATAAGTCCCCATGCCCAGCCGCGCGAGCCTCCGCCTATATACGCTATAATTACATCCTCGGCACTATTTTCATGATACTTCATAACTATGACCTCTCTTTTGCTTTAATGTATGTGTAAATTTTACCCCAGCAAAAGGAAAAAATCAATATAAATATTAATATCACATACTACTCAGAGCGCAAAGAATAATAGGAGCATTTTCCGCATATATGCTGCCTATCATTGAAACAGGCAGCGGGCTTTGTCCATATCCTATTTTAATAACAAAGCCCTCTTTCTTAAATTCATTGACAAACCAGTATGCAAAGCTTCCCGCTTCTGAAAAGTTTCTTGGCATAGCAAGTATATATCCGCTCTTTTCCGAAAAACGCCGTGCAAAGTCAAACGACTTTGAGGATGTCAATCCGTTGAAGCAATAATATATCTCTCTTCCCGCACCCTGAAAATCAATAGCCATATCAAAGTTTAAACTTCTTGCAAGCCGCACCAGAGCCTGAGTTTCAGGTTCACTTTCCGAATAAGGCCCCGCATACCATGCAGGAGATGGTCTTGCTGCTATCGGAGTCCAATCAATGTTGTAATTATAATCAATGTCCACTCCTCGTACATTAGACTGCCATACAGCTTCGAATTTCAGCATTCCCACATGGCGTAAAAGTTCAAAGTGATACTTATTTTCCACATCCGGACCATTTGCCGCAATATCAACCCCGTCCGGATTGACCATAGGAACGGCATATAAAGAAACACGCTCATACAAAGCCTCCACATCATACTCAAGCAGGCGCTCTTTTTTGTCAAATGCCTTTGCATAGTTTTCAAAAAACAAAAGAATAAGCGCCGATGTGAGATAGTCAAGGCCATGATGTGCTCCCACTAAGAGCAGTTTTTTTTCACCTTTTCCTATTTTCAGGCAATATATCGGCTTTTTCATCACACTTTCGCCTATGCAAAACATTTGCACAAAAGAATATCTGCGGCAAAGCTGTTCGCATTGAGCACACATAGCTTTGTAATCATATTTCACAAAAATCACCCCACGCCATTTTATTCGCCGTTATTTTAATTTCCATAATTTAGTATATTCAACGCAGTGAAACATCATTCATTGACAAATAATGTACAAGCTGATATAGTTTTAATATCATAATAAAAGGAGAGACTAATTATGGATTTCATAAAAAAAGATAGGGAATTTGACCTTATAGGCTTGGGTGAGGTTATGCTTCGTCTATCCCCTCAGAGCAAGGAAAAAATTTCACAAAGCGAGATTTTTGAAAAAAACGCAGGCGGTTCCGAACTTAACGTTGTATCCGGAGCGGCGATGCTCGGTATACGCTCTGCAATAATTACTAAGCTCCCAAAAAACAAAATCGGTCATTTTATCCGTAACAAAATCCGCTACGGCAACGTGAGCGACGATTACATAATATATGATGATTCTCCCAAAAAAAGACTCGGAATATACTATTATGAAAGCGGCGCATACCCGAGAAAATCCTCTGTTATTTATGACCGTGCAGGCTCTTCCATGTGTTCTTTAAGGCTGCATGAAATCGATGAAAATATTTATAAGCAAACAAAAATATTTCATATAAGCAGCATTTCTCTTGCAATCGATGAAGGACTCAGAGATACGGCAATTGAAATGATTAAACGGTTTAAGAAGGAAAATGTTGCAATTTCCTTTGACGTAAATTACCGCGCGGCGCTTTGGAGCGAAGAAGAAGCAAAAAGAGTGGTTGAGTCCGTTCTTCCGTACGTTGACCTTTTGTTTGTGTCGGAGGAAACGTCGAGACGTATGCTCGGAAGAGTCGGAACTCTTGAGGAAATAATGAAGGGCTATTCGGATACCTATGGCTGCAAAATGGTAGCAACCACACGCCGCGAGGCAATAAGTCCGACACGCCACAATTTCAACTCTAAAATTTACTATGACGGAAAATTTTACGAGGAAGCTCCGTATAAGGATATTGAGGTTATAGACAGAATAGGCAGCGGCGATGCATATCTTGCCGGCGTGCTGTTCGGTATTATCAAATTCGGTTCAATAGAGCGCGCGCTTGAAATAGGCAACGCCCTCTCCGCCGTAAAAAACACCATTGTCGGCGATATGTCTGCAAGCAGTATCGATGAAATTGAGGAAGTGATTGCATCTCATAAAGCAACCGGAGTACAGGACGAGATGATAAGATAAACAGCCTAAGAAAGGAATAGTTGCCCATGGATATGAAACAAATGCTCCTCGAAGGATGTGCTAAGCTTGGCATACCCCTCTCCAATGAACAGGCAGACAAATTTTTAGCATATTCTTCCCTGCTTTTGGATTGGAACAACCGAATTAACCTAACGGCAATTACGGATGCGGAGGCAATTGTGACAAAACATTTTTTAGACAGCTTAACACCGATTTTAACAGGAAAAATCTGCGGCAGCCTAGTCGATGTGGGAACGGGTGCAGGATTTCCAGGAATTCCTCTTAAAATCGTATGTCCCGATATAAAATTGACGCTGCTGGATTCCTTAAATAAACGGGTTAATTTTTTGCAGACGGTATCAGAAAGTTTAAAGCTTGAAGATGTAACGTGCATACACAAAAGAGCCGAGGACGGAGGAAAAATGCCGGCTCTTCGTGGCTCTTTTGACGTATGCCTGTCACGTGCTGTTGCAAACATGGCAGTTTTGTGTGAGTTGTGTCTACCATTTGTTAAGGTAGGAGGCACATTTATGGCACTTAAAGGCCCTCTTGCAGATGAAGAACTGCTCCAAAGCAAACGGGCAATTTCTATACTTGGCGGGGAAATAGAAGATATTTTTTCGGCAAATATCCCGTTTACCAATCTTGAGCATAAAATCATTATAATAAAAAAAGTGCGACAAACTCCGCCGCAATATCCGAGAAAAGCAGGTATTCCGACAAAAAGTCCAATCAAGTAGCAATGCTTATTTAAAAAAACTGCCGCAAAGCATAATATAATAATAAAAACCGTCGAGCGGTTTTATTTTACAAATGGAAAATTTATGCTATAATTAACAATGTAAGGCAGTTCTTCATTTTGTCGGTAAGACAAAATATAGTACCCCCAAGCACTATATAGAACTTCTTACACCTTCCACCACCAAGAGCAACAGGCGGCAGGCATGGCAGGCATTTAAAAGGATTGATATACATATGTAGCCGCCATCCGAAAATGCCTATGACAGCATTGATTGTTCATCAGCTTGCCGCATATTGCTTTTATGAGAAAGATGCTCAAAAGGACAAGCCTGCCTAGACCATTCGGCAGGCGGAACGGAGTTTATTATGATGCAGGTACTTAAGAATAAATTCACCAACGAAGAACGCATGAAAATAATAAATATTCCTTTAGAAATAATACATCCCAATCCAAACCAGCCAAGGAAGCATTTTGACAGCGTAGCTCTTGAGGAATTGGCGTCATCCATTGCGGAATACGGAGTAATTCAGCCAATTACCGTGCGCAAAGTGAATAAGGGCTACGAAATCATAGCAGGCGAGCGAAGGTTTCGAGCATCTGAAATGCTTGGTCTTCCTACAATTCCCGCTATTGTGCTTCATGCTGATGACAATAAATCTGCGATATTTGCTCTTTTGGAGAATCTGCAGCGTGAGGATTTGTGCTTTTTTGAAATTGCGGAAGCGTATCAAAATCTCATTCGGGAGCAGGGTATGACACAAGATGAACTTGCACGCAAGTTAGGAAAAAGCCAGTCCACCATTGCGAATAAATTAAGGCTTTTAAAACTTGGACCGAGAGTAAAAAAAATGATTCGCGAATTTTCCTTGACTGAACGTCACGCAAGAGCTCTGCTTCATCTTTCCAGCGAAGAAAAACAGCTTGAAGCAATACGCATCATATGTGAAAAAAAGTTAAATGTACAACAGACTGAAAAACTTGTCGAAATGCTGCTTAAAGAAAGATCCGAAAAGAAGAGCAAACCTTCCTTCCCCGCTTTCAAGGACATACGCATTTTCACAAACACCGTAAGAAAAGCGCTTGAAATGATGAAGCAAAGCGGAGTTGAGGCGGATATGCAAAAAAACGACTTTGAATGGGGAACTGAGTACATAATAAAAGTAAAAAGATAACACCAATTATATTTACTATAGCCCATCCATTTCTTTATATTGATTTGCACTTACCACCTGTGCAGATCAGTCCCCTGCAAGGACTGCCTTTCGGCAGTCCTTATGCTTTTAGCTTTTTCCGTCATCGGTCAACGAACCGTCACCCCATACAGGAATAGGTTCTCCAAGGTATTTTGGCTTTGGTTTTGTAATTTGTGTTTCCATAAACGCTTTCACCCTCGCAAAAAGCTCCCGTACAAATTGGATTCTTCCCATATACACATCCTTCGCCTCTGCTCCATATGTCTCCAAACCAAGCGCTCTGCCTATGTATACCGCTCTTATGTTGTGATATCGCTGTGATGCTACAACTGCGCTTTTCACCAAAAAAACATCTCTTGCCCGATACATACTGCTATATGTGTCAAAGCCCGCATGGTCCATAAAAATATCCTCACGTGGAACTCCCTTATTCATTAAATACTTGCGCATTGCGTTCACTTCGTCATAATTTGTCTTCCCATGATCGCCGGTTACGATGATCTTTGATGATACACCGCTTTTATAAAGCTCAAAGCCCTTGTCAAGCCTTGCCGCAAGAACATATGAAACGGTGTCACCATATACTTTTGATCCTGGAATAATAATAGCATCGACAACAGGAATGTCAGACTCCATCATATATTTTTCCATACTTTTTTCTATGTGCAAATTAATAAATATGACTGCGGCTATTACCGAAATACCTGCAAGGATAATTATCTTGAAAAACTTTTTCATATGCATACTCCTATGATTTTTATGTATTTTTATTTTACTTCAAACAGCCAATTTTTGCAATAAACAAACCAATTATTGTATGGAAATATTGTTTTGTTTGAATTATAATAGGACGGGAGGTTGTATTATGGGAAATTTTATATTATCTGCTTTTGCTGATGAAATCAGTGAAAATTTTGACGTTCAACTGTCTAATTTAAATGATATGGGAATAGAATATGTGGAAATAAGAGGAGTGGACGGGAAAAACATAGCCGATTTGTCTTTTGACGAAATTAAAACAGTGAAACAAAAGCTTGATTCACACAATATCAAAGTGTCGGCAATCGGCTCGCCCATCGGAAAAATCAAAATAACCGATGATTTTTTGCCAGAGCTTGAAAAATTCCAAAAAGTCCTTGAAACCTCACAAATACTTGGTACAAAGTATATCAGAATGTTCAGCTTTTTTATTCCAGAGGGAGAAAATCCCGACAGATACAAAGATGATGTTCTTTCAAGGTGGCATAAATATGTTGATGCGGCGAAAGATTATCCCGTAATTTTGCTCCATGAAAATGAAAAAGGCATATATGGGGATATTCCTGAACGATGCGTCACCATTCTTTCATCTTTTGCTTCAAACAAAGTAATGGCTACTTTCGATCCTGCAAATTTCATACAATGCGGTACAAAAGTTTATCCTTACGCGTTTGACGCTTTAAAGCCCTACATCGAATATGTACACATTAAAGATGCAGACAAATCAGGAAATGTTGTTCCCGCAGGATACGGCATCGGAAATATAAATGCCATACTTTCCGAACTAAAAAAAGATGGTTTTTGCGGTTTTATCTCTCTAGAGCCTCATTTAGGGGATTTTTGCGGATTTTCAGAGCTTGAAGGCAAAAAGGCTGAGAAAAAACCGAAAAGTACTATAGAAACCTTTAAGATTGCTTATAATGCGCTTGGCAATATATTAAAAAATATTTAATACATGGAGGACAAAAATGGATAAAGTGAGAATCGGTATTATCGGTATAGGAAATATGGGAACGTCGCACGCTCGTGAGATATTCAGCAAAAAGGTGAAAAATATGGAGCTTGCCGCCGTGTGCGATACTAATCCTGAAAGACTTGAGTGGGCAAAAAACGAATTGGGCGACGAAATTTCCTGCTTTGAAACAGACAAAGCTTTCTTTGCCGCAAATAACCTTTATGACGCAGTTTGTATTGCCACTCCTCATTATGAGCATCCACGCCTTGCCATAGAAGCTTTCAAACTCGGAAAACACGTCATGGTGGAAAAACCCGCCGGTGTGTATACAAAGCAGGTTGCCGAAATGAATATGGCGGCCGAAAAAGCAGGTACCGTATTTTCCATAATGTACAATCAGCGTGCTAATCCGATGTATCAAAAGGTTCGTGAACTTGTGCAATCCGGTGAACTTGGAAAAATCAAACGCATGGTTTGGATTATAACGGATTGGTACCGTTCCCAAAGCTATCATGATTCCAGCACATGGCGAAGCACATGGTCCGGCGAAGGCGGGGGCGTTCTTCTAAATCAAGACCCTCATCAGCTTGATTTATGGCAATGGATTATGGGTATGCCTGAAAGAATTCGCGCATTTGCATATTTTGGAAAATACTATAACATCGAAGTAGACGATGATGTGACCGCATACGCAGAGTATGCAGACGGCAAAACCGCAACATTTATAACCTCCACCGGAGAAGCGCCTGGTACTAATCGTTTGGAAATTTCCGGATCTATGGGAAAGCTTGTTTTAGAAAACAATATGATTACATTCTGGAGAAACAGAGTGGATGAACGGGAATTTAACCGTACCTATACGGGAGGTTTCGGACGTCCGGAATGTTGGAAATGCGAAATTCCTACAGTAGTCAAAACGGGGCAGCATATGGCGATTTTCCAAAACTTCACAGACTGTATTCTGAATGGTACGCCCCTTCTT
This sequence comes from Clostridia bacterium, assembly GCA_026418715.1. Lineage (GTDB taxonomy): Bacteria > Bacillota > Clostridia > UBA1381 > UBA1381 > SKW16. The sequence continues at coordinate 29,183 of JAOAAV010000016.1, forward strand.
GCTCCCGGAAAAGAAGGGATTTTGGGGCTTGAAATATCAAATGCAATTCATTTGTCATCATGGACAGACAACTGGGTTAATCTGCCAATTGATGAAGATCTGTTCTATGAAAAGCTTCAGGAAAAAATTAAGAATTCTACCTTCCAAAAGAAACAAGTAAAAGCAAAGGTTTTGGACGTAGGCGGTACCCATTGACAAATATGTGCTATATGGCAGCGCAAGATAAAGCGTGTAAACATCGGTTTATCTTGCGCTGACGTATTTTTATGCTCTGTGTTGTCAAATGATATGAACCATATAGAAAAATTTTAATACAAGAAGGAACCATAAGATATAGTATATTAAGTTTAGTAACTTTTGGAACCAGAGCCGCAGGCGAAGGTGGGAAAGGTTCCTAAACTCTTCGCCGCAAATTATGGGTTTTTAAAACGTGTTTTGCCAATTCGACCACATTCCACCCAACAACCGCTTATTAGCCCCGTTTCTACAATAATGTAAAAGTCAAGACCGCTTTGCGTTCATTTTAGTCTTTACTTTTACATTATTGTAGATATAATGACAACAGCGGTTGTTGGGGGATTTTGCAATATTGTGTTATTTAAATATTTATAAACTTGATAATTTTTCTTTCAGCAGCTGCAACGGGCTTTTTCCGCCAAGCACCCTCATTGTTTTTCTATTGCTCCAACGAAGATGTTCTCTCAGCTTGGCGTTCAGTTCATCTACGCTGCTGAATTTTTCCCAATCGTAAAAATATCTCTGGTCATTACGATGGCTGCGTTCAACTTTACCGTTGTGCCATGGCGTTCTTGGCGGTATCAGCTTATGCTCAATTTCTGCTGATTTTAAAGCTTTATCAAAGGGACTTTCCTCTGTATCGCTTATGTATTTGTATGTGAACTCCGTACCATTGTCGGTCTGAACGGTCTGTATCTTAAACGGAAACGCCTTTTGAAGCATTTTGAAAAACTTTACCGTATTTTCAGGAGTATGCTCCTCAAAGCCGTATATGAAGCGTATTCTTGTACTTTCGTCTATTGCAGTCCATTGATACAAATGCTTTCCGTCTCGCTTTAATTCACCTTTGAGGCAGTTGTATGGTACTTCCTTTACATCAATCTGGACCTTTTCCCCCGGCACAAGCAATTCGGGATATCGGCGGTTGTGTTTTCTCGGTGGCTTTTTCACTGAATTCTTGCTCCCCAACCCCATCCTCTTTGCTGCGTAAACCATGCCACTGAAACTGCGTTTATAGCCGTTTTTTATCGCTTCATCATACACTCCGTCCCAGCCGTATCTTAAAAATTTTGCTTGAAAGCATTTCAAAACAAGCTGTTCTTCTGCTTGTGTATGACGTTTCGGATGGCTGTGCGGTCTGTGGGATTTTTCAGCAAGCGACTGCCATGTACCGTCATACCTTTTGCACCAGCGCTTTACGCTTGACAGGCTCACG
>JAOAAV010000042.1 GCA_026418715.1 Clostridia bacterium
ATTTTGTATAGTTTCTATCAGGTTTGGGTCTTTATATATCGATCCAACCTCCGCCTTTTCGCTTTTATCCGCAATGACCATGCCGGTAGAATCCAGTATAAGAATGTTTGAACCCTCACCAGCGTTTATTCCGTCAAGTAATTGAGAAAAGCAGTTCGCTTTTAAAGACAATAGCAAATAAAAACTTTCATCGGCAATAGTGGATTTTACTGCTCTTGACAGCATGATTTTCTTTTCATTTTTTAAATTCTTTATAATACTCCATGAAGGTCTCCCCTTCAATTTATCTGCAGCTTCGATTACTTTGGCAAGTTCCTCAGCGGACAAATTATTCCCTGCGCCGTTTGAACTGAATATTATCTCCTTGCCGATATAAAAATCAATGCTGTCAATTGCTGTACTAATAACTATCTTGGTACTGCATATGTTCTGTAAGCTGCTTCTGAATTCGCTTTTCCCAAGTGCGTCCATTTCTTTGTAACCTTCAAGTCCATTAATGACACCGGTCGATAGAGAGATTTCCTTTATTAATCCCTCAAATTTTGTAACCTCACTTTGTATGTTTTTATTAGTCTGCACCATAATCTGGTCGGAATATGTGCTTATCTTCTTTTCAATTGCGCTTCTGGACTGCTGGTATGCAATGTATCCGGTAAGCAACAAAGGCAGCATAGATATTACCAAAAATGAGACAATAAGTCGTGACTGAATTTTTATGTTTCTAAGAATTCCAGCCATTCCATATAGAAAATTCGACGACGGCTTTTTTATGCCTTTCGACTTCAAGCTTCCATTCAACCTATTTGACATTTTAACGCTGTTATTATTTTTCACCATATTGCCACCTCCAGAAAAGCAAAACAACTACAAAAGAACTGTGACCATAAGAATATCGCATTTGTCAAATTCCAAGTTCAAATAGAAATTTTCCCCTTTAACTTCATCCATTCCGGCAGTGCCTGCTTAAAGCCACCCTTTTCACGAATCGTAAGAACAACGCTCTGAAGCAATATAAAGAAGCAAAGCATCAGACCGGTAGTAATACTCTGCCAATATGGCTCCCTGAGACCAGAAGTAACAACTATACTGGTGATAGTTTTTAAAATCATCATACCGAAAAGCGTACCGATTATACTGCCAACACCACCAGTCAATAATGTACCACCGATAATAGCAGATGCAATCGCTTGTATTTCTGCTTGCGTTGCATTAGCAGCATCTCCTGCTCCTGTATGCAGCAGATAGACATAACCTCCGATTCCGGAAAATAAACCTGACAGCAAATATGCATAGAATTTTGTGCGGTTTACATTGATACCAAGCATTAACGCACTATGTGTATGACCACCTATCGCATAGAGATTGCGACCGAATCGCGTCCATTTCAGAACTACAGCAATAATTAGTACTATAGCTAATGCTACTATTACACCCGGTTCAATTTTGGCGTGAATAAAATTGCCCGTCTTTCCATAATAACCGACGCCCGGAATTTCGATAAATATTTGCTTTAGGGCTACAAAGGTTTCCTGCGCCGCAGTGCGCGGAACAGCACTAACTATGGTTACCATGCCTTTTGCAAAGAACATACCCGCTAAAGTGACAATAAAGGGCTGTATATCTAAATATGCTATCAATACTCCCTGAATCAGTCCGAAGGCTAATCCTATCCCCAAAGCTAAAGCAATCGAGCCTATGAGGCTGCCGCCATGGTCATCCAGATAAACAACGCAAGTCATAGTCACAAGCGCGGTTACGCCTCCACCCGAAATATCTATACCAGCTGTTATCATAACTAAAGTCAATCCGCAGCAAATCACAATCAAAAACGCATTGTTATTGAAAATATCAAGGAATTGCTGAGGATTTAAGAATCCGCCGCCCCAGACAAGCATGGCAAATGCGTACATGCAAATAAATGTGCAAATCGTAATTCTCAAGAGCAACGCTGTGTTTGAAATAGGTTCCCTATGTTTTTTCCCCGGAATACCGGCAAATAAACCTCTATTACTTATCATATCATTAATTCTCCATTATTTTCGTCGGTTTTTTTAATAGCTTGTCGCGCAATTGAAGAGCATATTCTTTTACAATTGGCGAACTAATTATAACGATGGCTATAATAACAATTGCCTTATAGGCTTTTACCGCCGTCGAAGGAACCTTCATAGCATAAAGCGTAACCGTCAACGCCTGAATGATGAATGCTCCTATTACTGAACCGGTCAAGTTGAATTTTCCGCCGCCTAGAGAATTGCCTCCGATTGCCACCGCCAAAATAGCATCCATTTCGATATCTATAAGAATAGTTTCATGGTTGATAAGCCCTATTCTGCAGACGTTGATAACACCCGAAATAGCAACGCAAACGCCCAGTATAATAAATGATAACAGTTTTGTCCAGGCAGTGTTGATTCCGTTTAAGCGTGCAGATTTTTCGTTGATTCCGACCACTTGAGTAAATAATCCAAGATTGGTGAACTTTAAGACAAGCCAAATTAACACCACGAACATTATCATGATAATAATGGGTGTGGGTATGGGGAATCCCGGAATAAAACCTCCGATAGCGACTAACAGCGGGCTTGAAACAGTAGGCGTTGCCCCGCCGTTTATCCAATAAGCTATAGAACGTCCTGCCGAAAACAGTATTAATGTTGCAATCATCGGCTGAATCTTGAATGCGGCAACCAAAGTGCCGTTAAATGAGCCGAAGATAATTGCAACAATACAACATGCTAAAAATGCGCCAAGAATAATTGGTAGTGTAATTTGAGTCCCGCGAAGTACACTGACAAAAACACTGCCCGCTATTGCCGCTGCTGCGCCAACGCTGATATCCTGTCCTTTCGTCGCCGATGTAACCAGCGTCATACCGATTGCTAAAATAGCAAGCTCTGATGCGCCGTTTATTATACTGATTATATTACCTGAAAGAACAGTGTTCCCATCGTTATTGGTTATAATGTTTATAGAGAAAAATCCAACATCCCTGATTAAATTAAAAACAATCAGCAAAAAAAGCGCAAACAACGGGACAACCAATTGAGACCCCGAAAATTTCTTTAAACCCTTATCCATTTTGAGCTGCCTCCCCCGCTATGGTGTGCATAATTTTAGCTTGTGTCATGTCCTCGCCCTTTAACTCACCAACTATCTTTCGATCCCGCATAACGATAAGACGCGAACAAGTACGAAGCATTTCCTCTATTTCGGATGAAATAAACGTAACGCTGACACCATCTTCAGCAAGCTTGAGTACAAGCTTTTGTATATCAACTTTTGTCCCAATATCAATACCGCGTGTCGGTTCGTCCAGGATAAGATACTTTGGATTTGTAAGCAGCCAGCGTGCAAGTATTGCCTTCTGCTGATTACCGCCTGATAGTTGTTTTATGGGCGTATCCGACGAAGCAGTTTTTATTCCCAATAATTTGATGTACTTATCTGCAAAGGCTTCCGCCTCAGCTTTTGAAAAAGGCTTGAAAAAGCCCTTCATTACCTGCAGGGCAAGTATAATATTTTCACGCACGGACAGATCTTCAACGATACCGTCTCTTTTTCTGTCCTCGGGCAGATACCCGATACCATGCATCATTGCGTCCTTGGGATTTTTTATTTTAACGTTTTTTCCGTTTACCATCACCCTGCCGCTTGTAATTTTATCAGCGCCGAATATCGCACGTACGCTTTCGCTGCGACCAGAGCCAAGAAGCCCGGTAAACCCGTTTACCTCTCCCTTGTTAATTTTGAAGTCAAATGCTTTTGTATTCTCCGCGCTCGATAACCCAATTGCCTCGTAAACTGGAGTGTTATCCGATTTGGCTTTTACTGCCTTGCGATTTTGTAACGCCGAAATGTCGTCAAGTTCTTTACCCATCATCTTAGAAATGAGCTGTACTCGCGGTAAATCCTTTGTTTCATATTCTCCTACAAACTCACCATTCCTTAAAACGGTTATCCTGTCGCATATTTCGTACACCTGTTCAAGAAAATGAGTTATGAAGATAATGCCGACACCGCGGGACTTAAGTTCCCTCATGAGAGAGAAAAGCTTCTCAACCTCATGTTCATCAAGGGAAGAGGTCGGTTCGTCCAGTATAAGCACTTTACAGTCCATGTCTACTGCACGGGCAATGGCGACCATTTGCTGTACAGCCAGTGAGCAGGCGGAAAGCTGCTGCGCGGCTCTCGCCGGGATATCAAGTTTAGTAAGTATCTCCGTCGTCCTCTTTTCCATAGAACGCCAATTTACAAACTTGTAATTGCCACGCCCGATAAACATATTTTCGGCAACAGTTAAGTTAGGACAAAGGGTTATCTCCTGATAAACCGTGCTAATGCCCAAGTTCTGTGCATCTTGGGGCGATTTTACAGTAACATCTTTGTTAATACCCGCTATATGTATTTGCCCTGAATCTTTAGGAAATACTCCTGTCAAAACTTTTACTAAAGTTGACTTGCCGGCTCCATTCTCACCCATCAGAGCGTGAACTTCGCCTTTGCGAAGAGTGAACTCTACATTTTGCAAGGCACGTACACCCGGGAATGTTTTGCATATATTTCGCATTGATAAAACGATATCATTTTGCATATGTAACCGTCCTTTATGTGTTGAAAGCTTCTTAAAAATAACAGTGCGTGTATGCGGAAAATATCCGCATACACTGCACAGCACATACCTAATTTATTTACCTGTAATCAAGTAGATGAAGTTTATTGGTTATTCACCAAGACCATATGTATCAATATCAGCCTGGGTAAGAGTGTTTGCATCAAAACCTTTTTCTTCAGAAATAACCTTCTTTGATGCAACCTTCCCGCTCTTTATCATTTCGTCGATAACTTTAGCCTGGAATGGGCTGCACTGACCGTCATAGTTCCATTTCTTTGCAAGCAGTTCTCTAAGAGCCCACTTGTTACAATCGAAACCCATTACAACTACATCCTTGCCTACGCCGTGTGTAATACCGGCTTCATCAAGAGCTGCAACAGCGCCCTTTGCCATACCATCATTTTCAGCATAGATAACGTTGAATTTTTCTTTGGAATTGATTACTGATTCAACGATTTTCTTTGCCTGTGCTTCGTCCCAAGTAGCGGTCTGCTGTACAACCTTTTTCATTGTGCCGGCTTTAAATTCAGCATCTAAAGCTGCTGTACGGCCAATCTGAGCATCAGAACCCATTGCGCCCTGAATGTGGATAACATTATACTCAGGCAGCTTCTGTGCTTTCAGCCAATTTACAGCTGTAGTACCTTGATTTGCCATGTCGGAAACAACTGCAGCTTCATACAGGCTCTCGTCTGCTTTAATCATACGGTCGAAGAGGAACACTTTAACGCCGGCTTCCTTAGCACTTTTAAGAACAGCATCCCAACCATCTGTAGCAGCGGCTGAGAGAAGAAGATAGTCTACACCGTCGGTGATAAACTGCTTAGCTGCATTCAACTGCTCATCATTCTTTAAGCTGTAGAAGGTTGAAGCCTTGTATCCGTTAGCTTCAGTGAAGACTTTTTCCATGTCTGCCACATTCGCAGCACGATATCCTGACTCGGAAGGTGGATTGTTAACAATACCGACTTTAATTACCTTTTTTGCATCAGCCTTAGGTGCGTCAGCTTTTGGTGCATCAGCCTTTGGAGCATCGGCTTTTGGAGCATCGGTAGCTGCTGGTGTTTTCGCACCACATGCGCACATTCCGAGCACTAGAGCCACAACTAAAAGAATACCTAGAACTTTTTTCATACTTGTTTCCATCCTTTCAAATATTAAAAGTATTGAAGATAAAACTTCTTGTCTCTTTTATATCATATTGGAAAAATGAAAAACAATATCCTCGAAAGAACTGAGTAAGAAATTCAACTACCTTGATTAGATAGCGAACTATTAGAAATTTCTGTCCAAATAGAACCTGAACCGACCGTAAATTTTCAACTATTTATCATAAAAAAACGACTTATTTTCAGTACTGCCTGCCGTCAATCATTTTCTTGTTGATGGTGAAGCAGTCAAACTGGGTCTCATCGATAAGCTTTTCTCGTTCGATCGGCTCCCCGCGCTGTAACTTCTGAATAATCTCATTAACATAGGGGCCCTGCAATGGGTTGCATTCCACATCCAACGCGATTTTCCCCTTCAGGCAGTATTCGAGCCCAAGCTTTGTAGCATCGAACGAAATGACGATCACGCCGCCATTCACATTACATTTCAATCCCGCCTCTTCCATTGCGTCGATCGCACCAAGCGCCTCGCCGTCATTCTCGCAGTAAACAACGTCGATATCTTTTGTCTGCTTCAAAATTGCGCCCATAACTTCGTAAGTCTTGGCCCTCGTGAAATCACCGCATTCCTGCGTGACCATTTTCCAGTTGGAATTGCGTTTTATCGCCTGTTCCAATGCATTGGTTCTGCCGATTTGTGCTGAGGAACCAATCGTTCCTTGAATATGGACGATCCGTACCGGTTTATCCTTTCTCCCCTGTTTCTCCAACAGCTTCTCCAGCCACTGTACGGCTTTTTCGCCTTCCTTCAGGAAGTCGGAACCGATATGCGCCGTATACAATCCCTCGTCTTCCACTTCGATATTGCGGTCGATTATGATTACTGGTATTTGAGCCTCCTTCGCTTCCTGAAGAATCGAGTTCCAGCCCGTTTTAACTTTTGGAGAGAACACAATATAGTCCACATTCTGCTGGATAAAAGTGCGAATCGCTCGAATCTGGTTTTCCTGTTCCTGCCGGGCGTCGTCAAAAATCAATTCGTATCCGTTTTTAATGCTAAGCGCAGCTTTTATGCTCTCGGTATTGGCCACACGCCACTCCGATTCCGCACCGACCTGTGAAAACCCAACCTTGATCAGGTTGTCTTTTGATGCATCGGCCGCAGGCTGCGCTTCTTTTACGCAGCCGCAAAGTAGAACCGCAAGACAGGCGATTATTGCAAACATTCTTTTACTCATGTTTTCATCTCCTAGCTATCTCGTATAATAGCTCACTTAAGAGGTTATTGAACTTAATCTCCGGACTCCTCCATCGTTTGCATTGGAATCGCTACAATGATCCTTGTGCTGACATCAGGCGTACTTTCTATGGTTAAACCATATTCCACTCCGAACAGTATTTGAATTCTCTGGTGTACCGCCCTAAGTCCGAACCCTTCAGACCTGCCGTCTTCCAGGGATGTACGTACCATATCCAGGCGTTCCTTCGTCATGCCGATCCCGTCATCCACCAC
>JAOAAV010000081.1 GCA_026418715.1 Clostridia bacterium
AGATGTGTATAAGAGACAGGGCACAATGACTGCCGCATCCGCCCAACCTGCGCAGCCGTCGGAGCGGTTATCCCCTCCGAGAGGCGCAGTGTCGGGCACGGCGCCATCCATATTGTACATAAGCTGAGCATCTTTTAAATCTTGAAGCCATTTCTCCGTAAAAGCAGCAACATCCATGTTGTATGCGGCAGTGCCTGCAAAAACTTGAGCGTCGCCGGTCCATCCCATACGCTCGTTTCTTTGCGGGCAATCGGTCGGAACCAGCAAATAATTCCCCCTTTGCCCCCATTTGATGTTTTTCTGCAGTTTATTTACAAGCTCATTCGAGCATTTAAAATCACCTGTTACGCTTTCAATATTGCAAAGAACCAAGCCTTCGATGTTGACTATAATGTCGGGATTTTCAAGAACAAATCCGTTGCCTGTAATTTCCACATATCTAAATCCATGTGAAGTGTAAGATGGAATAAATGTTTCGCCGTTCGGATCGCCTTTTAAAGTGTAGACATCTGTGTTTGCGGCAGTGCGGAGATTTTTGATATAAATTTCCCCGTTTTTGTAAATCATCTCGCCATAACGTATTTTAATTGACGCACCCCTTTCGCCTTTTACGGCAAGTCTGATAGTTCCTACCATATTCTGACCGAAATCGTATATATAATGGCCTTTGGGATTTTCAGATATGCAAATAGGCGCTATTGTTCTCTCAACTTTAGCCGCAGGCCCTATCTGCGCCGACAATTCAAACGGAACTTTTTCTTCAAATTCTCTGTTTGTCGGCTTAGGAGCGTCAGGCCATGGCATCTCACCGCAGTTTGACGGAAAATCCTTCTTCCAATCGTCAAAGTCAAGACGTGCGTCATAGGTTTCGCCGTCAAGGTAATCAGAATCTGCTACAGGGCCTTTATCGGTGAATTTCCATGATTTATCGGTTACTATCGTATCTGTTGCTCCGTCCTCGTATGTTATTGTAAGCTGAGCAATAAATGAAGTCTGCTTGCCATAAATCAAGGCGCCAGAGTAGCCCACATATCCGCAGTAGTATCCTTTCCCGACGGTTGCTCCGATTACATTTTGACCTTGGCAGAGCATATCCGTCACATCAAAGGTCTGATACTGTATTCTAAGGCGATAATCGGTAAAGCCGGGGTCAAAAAAATTCTCTCCGACCTTTTTCCCGTTGATATATGCATTGTAGAAGCCCCGTGCGGACGCGTAAAGACGTGCCGACCTGATTTTTTTCTCTACTGAAAAATCCTTTTTCACATTTACGGAAGGAACAGGACAAGCCAATTCAAATCTGTTTTCAACAATCAGCTTTCCGTCCGTCACATCTCCTAAAATACTCATTGCACCCGCATCATCAGAAAAATCATCCTGCTGGTATATATCACCAGTAAAGGTATTGGCAATTGTCAGATTGTCGTAAACCGCCCTGCTGTTTTCCTGCTTGAAGCCGATATGCATAAGGTATGATTTTCTCGGCTGGTTTGGTTTGTTTTCCGGCATAAAGTCTTTTTCATTGTCGATTATTTTGATGCCGTTTATAAGTACAGTAACGGCTCTGCCGTCTACTTTGAGGGTGAAATTGTGCTCAGCATATTCCCTGCCGTACGCAACCGCATTTTCGGGTATGACATAGCCTTTGGAGTTTCCCAAAGCCTTGACCGTGGGAACATTGCCGCTTTCATAACTGCCGTCCCAAGCATTGTCGCAGTATTCATATGATGCGAGCAGTCTTTTGTCCATATCAATTTCAAACAGCACATAATTGTCTTTGTTTCTCGCGGCGACGACGAAACCTGCTTTGTTTGAAACTTCCACCTTAAAATCAGCCGACAGCAAGTATGTATCAAGAGCAGACGCATTGGTTGTTTTTTTGGGACAGCCTATCCACTTTGCGCCGTTCCATACGGATGAATCAGTTCCCATCAAGCCTGTTTCAAACCATGCGGTATCATCGGAGCTTAAATTATTTTCTTCATCCCATAAATTTATCTTCAGGTAATATCTTGTTTTAGGTTTGAGAGGACTTCCTTTATAGACAATGCCGATGGATTTGTCAGATTTTATCTTGCCGCAATCCCATATTATCTGACCGAAATTTTCGTCGCTTGAAACTATAATCTGATATGCACTCTGCATAGTTCCCCTTTTATCGGATTTCATTTTCCAGCTGAAACGGGGATTTTTATCATCAATGCCCAGCGGATTTTTCATGGAGTTGACTTTTATATCATATATCATGAAGCTCTCTCCCATACTGCATATGAATTTTTAGGAAAATAAAGTTTTTGCGGTATTTGTCATTCTGTAAATTATACATCAGACAAAACGTGCAATCAACCCTTTTTTTGTAAAAGACGATACCCATCCTCAATAAATTCGTAAAGTGGACTTTTCGATAAAAAACTACTTGACAAACGAGAAAATATACTGTAAAATTCGTATGTAAAGTTTTTGTACTTTACATACGAATTTTTAAGCAGTGATTTTATGGATAAAAATTTTAGTATAAGTGTTTTGATGGATTTTTACGGAGATTTGTTGACTGAAAAACAGCGTGAAGCCCTGGATTTTTATTATAATCAGGATTTATCCCTGTTTGAGATTTCCCAGCATATGAATATCAGCAGGCAGGGAGTTCGTGATTTTATAAAACGAGGCGAAAAACAGCTTTTGGATATGGAAAAAAGCTTGGGGCTTTTGAAGCGTTTTGAGGATTTGAGTGAGCAGGTCAAAGAGGTATGCAAAATTGCGGAAAATATGAAAAAGATAAACACATCTGCTGTTATGGCTGTTGAGATAGAGAAGTTACGGAAAATATCCGAAAGGATAATGTCGAGTTTGTAATGTTTGGTGATTGGAGGTCGTGCTATGGCGTTTGAGAGTTTGGGAGATAAGCTTCAGGGTGTTTTTAAGAGATTGAGAGGCAAAGGGAAGCTGAATGAAAAAGATATAAAAGATGCCATGCGCGAGGTTAAGTTGGCTCTTTTGGAGGCCGACGTTAATTTTAAGGTTGTCAAGGATTTTGTAAAGAATGTTTCTGAGAAATCACTTGGTCATGAAATTATGGAATCTCTTACGCCTGCTCAGCAAATTGTAAAAATTGTAAATGACGAATTAACGGCGCTTATGGGCGGTGAGAATGCAAGGCTTGAATTTTCCAAAAAACCACCGTCTGTTTTTATGCTTTGCGGCTTGCAGGGTGCGGGCAAAACGACGGCCTGCGGCAAGCTTGCGCTTAATTTGGTAAAGCAGATGGGCAAGCGTCCGCTTTTGGTTGCTTGTGATATTTACCGCCCTGCTGCGATTAAACAGCTTCAGGTGCTTGGCGAGCAAATTAATGTGCCGGTGTTTGCTTTGGGAAGCGATATAAGTCCGGTTGAAATTGCAAGACAGGCGGTTGAACACGCAAAAAAGCATGGCAATGATCCTGTTATTCTGGATACAGCGGGTAGGCTTCACATAGATGAAAGGCTGATGGATGAACTAAAGCAGATAAAAGAAGCAGTAGAACCAGATGAAATTTTGCTGGTAGTAGACGCTATGACTGGACAAGATGCGGTTAATGTAGCGGAGCACTTTAACACCGACTTGGAGGTTTCGGGAGTTATACTGTCAAAGCTTGACGGAGATACGAGAGGCGGAGCCGCACTGTCCGTAAGACAGGTGACGGGCAAGCCTATCAAATATGCTTCGATGGGAGAAAAACTTGCCGATTTACAGCCGTTTTATCCTGACAGAATGGCATCAAGAATTTTAGGTATGGGGGATGTGCTTACATTAATTGATAAAGCACAAGAGGCAATAGATGATAAAAAGGCTCAGGAGCTTGAAAATAAAATTCGAAAGCAGCAGTTTGATTTAGATGATTTTTTAGAGCAGTTCCAACAAATCAAGAAAATGGGGCCGATTACTCAGCTTTTGGGTATGCTTCCGGGCGTGGACAAAAAGATGCTTGAAAATGTTGATGTTGATGAGAAAAAAATCAGTCATATCGAAGCTATTATTCAGTCCATGACAAAAGAGGAAAGACAAAAACCGTCAATTATTGGCGCAAGCCGTAAGGTTCGCATTGCGAAAGGCAGCGGAACAAGGGTTCAGGATGTAAATATGCTTTTGAAGCAGTTCGAGCAAATGCAGAAGATGATGAAACAGTTTGCAGGTTCAAAGCAGGCGAAGCTAATGAAAAAGATGAAGAAAATGGGCAAATTCTAATGCTGATAAGTTTTACAACTTATTATATAACAGAAAATTTTGGGAGGTGAACTAATAATGGCAGTTAAAATCAGACTTAGGAGAATGGGTGCAAAGAAAGCTCCTTTCTATAGAGTGGTAGTTGCTGATTCAAGATATCCGCGTGACGGAAGATTTATTGAGGAAATCGGCACATACAATCCGTTGACAGACCCTGCGACAATTAATATTGATTCCGAAAAGGCAAAAAAATGGATTGGTAATGGCGCTCAGCCTACAGATACTGTAAGAGCTCTTTTGAAAAAATCAGGCATAATCTAATTTAACGGAGGCGCAGGCTATGAAAGAGGTTTTGGAAATTATAGCGAAGGCTTTGGTTGATTATCCTGAACAGGTTTCTGTTTCGGAGGTTGACGGGGAGCAGTCGGTAATTTTAGAGCTTAAAGTTGCCGAAAGCGATATGGGTAAGGTAATCGGCAAGCAGGGACGTATAGCCAAGGCTATCCGCACTGTTGTAAAGGCGGCTGCGAGCCGTGAAAACAAACGAGTTGTCGTTGAGATCTTACAATGAACAGTCGGGGGCTTTTGCCTCCGATTTTTGTTTATGTTGCGGAGGGAATATTATGAATTGGCTTGAAGTAGGAAAAATTATAAATACTCATGGGTTAAAGGGTGAGGTAAAGGTCGTTCCGTGGACGGACAGCCCGCAAATTTTCGAGGATATCGAATACGTATATATAAAAGGAAAATCAAAGAATGAGAAACTTTTTATAGATGGTGTAAAGTATCAAAAAAACAATTTGATAGTGAAATTTGACACAATCGACAGCATTGAGAAAGCTGAAGGATATAAGGGGCAGATTTTGTATGCGGAGCGCGACTGCCTTGCACCGCTACCTGAGGGTGTATATTATATTGCTGATTTGATAGGAATGACGGTTGAAGACGAAAACGGTAGGGAATTAGGGATTGTTGACAATGTTTTCAATACGGGCAGCAACGATGTATATGAAGTGCAAAGGGAAGGGAGAAAGCCGCTACTTATTCCTGTAATTAAAGACGTAGTAAAAAAGGTTGATTTATCAGAGAAAAGGATATCAGTAAAGCTTATGGAAGGGTTGGAAGATTTGTAATGCGATTTGATGTGCTGACTCTTTTTCCGAATATGTTTGAAGCTGTTCTGGGTGAGAGCATTATTGGCAGAGCCAGAGAAAATAAAATCTTAGAAATGAATTTTGTGGATATACGGGCATTTTCAAAGAACAAACATAGGAAAGTGGATGATTACCCGTACAGCGGGGGCGGAGGTATGCTGATGACTCCTCAGCCCATTTATGATGCATATTTATCAATTGCGGGAGATTTAGACTATAAGCCGTTTACAATTTATATGTCGCCTCAAGGAAAGGTTTTCAGCCAAAATGTTGCAAAGGAGCTTTCGAAAAAGGAACATATCGTATTATTGTGCGGGCACTATGAGGGGGTTGACCAGCGTGTGATTGATGAGATTGTGGATATGGAGCTGTCAATTGGCGACTTTGTGCTCACGGGCGGAGAAATCCCTGCCATGGCGGTAATTGATGCTGTTTCAAGGCTTATTCCCAACGTGCTGTCAGGCGAAGAGTCTTACAAGAATGAATCTCATTTTTCGGGGCTCCTTGAATACCCGCAGTATACCCGCCCTGCGGAGTTTTTAGGCAGAAAGGTACCAGATATTTTAATTTCAGGACATCATGAAAACATAGAAAAATGGAAAAGACAGCAAGCGCTTGTAAATACGCTCAACAAACGCCCCGACCTTTTGGAAAAGGCGGATTTAACGGATGAAGATATTCGTTTTTTAAATAATTACAAAAAATGATTATCTGCTTTCGCGTGCATCCAAATAATAGTGGCTGCCGTCGTTTAGAGTGATTTCCCACACGGGAATTAAAACAACTGATTTATGATACACACTGCTCTCTCCAGCATAATAGCCCAAGTTTATTTGTGTAATGGAAACGGGTGTTTTGGGACGGTCTTGATTTAGAATGAAGTCAACAAGAACACCGGTGATATTTTTAAGTGATATCTTGTTTTTTAAAAGCTTTGTCTTTGTTTCATTAAACCAAGTGCCGTCAAAGCCTTGCAGGCCGTCCTTTGAAAGAGAAACCCTTATTTGTGAACTAAACAGGGGCTTATCGTTTAATTTTTTTATTATAGTGACAATATACGCATTATCGATAGTTTCAGCTTTTGTATATATCTTGTTTATATCAAATCCATATCTTTTCATAATATTGATTGCTTTTTCGCTAGAATTGGACTCATTTATATCAGACAATTCATCCGAGTATAAGGGGGAATATGCGGTAAACCTAAAGAAATCACCGTCTATTGTAAGAGTTCCGGTGTCGCCGTAGAACATACCATTATCAATTTTTGTATAATTTCCGAGTATTTTTTCTGCAAAATCATCATTGTCGGCTATTATATTGTCAGCTTCCTCATAGTATATGTTTGTTTTCTTGGAAGGAATGGTTGCATAATCAATCGTAATATCATTTTTAGCAAGGACTTCTATCGTGGAATTTATAATTTCGGGGGTAACAAAAGAAGCCTTGTTTGCCGAATATATGATATTACTTAAAAGAAATATATTCATAATCAGAAAAAACACAATCAAAATTGTTTTTGCTCTATACCAGTTCATTGCTTGATAGCCTTTCTGTTTCTTAAAATCAATATCCGCTTACGGATGCTTCCCAGTCGGCATTTTTAAGCCCAATTGAGCCGTCATCGCGGTATGCTGTGTATAATTTTTCTATTACAAGCTGTTCGCCGTCTTTAGAGTATTTTTGAATAGCCTTGTCGAGAGCTTCTATATATAGAGGCGTTTCTGCCTGCGAGCCGGTATTTGAATATGTTCGAAAAATCTGCACATAATTTTTTAAATATCCATTTTCTATCTGCATATTAACCGCATGACCGAGGTTTTCCGTGTTCAGAGAAACAGGGATTCCGTTTGCGCGGTAGTCAAAACAAATATTCATTGTTTCATTTTTTATGAAATCATCCGTCAGGTCCGAAGAAATATACAAGTTTTTATTGGACGCTACAGCTGCACTAATTTCGTCCATAAAATCTGCGGCAAGACAAATTGTATTGTATGCTGATGAGATATTTGCAAGTTTTACTCCGCTTTGAGTCAATTTAGAATTGTATTCTAAAACTCCTTCCGGTGACAGCTTTAAAATTGCGTCGTTTTCTACAAAAACAATGGTTCCATTTGCCTCTGTGTAACGGCTCATAGTTGTGGGGTTAATGTCGAATATATTGAGAAGCTTGTCAATCGTCGAGGAATTAAACGTGTTGTCCGCCTTGAGCATAGGATTCGCGGACTCAATGACCTCAAATTTTTGGGGGTTATTGAATATTGGAATCATTGAATTTAAGATTACTTTCTGATTTCCGAAGGCTTTGTCGAACAACAAATCAAAGGAGTAGTTTATAACAGCTGAGTTTTCTTCATCAAAACTTTGCTGAAAATAATCGAGAACACTCTCCAATTTGTTTTTCGAAGCTGAAGTGCTTATTTTGAAATATGAGCCGGTTTTGCTGTTTCTAATATAAACCACGGGACTTATTGCATTGTCAGCAGATATTACAATGTCGGAAATTCGATCAGTGAAGCTTGATATTTCCGCCCCTTTGATCCCTAAAAATTGCGAGAAAAGACTGGTATCATACTCTATGTTATATACTAAATACATAGACTTGCCTGATAAAACGGAGTACCACTGCTCCTCAGTTATGGGCGAAATCATTTTGGAAGTGGAGGACATGGCATCGGACAAAATTTCAGAAGCAACATCATTTGCGTTTTTAAACATCTCATGATTGGCATTTAGGGCAAAGCGTGTTGTCTGATAACCTGTGTTTACAATAATTTTATCAGGAGCTATAATATGTGTTTTTGAAACATATGCAGAGCCATTAAAGTCAAATATATCCGAAACAGCCTTTACTATGTAGGAATTTTGAATATTAGCAAAAAAATTATAGCCATCAGGCCATAATTTTTCATTAATCCATATTCTGCCGCCCAAAGCGAAATTTGAAAACACCAACAGCACAAGAACGATACTTTTTATGCGCTCCTTTTTCATAAAATCGCCTCAGCCCTTCCGCAAGTTTCAATGTTTATTATGCTAATACTGCTCAGCAACCTCTGATTCTTGATTTTTAAATCATTCAGAAGTTCCTTAGAAAAAGTTTCTAATTGTAACCGTGATTCCTTTCAATTTGTCTACAGTGCTCTTTTTGATTTTATTAATGCTGATTTGGACCGGCTGAGTTGCCCAGTCATTCCACGCATACACGCAGAAAACATTAGAATCATCAGTCAAATCAACAACAACGCTGTAAAGCCCACTTGCGCCTATTTGAGTGGCACCTTTTACAAGATAGTAAGTATCCGAAGAGGCGTCATATTTATATACGGCAACATAAGTGCCTTCCGCTCCTACGGCAGAAATAGTATAAGTCTTGTCAGATGTTGATGCCCAATGCGACTCGGGTCTTTTGATATAAATTAAGCTGTCGGTATTTCCAGTCACCCAGCCCGGCAAAGTATCGCTGTAAGCTGAAGCAACGATAGGAACAGACACCGCAAACATAAATACCAACATTATCGCCATTAATTTTTTCAGCATAATGATTCCCCCTAAAAATGTACACACTCAACTACACTTAACTGTATTATAGCACATAATTATTACAAACCTATTACAAGCACTTTAAAAGCCTATAACAATAAAATTTAATTTATGCAGGAAGGGAAATGATAACTTCGGTTCCCTTATTAAGTTCGCTTGATATTGTGATAGTTCCGCCGAACGAATCAACAATCTGTTTTGCGATTGAAAGCCCAAGTCCTGTCCCGCCGGTATCACGGGAACGAGCCTTATCAACGCGGTAGAAGCGCTCAAAAATTCTGGGCAGATTTTCTTTCGGTATGCCTATTCCATTGTCAATTACCTTTATATATATGTCATTGTACACTCTGCCCGTATATACCTCAATATTTCCGCCTGAGGGTGTGTATTTTATGGCATTGCTTATAATATTTACAATGACCTGTTCCAATCTATCCCTGTCTCCTTTGAACAGTGGAGTGTCGTTTATGGGGCGATAGGATAATGTTTGGTTTTTATTTTTTGCATTTATGCTCATTTTATCCACAATGCTCTCAATCAGGAGTTTAACATCAATGCGTTCGGTATTTTTTTGAGAGTCACGACTGTAATCAAGATGCGACAGAGTAAGCAGATCCTTTACTATGCGTGTCATTCTATCAGCCTCGTCCACTATAACCTGCAAAAATCGGTTTTGCAGATCACCGTCCGAATCGGGGTTGTCAATTAGTGTTTCGGCATAGGATTTTATGGTGGTTAAGGGAGTTCTGAGCTCATGCGAAACGTTAGCAACAAATTCGCGGCGTGAAAGTTCAAGCTTTTGCTGCTTCGTATCATCATGAATCACTACAATAATGCCGCCCACCTTATTTTCCATGTAAAATGTTGCGAAATTGAGCTTTATATATTGTTCATCATTGATTGCAATCTGGCGTTCAATGGGACCGTCCTGCCTGATATACAAAAGGTCGCCCATTGTTATGCCGGCATTGATGGATTTAAAAAAACTGTTAAACTCCAATTCGTCGAGATTGCCTAAAGGCAGCAGCCTTTGAGCCTCAGGATTTACATGGATTAATTTTCCGTCAAGATTAAACGCCAAAATTCCGTCTGTCATATTTTGAAGGATAGTTTCTACTTTTGTTTTCTCACTGTTTACCTCAACAATAGTATCGTGAAGCGCCGAGGACATGAACCTGAAGGTGTTGGACAGACGACCGATTTCATCATCGGAGGCCGACAAAGCCATATTTTCAAATTCGCCGCCTGCCAGCCTTTCCGCTCGCTTGGTCAGATTAATAATTGGCACAGTAATAGTGCGGGAAAGAAAATATCCCACCAGCACAGCAATTAAAACGGCAAGCAGCAGTGCCTGAATCATAATCCAGAACATATTTTGCATAATACTTCGCAGTTCGTGTTTAGTATCCTTGACGTATATAATATACTTAGGCACATCGTTTTCCTTTATGCATACGGCATAATCCATATAGCGCCGCTCAGTGTTTACGATGTTTCCACGCTTTCCCGTCATTGCCGTTATAATGTTATCCGTCTTTTCAAGATTGGCACTTTTGATCGAGTCGGATGTTACAAGAGGTTCTCCCGTTTTAGCATCTAAAATGCAGTAGAATCTATATGTGTCAATGCCTAAAGGTCCGATATAAGAAGAAATCATACCGGACAAAGATGAAAGATCGTTCTCGGCCCCCGCAGCCTTCTCAAGCTGTTCTACAAAATCTTCGGTAAACACCTGCTCCATCATGGAGGAAAATTCTCTGTTGTAGAATTTGGCGATATTTATAAAAAGGAAGGAGCCAATCGCGGTAATAACCGACAAAATCAGGAGAACGAACATGGTTACTATTTTCCATTGTATGCTTTTAAACATATGATTTCACCTCGGAGCTATTTCCCAAAATAGTAGCCCACGCCTCTTTTTGTCATAATATATTTGGGGTTGCTAGGATCGTCTTCTATTTTTTCTCGAAGTCTTCTTACAGTAACGTCAACCGTGCGTACATCGCCGTAATATTCATATCCCCATACTTTTTCAAGCAGATTTTCCCTGGAGAAAATTTTCTCTGGCTGCATTGCGAGAAATTTTAGAAGCTCAAATTCACGAACGGTAATATCGACAGCTTTCCCGTCTTTGAGGACCTCATACCGTTCGATATTAATCGAAAGGTTGCCTGAAGAGATAACATTTTCCTCAACAGCGTCATCGGATTTATCGATATTGGTGCGGCGGAGGTTTGCCTTGATTCTTGCCGTCAACTCGCGTATGGAAAACGGTTTGGTGATGTAATCGTCGGCTCCGAGTTCCAAACCCAAAACTTTATCCACTTCTTCCTCGCGTGCTGTCAGCATAATAATGGGTACTGCAGATTTTTCCCTTACTTTCCTGCATACCTCGAAGCCGTCCATTCTGGGGAGCATCACGTCAAGCAAAATTAAATCGGGCGATTTTGAAAGAGCGAGTTCCAAACCGTATGCGCCGTCGTAGGCCTCAAGAACGGTATAACCCTCCTTGCGCAAATTAAATTTTATTATGTCAACGATAGGCTGTTCGTCCTCGATAATCAGTACCTTCTTTTCCACAAATGCCCCTCCCAATCCATTATTTCATAATATATATTTTATCAGATGTGTGCAATTACTTCAAGGGAAAAATCAATTTTATGTTTGCCCATACACAATTGAAAAAATCTTGTCAAAATATGAGCGATTTATGACAAGAACTGATGTTGTTATAAAATACACACATTGCTATAATGTAGCCATAAATTTATCTTATGGAGGTAAAAGCAATGAACAGCAAATGGATATGGTACTATGGTGATTTTGAAATGTATCACAGTCAAAAGCTTCACCTAAGACGCAAAGAAAGGAATGTTGTATTTCCGGCTATTTGGTATGTTCCGGGAGTCTACAGCGGCGTGAGGTTCAGGAAAAAAGTAAAGATAGACAGAGAAGAAGATATATGTGTTACGGCAAACGGTGTCGGTTTTGTACAGATAGGAGCAGTAAAATATGAATTCGGCAAAAAAATCACACTTCACAAAGGAGAATATTTTGTTACAATAAATGTGAGCAATATGACGGGACTTCCGTGCGCATATGTCGAAGGGGACACGGTAAAAAGCAATGAGGAGTGGACTGCAGATTATTATAACGGAAAATGGAAGAAAGTTGGGTGCAGCAGCTCATATACGGACAAAAACGTTGTTCCGGATACTTTTATATTCAAATACAAGAAAATATTGCCTCTGGAAAAAACAGTTCAAAAAGGCGGAGTATTGTATGATTTTGGCAAGGAAACGTTTGCACGGATTGTATTTAAGAAGCTGAGTAAAAATATTACGGTTTTCTTTGGAGAATCCGAATATGAGGCTCTTGATACGAAAAACAATTGTCAATACGAAGCATTCGGTGTTGAGGATATTGATAAAAATTTTGAAGCCAAAGCTTTCAGGTACATATACATACCGGATATCGGGGAAAATGAGGTTGATTTTGATGCATACTATGAGTACCTGCCCGTAGAAAAAAAAGGTGCTTTTGAGAGTTCAGACGATATGCTCAACAAAATATGGAATGTTTCGGCAGATACGTTGGAACTAAACAGCCGCGAATTTTTCCTAGACGGCATTAAGCGTGACAGATGGGTATGGTCGGGAGATTCATATCAGAGTTATTTTGTGAACCGCTATCTGTTTTTTGACGAAGATATTGTCAGAAGAACCATAATCGCACTTGGGGGGAAAGGCGAGGTTGAGCAGCATATAAACACTATTTTGGATTATTCTTTTTATTGGATAATGAGCATATATGACTATTATGAAATGACGGGGGATATGGAATTTGTAGCTGATATTTTTCCGAGGATGAAGGCTGTGATGGATTTTTGCCTTTCAAGGCTTGACAAAAACGGATTTGCAAGTAAAATGGATGCTGGAGACTGGATTTTTATAGACTGGGCTGATATTGATAAAACAGGTGCGGTATGCGCCGAACAAATGCTTTTCCTTAGAAGTCTTGAGGTGTTTATAAAATGTGCCGATATGCTCGGAATCGAAAATTCGGATTATTTGTTCAAGCGGGACGATCTTGAGAAAAAAATTAATGAGTATTATTGGAGCGATGAGAAAGGTGCATTTATTGACAGTTTTGAATCGGGCAAAAATAATGTAACAAGACACGCAAACATTTTTGCGTTGCTGTTCGGATACGCAGAAGGGGAAAAACGTGAAGCCATCATTAAAAATGTGATATTAAATGATGATGTTGCCCAAATTACCACTCCGTATTTTAAGTTTTACGAACTGGATGCCATGTGCAGTATAGGGCAAATAGAATATGCGATCAATGAAGTGGAAGATTATTGGGGAGGGATGATCAAAGCGGGAGCGACATCCTTCTGGGAGTGGTTTGATCCGAACGTGCCGTGGCAGGACACGCTTGCGATGTATGGCGATGAATATGGAAAAAGCCTATGCCATGCATGGGGTGCAGGACCGATTTATCTCATAGGAAGGTATTTGCTCGGAGTAAGACCAACATCTGCCGGATATAAGACCTTTGAGGTTAAGCCTGAGCTTGGGCGTTTTGACTTTGTTGAAGCGAAGGTTCCTATAAAAGACGGTATAGTATCGATAAAAAAGAATGGCAGAGTTTTGGAAGTAATGACGGACAGGGATGGAGGCGTCCTTATATATAATTCAAATAATATCGTTTTGCATAAAAATAAATCAGTATCGATTGAAGCCTAGCCAATGCTGAAAAAACAAGCTTGTTGAGGTACCTATGAAAATCATCAGATCAAATTTGACGGACAATCTTATTGTAAGTGTTGAAAAAAAAGAGAGAGGAATGCTTGCACCCGTATTTCACAGCCACAACGCATATGAAATTTATATTTTAAGTAGCGGGCAAAGAAATATATTTTTGAAGAATCAGATATATAAGACCGAATCTGGCGATGCGGCAATGATCAAGCCGGACGTACCCCACCGCAGTTTTGGAAGCGTATCATACGGGGGCATTTGCATCAGTTTTTCCGAGGAATGCTTGAGAAGAAATTTTAGTCTGAGGGAGCGGCACATGATATTGGCTTGCTTTGAGAAGCCGATAATTTCATTGAGTAAAGATGCACTTGAGATGGTTTGGAGAAAAGCGAAAGACGTTGAAAGTGAACATATGAGTAAAAGGGAATATCTGCTTGATACAGCGGAGTTTTTGAACAAATATGCTCCTTATTCAAACAGCGAGGATAAGCTGACGCTGCAGACGGATTTATCCCCTATCGGAAATTACATTCAGGAGCACTATACGCAAATCAATGGTTTGGATGATTTGGTAAAGCGTTTTAGGGTGAGCAAAAGCTATCTTTGCAGAATTTTTAAAAAGCAAACCAAAATCACCGTTACTGACTATATCAACAGCTTGCGTATTCAGCATGCGTGTCAGCTTTTGACAGAAACCGACCTGCCCGTAAAGGAAATCGGAAGAATGTGCGGATATAAATCTGTTATATATTTTAATCGTGTCTTTAAGACGATTATGGAGGATACTCCGTGCACTATACGGGAAAAAGCGAAAAAATCTCGCATATACATCCGAGACGATGAAGAGGACATGGAATAAAATTATAAAAGTACAAAATAGTTTTATTGGCATATTGCAGATAGCCTTCTCGATTTGTAGAATAAACTTAAATTTATGCTGCAAAATGAGGAGGCTTTTTAAATGCGTGAAAAAATATTAATGGATAAGGACTGGAGATTTCATTTAGGTGATTTTACACAGCCGAGAAATCGTTGGGCGTGGGCAAAGTCGGGTTCATGGAATCAAGGACCCGAAAGTGCAGGCTATGACGACAGTTCTTGGCAAAAAGTCGATATACCTCATGATTTTGTCATAGAAAGCGAGCCGATGCCATATTTAGTCAGGGAGTTTGACGACAGAAACAATGCCATACCCGAAATGCAAAGCGTCAATAATATGCACACAACGGCAGGCTCTTTTGTAAAAAACGTAGGGTGGTACAGAAAGCATTTTCATATTCCGAAGGAAGACAAGGGGAAGAAGATATATTTTATATTTGACGGAATATACAGAGACTGCATAATTTTTTTGAACAATTTTTTTGTTGACAGGCATTTGAGTGGATACAGCGGTATTGTCTGCGACATAACGGATTTTATAAATTACGGCGGAGACAATGTAATTTCCGTGCGTGCCGATGCAAGACAGGCGGAAGGCTGGTTTTATGAAGGAGGAGGAATTTACAGACATACATACCTTTTAAAAACGTCCAAAATACATATTGACAGTGTATTTGTATCCAGTAAAGTTGAGCTCGACAAGCGTAGCGCCAAGGTTTTTGTTAAAACTGAAATTGAAAATAAGGATTTGGAAAGTATTTGTCTTGTGTCGGAAATAATAAATGCAGCAGGGGAGAAACTGAAGGAAAACCGAACTGAAATATCGGAAAACAGTACTTTGCAGGAATTTGATTTAACTGATGCAGTGCTTTGGGACACAGATAATCCGTATATGTACAGGGTAGTTTGCAGGGTGTATGGCGATTGCGGACTGATTGATGAATATTGTGTGAATTTTGGAATAAGGGACATAAAATTTGACGCAAACAAAGGTTTTTTTCTAAACGGAAGAAATATTAAGATAAAGGGGGTATGCTGTCATCAAAATCACGGCGGTTTAGGTACGGCACTGCCTGATGAGTTATATACATACCGCATAAAAAAGCTTAAGGAAATGGGCTGCAACGGATACAGAACATCACATTATCCACCGGCGCCTGAGCTGCTTGATGTGTGCGACAGATTAGGGATGCTTGTTATGGATGAAACCAGACTGTTGTCCAGCGCAAGAGAGGATTTATCACAGCTTGAATTTATGGTTAAGCGTGACAGAAATCATCCATCCGTTATTATATATTCGATAGGAAACGAGGAGGCACAGTCACAGGCGAC
The DNA here is from genome assembly GCA_026418715.1 of Clostridia bacterium. Classification (GTDB taxonomy): domain Bacteria; phylum Bacillota; class Clostridia; order UBA1381; family UBA1381; genus SKW16. The sequence continues at coordinate 15,875 of JAOAAV010000081.1, forward strand.
TCCACAGGGAGCAATGATTGCCGGCACTATGATTGAGCATATAAAAAGATTGGATGATACGAGGCCTGTTACAATGGCGCTTCTTATGTGGAATCTTGCAAATAAGCGTGCTATTGAAAGTGTGGATGAAATTGCAGGGATTTCAGAACAATTGGATGTGGCAGGTTTTAATTACCATGAACACAGATGGGATGAATATCATGAAAAGTATCCTAATCAGCCAATGATATGCACAGAACAGGGAACATTCAAATCAACAAGAGGCTGTTATAAGACGGATGCGCAAAGATGTCATTTGGCTATTACGGATAAGTCTGCCGATTCGTACATGAAAGGCGCAAGGCAGTGGCATTCGGCAAGAGTTGACTATATGAGCGGACTGTTTTTATGGACCGGTTTCGATTATTACGGGGAGCCGACACCATATGCGTGGCCGGCTGTAAGTTCTCAATTCGGAATCATGGATATATGCGGATATCCAAAGGATTATTACTATTATTACAAATCATGGTGGACTGATGAGGATGTTCTTCACATATTTCCCCATTGGAACGGCAGCGAGGGAGATATAAAGGATATATATGTATTTTCAAACTGTGAAGAGATTGAATTGTTTGTAAATGGTATAAGTCTTGGGAAAAAGAAAATGGAAATCGACGGCTATCTTGTGTGGAACGGCGTTGAATACAAAGCGGGAAAACTATCTGCCAAAGGATGGAAAAATGGCATTTTGACCAAGGAAGAGACAGTAAAAACAAGCAATGAGGCATATCAAATAAAGCTGGACCTCGATTTCAAGGAAAATAATATTGCGATAATAAAAGCCGAGGTACAGGATGAAAACGGTTTGACAGTACCGAACGCTTGTAATGAAGTCACTTTTGTTTTGGAAGGAGATGCGGTTTTACTGGGAACTTCAAACGGCGATCCGTCAGACCATACAAACGCACACAGCAGCGTACGAAAAGCATTCAATGGGCTTGCGCAGGCAATTATAAAATTTGACACAGCCGTGTCGGTAACAGCTCAGTCGGAAGGCTTGGTATGCAACAGCCTTAAGATATGCAGGTAAAAACACATGAAAGGATGGACAAAGCAAATGGAGATTGTATTTTCAAATGACAAATACAAGATGAATTGGCTTCGGGATGATTTTGAATATGCGCAGGTATTGTGCGGTAAAGAACTCGATTGCGAGGTTTCGAGTGAACGTGATGCCGACTTGATAAAAACCAGAATCATGTTCACAAACAGGACTGAGAAACCTATATTCACTTCGATTGACTCAATAGGAATAAGATTTCCTTTAAATGACAAGTATGAAGGGTCTGATGTTTGCATTACGAATCGATGCCATACGCATATATTCTGCGGCGGGGATGTAAGTTATGTGATGGCGCTTAGAATGGGCGGCGAGGCGCCGCATCTTGGTATGGTTGTAACGGAGGTATTCTACATTAGAAAGTTACGATAAAAGTTCGTGTGGGGGGGTGAGGATATGGATCCTATAATAGAGCCGCAGTATATTGACAATGCGGAATTGAACACAGTTGACCTTGCCATATTTATGGGACAGTCTAATATGGCGGGCAGAGGCGAGGCTGCGGATGCGACCTTATGTCAAGAGGGGCATGGATATGAATTCAGGGCTGTGACTGATCCGACCATGCTGTATGCTGTTACGGAACCATTTGGGGCAAATGAGGACAACAGTGTTGTAAATGATTATGGAAGCAATGGGGTAACGAGAAGAAGCGGTGATATGGTTTCGTCACTTATGGAAAGCTATTATTTGCAGACTAAAGTTCCCATAGTGGGGGTTTGCTGCTCAAGAGGAGGCACAAGCACAAGCTATTGGACGGGAGATACAGTTCTTAATGAGGCTATATCAAGATTGACTGCCGCAAAGACTTATCTTCAAGAAAATGGATACAATGTCCGTCATGTATTTATGGTATGGTGCCAAGGCGAGTCTGATGCGGACAGTGTGTATTCGGGTAGCTTGTCAACGGATACGTATAAATCAAGGACCTTATCAATATTTAATAAAATGATGAGTGCGGGTGTAGAAAAGGTATTCATAGTGCAAACGGGACATTATAATTATGAGTATAGTCCGAGCTCCGATACCAATAGTGACTTAAAACATGATGAAGCTTATGTTGCTGTAGCAAACGTACAGGCAGAAATTGCAGAGAGCACCGATAATATAGAATTAGTGGCATCATTTCAGGGATATAAAGCGTATATGAAGGACTGCTATCATTTTCATCAGGCGGCATATAATGAGGTGGGTGCATCGGCGGGGGCAGCGATTGCGGGAATTTATAATTCAAAGTGATAAAACGGTTCTAAGGGCAGCTGTGAAGGAATATTTTTTATTATACCTAAGATATCCGAGTTATGTGTATTGACAATGTTTATATCGGGGTGTTAGAATAGTTTATGGCGATTTGTCGTTCATAAGCCGCTTTTTGAAAAGTACGGCATAAAACTGTAAAATGGGAGATGATCAAGATAGGCTGTGCAAATGTTATAGTCGGGCAGTCGGGCGGGCCCACATCCGTTATCAATTCCAGTCTTGCTGGTGTTTTTAAAACTGCAAAGGATGCCGGATGCAGGCATATTTTCGGCATGAGAAATGGAATTGAGGGTCTTTTGGAGGAGCGATATGTAGATTTGTCTGACCATGTAAAAAATGATTTGGATATTGAGTTGTTAAAGCGTACACCGTCCTCTTTTTTGGGGACTTGCCGTTTCAAGCTTCCGGATGCTTGTGAAAATGAAGAAGTATATCAAAGGCTTTTTAAGATTTTAAATAATCTGGATGTGAAGCACTTTTTCTATATCGGCGGAAATGATTCAATGGACACAATAAAGAAGCTTTCGCATTATGCCAAGAAAATAAAAAGCGACATTACGTTTATAGGCATACCGAAAACAATTGACAACGATTTGTCTGTCACAGACCATACACCAGGTTATGGGAGTGCAGCAAAATACATAGCCATGGCTATGAAGGAAATAATTAGGGATGCGACTGCTTATTCTAAGCCATCCATCACAGTTGTCGAAATTATGGGCAGAAATGCAGGCTGGCTTACCGCGGCATCCGCACTTTCACGCGCCGAGGACTGCCATGGTCCGGATCTTATCTACCTGCCGGAAAGAGTATTCGATTACGATAAATTTATGAGCAAGATAAGGGACATACAAAAATATAAATCCGTTGTGACTATTGCGGTATCGGAAGGAATCAGAACGAGCGACGGGAAATATGTGTGTGAGTCAAACAAGCAAAAGGTGGTTGAGGATGCGTTCGGACATAAATACTTAGGCGGTACGGGATTGTACCTTGCTGATTTTTTGGCATCACAAACGGGAATAAAGTCAAGAGGTATTGTATTTTCCACTTTGCAAAGGTGTGCCTCACACATGGTGTCACGCAGAGATATTACGGAGGCGTTTGTAGCGGGATCTGATGCTGTTCGACTGGCATTGGAAGGGAAAACGGGGAAAATGGTTACATTTGAGAGAACATCTAATATGCCGTATCAGATAATTACTTCCTCGTGCGATGTTGACTTGGTCGCAAACGTTGAAAAGGTTGTGCCGGACGAATGGATTACCGATGACGGGACATATGTTTCTAAAAAGTTTGTGGAATATGCAAGGCCGCTTATTATAGGAGAATTGTCACCGTTTATGGTGGATGGACTTCCGAGACATTTATTCATAGATTAGGCTATATAAAAATACTGCGAAAAGAACATATGATGTTCTTTTCGCAGTATTTTTATAGATTATTCTTTCCCAATTTCTTCTATGCTTTGAACAACACCGGTTGTTGAAACGTATTTGGTGACCAAGTTATAGTCATGGTCAATAAAAAGACCTTGCGTATCGGCCGTAATATATCCTTCCTCGCCCTTTTTAAATTCACCTTCAACTGTTACAAACGCCGTGTATTTTTCCGGAACCTGAGTGTTTACGAGATTTCCTTTTGCATCCATAGCGACAAACTCAGCATTCTCCACCCGAATATCTGTAATTTCACCTATTCTCGCTCCTGACTTGGAATCCGTAACAATACCCTTTTTCTCCAATGCATCAATGGTATATTGACGTACATTTTCAACCTTGACCACAAATTTAACCCTTGTCGTTTCTGTGCTGATTTTACCCGCCCCCGAAAAACGATTTGCAGCGCCAAAAGCGATAACTATGACAGCTAAAATAATTCCTAAATCCACAATGCTGATTTTTCCGAACAATTTTCCGTTTCTATCTAAAATCATGATTATACTCTCCTTTTACTTCACATTTAAATCAACAATATATCCTTTTGCAGAATAACTGCTGCTTTTAATTGCCACGCTTTTTCCAACCTTGATGGGAGTATTTCCGATTTTAATCATAGTATCCGTTTCCGTTCCCGTACCTTTCAAAGTTACGAGCACGTCTGATTTGTTTTCATTTTCTTCATATCTGTACTTCCCGTTTATACTGTCAAAGGTCAAAATTTTGGCAGGTGACTCTTTGACATCTATAATCGTTGCTTTGTCTTTGCTTTCTGTACTTATAGTAACGGTTTCACCGATTTTTAGTGCGTCTGCGAAGAAATTGCTTTTTTCCGCAAGCAATACCGTATATTCTATTGTTTTTGTGTTGACTTTGTTGACTTTGGGGGACAAAAAATGCATTCCCCCGAATATCAAAGCCGCCAATATAAAAAGAACTATGGAAAAATCTATAATATTGAATTTAATTTTATTTTCGCTCATTTTATAATCATTCCTTCCTTTTGGTGATAAGTTCAAAGCTTTTTAACCGTTTAGTACTTGCATATAAAGTTTTTCCGTGTTTCTTGTCATCTTCTCGGATGTGAAAACATTGTTAAAAATATCAATTGCGCGTTTTTTCATGTTTGAGTAGATATTATCGTCTGATAAGAGTTTGAAGATTGCGTCCGCTAATTCAGAAGAGTTCTGTTTTGGGACTACAAAGCCGTTTTCTCCGTTTTTGATTACCCCTGGATTTCCACCAAAGTCCGAAACTACGGCGGGAATTCCCAAACTCATTCCCTCAAGCAGTGCCAGACTTGTTGCCTCTGTGCCGAAAGAGGCATTTACCTGCACATCCGTAATGTTCATAAGACTTTCTACATCCTGCAAAAAACCTGTAAAAACTACATTTTCGGTAAGACCCATACTTTGGACTTTTTCCTTTAAGTGTTTTTCATAAGATCCTGTTCCGGCTATGAAAAATTTAACGTCAAGCCCGCGACTTAGCAGGATATCTGCGGCGTCTATGAAATAGTCATGGCCTTTTATATCTTCGAGTCTTGCAATAATAGACACGACTTTCTGCCCTTTTTTTATGCCGAAACGCTCAAAAAGCCTGTCTTTTTCCTCAACGGTTGCAGGTGAGAGCCCCTGCACACCGTTTAAAATAACAGTTATTTTCTTTTCGCTTACACCTGTAGCAATGAGATTTTCTTTTGCCGCTTCAGCAACCGCAATAATTTCATCACTCAAGAAATTGTTTATGACTCCGTTTATTACTCTGCCAAATCCTTTTGATATAGAGGCAGGAGGCGGGAAAACACTGTGGCGGGTATATACTATTTTAGCACCGACAAGTTTTGCGGCAATTCGTGCGGACATACTCGCATGGGTATGAACAATATCAGGCTGAAGTTTTCTAAAAAGCGACGTCAGTTTAGATATTGCTGATAAATCCAATGACTTGTCGGCAATTGCGTCAATTTCAACTACCTTTACGCCCAAAGAATCCAAATGTGGTTTCAGAAGGCTGTTTTTCGGCAGAACTACCGTCATATCAAAATTTTCCCTATCATATTCCTTTGCAAGAGTAAGCAGACATTTACCTGCTCCCCCGATATTTGTATCGCTGGATACTTCAATTAATTTTATCAACAATACCACCTACTTTTACAATGTATTTAAGACTCATTCCAAATGCTAAAAACATAAAGAACATTGCCATAACTCTATAATTATAAAAAGTATAATCAAACAAACTTTGCAGGAGAAAAGCCGACACCCCGCTTATGAAAGCTATTGACATAATGGATGATGCGTCGTTTTTCTTTCCGTAATGATAGCTTACAATCATTTTCTTCACGAAGATAACCATCAGGACAATGAAAGCCAAAAGAGCGGCAATTCCCGATTCTGTCATAAATTGCAGAAACAAATTGTGAGAGTGCGGAGCTACAATTGTATTGTAAGAATAAAAGGGATAAACGCAATTAAACGCTTTCTCGCCCATACCGATACCGCCGATCCAAAAATCTTTAAGCATGGAAATTGTGCCAAGCCAAATATAAACCCTGTATGATGTTGATGAATCCGACATATTGCCTATGCTCATCAAGCGATGTACAATCGTTTGGGGCACAGCGAGCGGAAGTATGCAAAGAATAACGGGTACAAGTCCCCAGAGTCTGCCGTTTACAAAAGTAATAAAAATTACTGTGCCGAGAATAAACCCGAGCCAGCAGCCTCTCGACTGTGTCAGTATGAGGCAGACGAAAATCATTGCTGTAATAATTCCAAACACAGCCTTTGCAAGCCAAGTTTCCCTTTCCTTATAGAAAAACAAAAATCCTGCTGAGATGGGAAGCACCAACAACAAATACTCTCCAAGAACATTCGGATTTTCCAAGGTAGAGTAAACACGCATCGTGGCGTCTTCAAACATAGCCGTATCAATCCATGCATTTTTTGTGTTCCAGCCGAATACATACTGCAAAATGCCGTAAAATGCAACAAAAGCGCCGCCGATTGCAAATGCTTTAAGTAGTCCAAAGAGTTGCTTTTTTGTTTTGACCGTGTTGATGATTACAAAATAGAACGTCATGAACACAAAATACATTGACCATACCATAAGACTTCCTGAGGGAGAGAATGAAGCAAGCGAGCTTGCGAAAAATAGCAGCAGCAAAAATATAATTCCGACCCCCATAGCGTCAAATCTCCATCTAAAATAAGACGTAGTTACACTTTTTATCAAAAGCGAGAAAAGAGTCAGCAGGCACAGTGCGGCAAGCGCCATTGTAGGGACAAAGGGAGCCGAAAAGACCGCAAGATATATTCCTGCAATAGGTGCATATAATGTGACGAATAAAACAAAAATAGCCAAAGGAAAAGCCATTGCAAGCAATACGGATTTATGAATTAAAATTCCCGAAGCCGCCCCGATAAAAATTGCGGCTGCAAGCCGAATTTTTCCGTGTGTCGCCCTTTCCTTGTAAAAGTCAAAGCGGACATTGAGTTTGAAAAGCTTTTGAACAACACCAACAAGTGCACTATGCTCAAGAAATGAAGTAAAATTAAAGTTCGTAAGGCATAATAGAAAACTTAAAAAACCGCCTATGAGAACGAATTTCCCGCTGACAGCGTGATAGAGAAGAAGCTTTGAAAGCATTCTTGCAGCAGCTGCGGCAAGTAGCATTGTTCCTAGAAACCGTGTGTTAAGCGCCAGCATATTATGGAGAACAGTTTTACATAAAGAAATGACAAAGCTCTCCGAAATGCTTTTTTTTGCCCAATCTCCAGCGGTATTCTTTAAGAAATTCATAAAAGAGAAAGGCAGATGAAAAATCTTGTACGTGACGCTCTCTCTTGAAATACCATCCGTATCGGCATCCTTTTTTAATGTGTTTACAATAGCACTTTTTTGCCATGCGGACGAAATAGAAGAGTACACTCTGTCAAAAAGAGCATATGTACCGCTTCTTTTAAATGCCGCCCATGCGGACGAAAAAAGATATCCTAAAAAAGATAAGATTGCACTTTGCATAAAAACCCTCCTATCGGCAAGTATAAAATATCATTTTTTGAGAAAGTCATCTGTCAGCTGTTTTATCTCAACTACTCCCAGTATATAAGAAAAGGCAAAATATGAGATAATACCTACTACGGCGCAGCTTGCACCTATTATTAAATTCCCAAGAAAACCATCTTCAACATTATTTTGCAAAAAGACGTACAGCACAAAAACGATGCCCGACATGATAAGGGCAGATAAAAGTGTTTTTGAAAGGCTTATAAAATCTTCTTTTTCAAAAAGTCTGCCGAATTTTTTCTTTACGAAAATATAATTTAAAATTGCATTTGCCGTAGACCCGCACGCAGAGGCGAGAGCCAAGCCGCCGACCCCTAAAAAATGCGACAGGCTATATGCCAAAACAATATTTATAACCATGCTCGAAAGTGCCGTAAACATGGGAGTCTTTGAATCCTGCATGGAAAAAAGGGATTTGCTTAAAATCTCATTTGCGGCCATTCCTATCATCCCGAATGAATAGCACATAAGAGCCATGGAGGTTAGGGACGTGGCGGACTTATCGAAAATTCCATGCTCATAGATGATGACCGTAATTGGTCTTGCAAGGATGATAAAGCCTGCCATAAGAGGAAATATGATAATTGAAATCGCTTTGAGCGAAGTCACAATAAGTCCTTTCACTTCCGAATTGTTATTCAAAGAATTGGCTTTTGAAAGCTTTGGGAAAATCAAATTCGTCACCACAAAAGAGAATATCCCAACAATCATAATATACAGCTTGTTTGCAAGATCCAATGCTACAATAGCGCCTCCGCCATTGAGCCCTGATGCCAGACGTGTATTTACTATCGTATAAAGGGGCTGTACCCATGTGCTTACAAGCATAGGCACGGCGAGCACCAATGCGTGCTTGATATTAGGGTCATTGAGTTTTAAGGAAGGCTTGTACCTAAATCCTAATTTGCGAAGTGACGGTACTTGTATGAGCATTTGCAAACTCCAAGCTACCAGCATGGTGACGGCCAGCCCGTGAATGCCGAATCTATTTTTAAATATTGCAAAATACAAAATAATAGCCAGATTAGATACAAGACTTATAATGGCAGGAATGTTAAACTCCCCGAAAGACTGCAGTATCCCGACAAAAGAAAAAGCAAGCCCCGTGAAAATAATCATCGGGAACATAATGTTTGAAAGCTCTCGTGCCAAGTTGTGGGTATCGGGATTCAAACCTGGACCGAGAATGTAAACCAGCGTATCCGAAAAAGCATATCCAGCAATCGACAGGCAAACGGTTATCAATGTAATCATTGTGATAAATTTGTTTGCAAAATCCATAGCCTCATCTTTGGAGCGGCACTCAAGCACGCTATTGAATACGGGGATAAACGTAGCAGAGATAACTCCGCCTATCACAACGTCAAAAAGCAGGGTGGGAATTCGGGCGGCAGTAGAAAACGCCACATTTTCTGAACCTAATGAATAAAAGCTTGCGATAATCATATCACGTGCCATGCCGCACATTTTAGCTAAAAGAGTAGCAACTGTCATAAAACTTGCCGTCTTTAGCATTTTATTTGATTTATTCAATGTCTTACACTTCCGTTTCTCTATTTTCCAGCAGTGCAACCGCATATTTTGCATTCTGCTCTGACCTGTCCTTTAGAATTTGTATGGTATCGCAAAGCTCTTCTTTAATATTTTTATAATTTGACATACAACTGTCAATCAGTTTTTTTAGCATATCAAGGCTTATGTTTTCCACATTTTCATAAAGCGACTGTTTCATATAATCCATGAAGCCGTTTACCTTCGGGTTATATACGAGTCCGATAAAGGGTACCCCTTGTGAGGCGGAATAAATGAGGGTATGAAGCCTCATACCGATGCACAAATCCATATTTCCTATAACCGAAAGCGTGTTTTCGGCAGACAGCCGCATATCCAGTACACAAGATTTATTTTTCATTTTTTCCGCAATCCGACGTGATATTACGGCATCTTTGGGATATTGCATGGGCAAGAACACGGTATAAAAGCCGTATTGAGACGCGGCATAATCCGCCGCTTTTGCGACAATATCCTCAAACCCTTCTCCAAGATTTGCCCAAGGACGAACGGAAACGCACAAGAGCTTTTTCGTCATGTCAACTTCAAAATTTTTCAATATCCTTTTGCCCGTTTCGGGAGGTGCAGCCTGCAGCATAAAAGCCGGATCTGCCGTAAGACGGATTTTCGGCCTGTCCACACCCATATTGTTAAGTTCGTTTAAGGACGCTTCATCACGAAGTGTAATGACATCCACCTTGTTGAGCACAAATTTTGCAAAGCAGGCATTAGTTTTATGCAAAAGAGGATCAATTCCATTTGAATAGAGCATTACTTTGGTTCTAAATATTTTTGCAAGCAAAATCATCCCCAAATAATAAAGCAGGGACTTTGTGCTGGTACCATCTTGTATCAGCGTTCCTCCCCCCAAAATAAAAAGTTCGGCTTCTCTCATTTTCCCCATTATGTGAAACGGATTTATACGGCTTACAGCTTCTATGCCGTACATTTCCGAGGTTTCTTTGGGATTTGCGGAGAGCACCGAAATATGAATATCCCCCTTGTGTTTTCTAAGTTCCTGTATTATGGATAGGAGAAGTGCGTCGTCACCACTGTTTTTGAAGCCGTAATACCCCGAAATTAAAACTTCATTCATAGTGAGCACCTCCTTATTTTAACACAGATTCGTAAACTTCAACGGTATCGTCTGTCATTTTTGCGACAGAATAATCGGATTTGATTAATTCTCTCCCGAACATCCCGAGTGCTTTTCTTTCGTTCTCGCTCATGGCAAAAACAGCGAGAATATCTCTTTTCAAGAGTTTTGCTGAAGAAACTTCACAGCCCCGACAGCAAAAGTTCGTATCAACAGCCTCTTTTAGCTTATCTTTGTTAAAAAGACCGATATACCCCTCATTTCCTGCTATAATGGTGGGCTTTGCCGATGCCATTGCTTCAAGCGCCGCTCTGCTCACACCCACAAAAACCCTTCCTAATGCGGCAAATTTATTTATATCGGTACGTGCGCCTGTTAAAATTATGGATTTTTTTTGCAGCTTTTCATTAACCGCACTGGAAAGGGAGCAAATATTCTCATAGTCATCCCCGCCGCCGACAATGACAAGCTTTAAATTTTCGATCGTCTCATTAAGTTCCGGAATGAGTTCAATAAGCTGTTTTGCAACCAAACTTCGGCTTTCGTCTAATCGGCTCACATAAACGATAATATTATCATCTTCCGAAAGATTAAAGGATTGCATTACATCAGAAGTATCGGTATCGGGAGAAAATTTATCCGTATCAATTCCATTTATGGTAACCTTTATATCAGATTCAGGAATTTTATAGTTAACCATGAGATAGGTTTTTATGTCCTCGCTTACAGCGATAGTTTTCTGCCCCCAGTCAGTTATGTACTTCAGACCGTATTTTGTAGTAAAAACCCAATGTGCTGTTGTGACAAAGGGGAATTTCATGAAAAGACGCAGCTTACCCAAAATAAAGGATGGTATTCTGGCATGAGAATGCACTATATCTATTTTCTCGTCAATAATGATTTTTCTAAGCGTTTTGAAAGCCTTTAAGACATTAAACGGATTTTTATTCTGAAGCGGTACAATATAATGCTTAATGCCTGCCTGTGCCAGCTCCTGCGTATAAACGCCGCCGTTTGAAGCAACAATCACGGTATGTCCCCTGCGGGAAAGCTCTTTTGCCAACTCAACAACGTGCGTTTCAGCACCGCCGATATTAAGCTGCATAAGTGATAGAAGTATATTGCACGGTTTTTTCATATTTGACCTCCGCATTTTATGTAATACGCTGGACACAACAACATACAGTATATTATAATAAAAAAAACTGAAAATGGCAAGTAAATTTAAGCATAAATCACAAAGAGTTCACATTATCAGGAAAAGGAGTGTTTTTCAATGGGTTTTGGAGAAGATTTTAAATGGGGCGTGGCAACGGCGGCATTTCAAATTGAAGGCGGATACGAAGACAGAGGCGATACCATCTGGGATATGTTTTGTCGAAAGGACGGCGCAGTACAGTTTGGGCATGACGGGAAAGTAGCGTGCGACCACTACAACAGGTACAAAGAGGACATCAAAATAATGAAGGAAATCGGGGTGGATGCTTATCGGTTTTCTATTTCATGGAGCAGATTGATGCCGGATGGACTTGGCAAGATTAATCCGAAAGGGGTAGCTTTTTATGATGATTTGATAAATGAGCTTTTGAAAAACAAAATACGACCGTATGTTACTCTTTTTCACTGGGATTACCCGCTTGCGCTTTACAGAAAAGGAGGATGGCTGAGTCCTGACAGCCCTAAATGGTTTGCCGAGTATGTGAAGGTTGTTATGGATTTGTTTTCCGACAGAGTTTCAGATTGGATGACAATGAATGAAACGCTGTGCTTTATAGGCTTGGGATACGGTACGGGAGTGCACGCCCCTGGACTTAAGCTATCTGAGGAGGAAGTTCTGCTTGCTGCGCACAATGCTCTCTTGGCGCACGGTATGGCTGTGCAGACAATTCGTTCCCACGCGAAAACAAAGCCGAATATAGGCTATGCTCCCGTAGGTGAAGTTAAAATTCCGAGTACGCCGCTAAAAGAGGATGAGGCGTACAGGGAGATGTTTCGCGTATATGACCCGCATTATTGGGGCAATGCCATGTGGGTTGATCCGATATTTTTTGGAAAATATGACGATGAGATATTGAGTGCGTTTGAAAAGGGGAAAATCAAGATAAAAACAGGGGATATGAAAATTATTTCAGAACCTATAGATTTCCTGGGGGTAAATATTTATTTGGGAGGCAAGGAAAAACAAAAAATAGGTTTTGAACAGACCACAATGGGATGGGAAATAACTCCGGAAGCGCTTTATTGGGGGCCGAAATTTTATTACAAAAGATATAAAAAGCCGATATATATAACCGAAAACGGTATGGCAAATACGGACGTAATAAGCAGCGACGGGATGGTTCATGACCCGCAGAGAATTGAATTTTTGAGAAGATATTTGTCCGAGCTTAAAAAGTGTGCGGATGAGGGGACGGATATACGAGGGTATTTTCAGTGGTCGCTAATGGATAATTTTGAATGGGCGGAAGGCTATCAGAAGCGTTTCGGACTTGTATATGTGGATTATGAAACGCAGAAAAGAATTTTGAAAGACTCTGCATATTGGTACAAAGATGTTATTAGAACAAACGGGAGGGATTTGTAGCGAGTTTATACCGCATTGAAGTAAAATTTGTGTAAATTTAAAAGAATTTAAGATTGATTTAAGCTTGGTATGATATAATCCCTGCGGATAGTTTAGAAAATAGTGGAGACTCAAAAATATTTGAAAAGAGGTAGTATCCATGAAAAAAGGTTTGGCGGTTTTAATTGCTTTTTTGTTTTGGAGCGCATATTTGCCACAAAAACCCTTAGTTGTTTCTGCGGATAGTGTCAGCCATGTGATAATCAATCAGGTGTATGGAAGAGCGGCTAAGACGGATGCGGCGATTTCCCACAGCTTCATAGAGTTGTATAATCCAACGGCGGGGGATGTGGATTTGTCGGCCTATTCAATTCAGTATGCCTCAAGCGGCACAAGCTGGATAAAGCTTGACTTGACGGGCAATGTCATACCATCGCATACATCGTTTTTGATTCGCTGCTATTCGGCGGACAGTACTTCTACGACCCGCTATTGGATAACAAACTACGATATGGATTGGTCTGGCTGTAAAATGAGCAATGACGCATTTAAAGTCGCATTGGTGAGCAATCAAACACTGCTTACGACAAGTTCACCCACGTCGGCTGAAGGCGTTATTGACCTTGTGGGTGCGGGCACGACGGATTATGCGGAGGGTACTGCGATTGCGGGAATTTCAAAGCAAAAAACGGCTCGAAGACTAAGCTTTGCAGATACCGACGACAACAGCAAGGATTTTGAAATCATAGATTACAGGACAACCTCTGTCAGCAGCACGGGAATTTCAGATGAAGTTCTTGAACAGGTAAAACCTCGTTGTTTAAGCGATGGAGTATGGGGAGTTGAGGAAGAAACGGAAGGATTTCCGGTAGCTATAAGCGGGATAAATGTTGTCAGCGACGTGGTGGAAAGCATGACGGTTGATGTAAGCGGGACGATTTCCGGCACGGCAAGAGGCATTGCAGCGGTTTATGATGCAGACAACAAGCTGGTTTCAGTATGTATATCTTCAAATAGCCTGGATTCGTCAAATACGGGTACACAGGAGTTTGCATTTGAAAATACGATGACCCTTGGTGAAAATGAAATATTGAGAGGCTATGTATGGCAGGGAGATGAAAGCGGGAGTCTTACCGTGCTGCCGCTGGCTGAAGCATTTTTATACGAAAGTGAAGAGGAAGCTGTTGTCGGCGACGGAATAATTCATCTAAACGGAACATCTATTGACGCATCGGGAATTTCGGGCGCATCGGTGAGCGGAACGGTATTGACTATTTCGGCGGCGGGGACATATACGCTTGAGGGGAGCTTGACAGACGGGCAAATAATTGTAAATACCCCTTCAAATACAGACGAGGTTGAATTGGTTTTAAACGGTGTGGATGTTTCGTGTTCGACAAGCGGACCGCTTTTCGGAGCGGATGGAAATATAACGCTTACGCTTGCGTCGGGCACGATAAACAAATTTACCGATGCACAAACTTACGCCTATGCGGATGGTGAAGATGAACCGAATGCCTGCGTATTTGCAAAACGAAATCTTACAGTCAAGGGTGACGGAACATTAAATGTATATGCCAATTACAATAACGGAATAGGATCTAAGGACAGTCTGACAATAAGCGGAGGCACAGTAACCGTAGATGCCGTAAACAATGCTCTGAAGGGAAATGACAGTGTAACCTTAAAAAATGCCGTCGTAACCGTTGCATCACAGCAGGACGGAATAAAATCAGACAGTACCGATGGTGCGGGTTATGGTGTTGTCAGCATAGAAAGCGGCACAATAAGCATTACGGCTCTTCAGGATGCGGTTCAGGCGGTTACGGCGGTTAGCATATCGGGTGGGAGCACGGTTGCAAGCTGTTCGGAAGACGGGATAAACTGTGAAACAGGGACGGTTGACATTACCGGCGGAACGCTGAATATAACGTCAGCGCAGGATGGTATTCAGGCGGAAACGACACTTACCGTATCGGGCGGAAATATTACTTTGCTGACTGGTGGCGGATATAGCGCAACTGCCACCGATGAGAGTTCCAAGGGCTTAAAAGGCGTCGGCAGTGTTAATATTACCGGAGGAACCTTCTCCATTAATTCATGCGATGATGCGGTGCACTCAAACGGAGTAGTGACTATATCCGGCGGCAGCCTAGAAATTTGGACTGCTGATGACGGAGTGCATGCGGATACGACGGCGAATATTCAAAGCAGTTCGGTTATCAACATTAATAAATGCTACGAGGGAATAGAAGCATTAACTATCAACATTGCTGGCGGAACTACACATCTTACAGCATCTGATGACGGAGTCAACGCTGCGGGAGGAGTGGATCAGTCTAATGTCAGTACGGGCGGTATGGGTGTGCCTGGGCAAAGTACGGGGAGCGGCAACGGTCTGATAAATATTTCCGGCGGGTACCTGGTGGTTGATTCAACAGGCGATGGGCTCGATGCAAATGGAAGCATAAAAATGACCGCGGGAACGGTGCTGGTGAACGGCCCTACCGCAAATGACAATGGCGCACTTGATTATGACGGTACTTTTGTGGTAAGCGGAGGACTTTTGGTGGCTGCCGGAAGCTCAGGAATGGTGCAGGCCCCGAGCACATCATCTACACAAAGATCGGTTTCAGTAACTTACCGTTCCACGCAGGCTGCAAATACGTTGTTTACAATAACAAATTCGTCTGGGGCAAGTATTTTAACTTTTAAACCGTCCAAAGCGTATGCGGCTGTTGTTGTGTGTTCTCCCAACATATCCTCAGGCTCTGCCTATAAAATATACAGCGGAGGCTCTTATTCAGGAACAGCGGCTGACGGATTGTACAGCGGAGGTACATATACCGCAGGTACGCTAAAAGGAAGCTTTACATCAACAAGCGTTGTAACAAATGTAACAATAAATAGCTGATAAAAGCCCCATAAAGCCATATTGTGGAT
The DNA here is from genome assembly GCA_026418715.1 of Clostridia bacterium. GTDB lineage: Bacteria > Bacillota > Clostridia > UBA1381 > UBA1381 > SKW16. The sequence continues at coordinate 31,900 of JAOAAV010000081.1, forward strand.
TTATGGGGCTTTTTAGGTTGAATTTAAATATTTTCAAGCGGATAAATACAATAATTTAAAGTGGAAAAACTAAATAATGCAAATAATTTTGACAGGAGGCTTTCGATGTGAAAAAAGGCATGTATGGAATAATTGTTGTTGCTTTATTGGCTTCTTGTGCGGGCAATAATAGTGAGGGTAACGAGGAATATAAAAAACAAAACTTTACCGTATCATCTCCAAGCGCTGCGCCTTCCGAAACACAAAAACCCACCACAGCTCCCACACCCAGCGAAACATTGCTCAAAGAATTTTCCACTTCAATTAAAGACAAAGAGTCAGACAGAGTTTCAAATATTAAATTGGCGGCACGGGCAATTGACGGTACGGTATTAAAAAGCGGAGAAATTTTTTCGTTCAATAAAATAGTGGGAGAAAGAACGGAACAAAAAGGGTACAAGATTGCTCCAATACTTGTTGGAAAGGAGCATGAAGAAGGGATAGGCGGAGGTGTATGCCAAGTCAGCACAACCATATACAATACCGCAAAAAAGGCTGGACTTGAAATTATAGAGCGGCATCAGCATGATATAGGGGTAGGATATATAAAAAAGGGAAAGGATTCCACTGTAAATTACCCAACTATGGATTTAAAATTTAAAAATAACACCGATTTTAAGATAAAAATTGCCGTAAAGGTTACGGAAAACAAGGTAAAGGCAGAATTTTGGAAGATAAATGATTAGCAGATTTTTTGATGGAGTGTAGAGTATGTTCATCGGTGAAGAGGGCAATGTTTATAGTTACATGACTTTTATTATCTTTTTGAAATTTTCAAATGTACGTATGTGCAGCATAAAAAATTATCCGTAAAAAACAGGTAAAGCTATTGACATCCATCTGTGTTTTTTGATATACTTATGTACGCTGGTGAGAAATCGGCCAATACGGAAATGGAGCGTGAAAAAATATTATGATTTCAGACATGGAAAAGGCCGCTTTGCATGTGGGATATAAGCAAACTATGCGTGCGCTTGCCGAAAATCGTGCAAAAAAGGTTTTTTTGGCGATGGACTCTGAACAGAAAATAAGCGTTCCCGTAAAAGAGTTGTGCACGGAAAAGAGCGTGCCTTTTGAATGTGTGGATACCATGCAGGAGCTTGGGAAGATGTGTGGTATAGAGGTAAGAGCGTCCTGTGCGGTGGTTTTAAAGTAGCTTTCAGAGCAAAAGAAAACTTTAATTTTGGTTATATCGCATTTTCATGCGTATAATAATAAAGTGGATTTTTAAAATCCCGTTATATTGAAATCAAAGGAGGTGTAACACGGTATGCCAACATTTAATCAATTGGTCAGAAAAGGTAGAGAAACAGTTGAGAAAAAGTCAACGGCTCCGGCTCTTCAAAAAGGCTTGAACTCACTGAAAAAACGTACCACAAACCAAAGTTCTCCGCAAAAGAGAGGTGTATGCACGGCTGTTAGAACAGCTACTCCGAAAAAGCCTAATTCTGCGCTTCGTAAGATTGCCAGAGTAAGACTGACAAACGGTATCGAGGTAACAGCGTATATTCCTGGTATCGGTCATAATTTGCAGGAGCACAGTGTTGTTCTCATAAGAGGCGGAAGAGTAAAAGACCTTCCGGGTACAAGATACCACATCGTAAGAGGAACTCTTGATGCTCAGGGTGTTGCAAAGCGTATGCAGGGCAGATCCAAATACGGTGCCAAAAGACCAAAACCGGAAAAGAAGTAAGCTGTTGAATTCAATATGAATTCGGCAAAAACAAAATCACATGATTAGTGCGGCTTATCGGGTTATATCTTGTAAAATATAGATTCGTATTCTGCACGACAGCAAAAAGCTGAGTACCTGTGATTATGATTAATCATGAAGGAGGGAAGAAAAGTGCCAAGAAAAGGTTTTATTGCGAAAAGAGAGGTTTTACCGGATCCAATCTATAACAGTGTTGTTGTAACAAAGCTTATCAATAACATTATGTTGGATGGGAAAAAGGGTGTTGCGCAAAGGATTGTTTATGATGCGTTCGATATTATCCGTGAAAAAACAGGCAGTGATCCTCTTGAGGTCTTCCAAAAGGCTATGGATCAGATTATGCCCGTGCTTGAGGTAAAGGCAAGACGTGTCGGCGGTGCGACATATCAGGTTCCTATGGAAGTGCGTCCGGAAAGACGTCAGACATTGGGTCTTAGATGGCTTACACGCTATTCAAGGGAAAGAAATGAAAAGACCATGAAGGAGCGTTTGGCCAACGAGATTATGGATGCTGTCAACGGAACAGGCGGTGCGGTAAAGAAAAGAGAAGATACGCACAAGATGGCGGAAGCAAATAGAGCGTTTGCAAATTACCGCTGGTAGTTCTTTGTATAAAATTTTTAATGTGCTGTGTGAAAACGTCCTTGGCGTACGTGAGTACAGCCTTGGCTGTTTTTTATTGTTTAACGGAATTTGTTTGGCATTTTGAAAACACGATTAGGGCAAAGTCATTTTGCTTATGATTTTAGGATATTAGTTGTTTTGTAAATGTCAAAATGAAAGATATCAGGAAAGGAGGAATTTCATTTTGGGTAGAGAGTTTTCATTGGAAAACACAAGAAATATAGGAATTATGGCCCACATTGACGCAGGTAAGACAACAACTACGGAAAGAATTCTGTTCTACACCGGACGTACTCATAAAATCGGTGAAGTGCATGAAGGCGCGGCTACCATGGACTGGATGGCGCAGGAGCAGGAGCGTGGAATTACCATTACTTCCGCAGCTACCACCTGCCAATGGAAGGGCAAGAGAATAAATATTATAGATACTCCCGGACACGTTGACTTTACGGTTGAGGTTCAGCGCTCACTTAGAGTTTTGGACGGTTCCGTTACGGTTATGTGTGCAAAGGGGGGTGTTGAGCCTCAGTCAGAAACTGTATGGAGACAGGCGAACGATTATAATGTTCCACGTATGGTTTATGTAAACAAGATGGACATTATGGGCGCCGATTTTTACAGGGTTGTGGCTATGATTAAGGAGCGTTTGCAGGCAAATGCCGTTCCGATACAGCTTCCAATCGGTGCTGAGGACACCTTCAAGGGCATTATAGACCTCATGAAGATGAAAGCTGAGGTTTACTATGACGATTTAGGAAAAGACATTCGCGAAGAGGATATTCCTGCAGATATGCTTGAGCAGGCGGAGGAGTACAGGGCGAATATGGTAGAAGCGATTGCCGAAACCGATGAAGAGCTTATGATGAAGTATCTTGAGGGCGAGGAGATTACGGTTGAGGAATTGAAGAAAGCCTTGAGAAAGGCTACGATCGATAACTTGATTGTTCCCGTTATTTGCGGTACTTCTTACAGAAACAAGGGCGTTCAGATGCTTTTGGATGCTGTTATTGATTATATGCCGTCGCCTGTTGATGTGGCAAATATCAAGGGTGTAAATCCAGACACGGGCGAGGAGGACGAAAGACCTTCATCCGACGATGCGCCGTTTGCGGCATTGGCGTTTAAGATTGCGACCGACCCGTTTGTAGGAAAGCTTTGCTTCTTTAGAGTATATTCAGGAACAATAAGCTCAGGCAGTTATGTTTTGAATGCATCCAAAGGAAATAAGGAGCGTTTGGGTCGTATATTGCAGATGCACGCAAATCACAGAGAAGATATCGATATGGTTTATTCGGGAGATATTGCTGCTGCAGTAGGTCTTAAAAACACAACAACAGGAGATACACTTTGTGATGAGAAGCATCCTATCATATTGGAGTCTATGAACTTTCCGGAGCCTGTTATTCGTGTGGCAATTGAGCCGAAAACGAAAGCAGGACAGGAGAAGATGGGTATTGCTCTTGCAAAGCTCGCAGAAGAAGATCCGACATTTAAAACGTATACTGACGAAGAAACAGGCCAGACCATTATAGCAGGTATGGGAGAGCTTCATCTTGAAATTATCGTTGACAGACTTCTTCGTGAATTCAAGGTTGAGGCAAATGTCGGCACTCCTCAGGTTTCATATCGTGAGGCAATCAGAAGAGAAGTAAATGTTGAGCATAAGTATGCCCGTCAGTCCGGCGGTAAGGGTCAGTACGGACACGTACTTCTTAAGCTTGAGCCACTTGAGGAAGGCAAAGGTTATGAGTTTGTGAATGCAATCGTTGGCGGTGTAATTCCCAAGGAATATATTCCTGCAGTTGATGCGGGTGTTCAGGGAGCTATGCAGTCGGGTGTTTTGGCAGGCTATAATGTTGTTGATGTGAGAGTTACGTTGTACGATGGTTCGTATCACGAAGTTGACTCATCTGAAATGGCATTTAAGATTGCCGCATCCATGGCGTTTAAGGAAGGTATGAGAAAGGCGGATCCTGTTATCAAGGAGCCAATTATGCTTGTGAATGTTATAGTGCCGGAGGAATACATGGGTGATGTTATGGGCGACCTTAATTCACGCCGCGGTATGATTCAGGGCATGGAAGCGCGTACGGGAGCACAGCAGATTAAGGCGTTGGTTCCGCTTTCGGAGATGTTCGGTTATGCGACGGAGCTTCGTTCGAGAACGCAGGGCCGAGGACAGTACTCTATGGAGCCTTCTCATTATGCGGAAGTTCCGAAGAGCATTCAGGAAAAGATTATAAGCGAAAGAGCAAAGAGAGATTAATGCTGAAATTGTGTATTTTGCTTCCTTATTTTGCTGAAGAAAGTACTTGATTTTTTAAAGAAAAAATTGTAAAATAGTGATTATGAATAGTTTATAAATACAAGGAGGAAATGTAAAAATGGCAAAAGCTAAATTCGAAAGAACCAAGCCTCATGTAAACATTGGTACAATCGGTCACGTTGACCATGGCAAAACTTCTCTTACAGCTGCTATCACAAAGGTATTGTCTATGAAAGGTCAGGCTAAGTATGAAGCATATGACCAGATTGACAAGGCTCCTGAGGAAAGAGAAAGAGGTATTACAATTTCTACAGCTCACGTTGAGTATGAGACAGATAAGCGTCACTACGCTCACGTTGACTGCCCCGGACATGCCGACTACGTTAAGAACATGATTACCGGTGCGGCTCAGATGGACGGTGCTATCCTCGTTGTTTCCGCAGCTGATGGTCCGATGCCTCAAACAAGAGAACACATTCTTCTCTCACGTCAGGTTGGTGTACCTTACATCGTTGTATTCATGAATAAGGCAGATCAGGTTGACGATCCGGAATTGATGGAATTGGTTGAAATGGAAATCAGAGATTTGCTTTCAGAGTATGAATTCCCGGGCGATGATACTCCGATCGTATCAGGTTCTGCATTGAAGGTTCTTGAGTCTACATCGACAGATCCTAACGCTCCTGAATATAAATGTATTCTTGACCTTATGGACGCTGTTGACAGTTATATCCCGACACCTGAAAGAAAGGCAGATCTTCCTTTCTTAATGCCTATCGAGGATATTTTCTCAATCACAGGTCGTGGAACGGTTGCTACAGGTAGAGTAGAAAGAGGTCAGCTAAAGATTTCTGAGGAAGTAGAAATCGTTGGTTTCACTGATGCTCCGAGAAAGGTTGTTGTAACAGGTATTGAAATGTTCAGAAAGCTTCTTGATTATGCTGAAGCTGGAGACAATATCGGCGCACTTCTTCGTGGTGTTCAGAGAAATGAAATCGAGAGAGGCCAAGTTTTGGCAAAGCCTGGCTCCATTAAGCCTCACACAAAGTTTACGGCTCAGGTTTACGTATTGACAAAGGAAGAAGGCGGACGTCATACACCTTTCTTCAACAACTACAGACCTCAGTTCTATTTCAGAACAACAGACGTTACTGGCGTTATTTCATTGCCTGAAGGCACAGAAATGTGTATGCCTGGCGATAACGTAAACATGAAGGTAGAGTTGATTACTCCTATAGCTATTGAAAAAGGTCTTCGTTTCGCTATTCGTGAAGGCGGCAGAACAGTTGGTTCAGGCGCAGTATCAGAAATCGAAGAATAATTTTTTAAAATCCTGCAGAGTTTTCTGCAGGATTTTTGCTTGCCAAAAAAATGCGTGTATTTTTTGCTGTCGGCATTTTGTTGACATGAAAAAAGGACGTGACGAAATTTTCATTTCGTCACGTCCTTCACGTATTTTATGAATTTGACAGTATATATGTTGAAAGATTATCAACAATCATATATTTAGTCCAGCTTGTGTAATTTGCTGAGAATACCATTTTGTCAAGCGATGTTATTTCCTCGGGCAGAGTCCCTTCACATGAAAGCACTGTACTTGTCGAGGTGTTGTTATAGGCATTGAGTTTTATGGTATGCTTTGCAAAATCAATTTGAATATGGAAATGCGCACCGTTTGAAACATTATAGGCGCTGCTGCCGGTGTTTGTTGAATTTCTGAGAAGCTTTCCAATGTTCACAGACGATGTGTTAACAGCCGTACTTCCAAGTGTCAGCGTAAGATTCGTTGTCCAGCTGTCTGTACTCATATTGATAACTGGGGTAGTGCCCGAATATAACTGAAAGCTTGCTGTTCCCCCTGAATTTGAACAGTACATATCAAACTGTATATCAACATATTGATTTTCTCCGCAGGTTAGGGCACTTGCAAGTGTATTTGAGGCAGTGCCTGAACCCGTGCCTGAGGAGGTGTTGTTAAGCTTATTTTGTACAAATAGAGCGGGAGTGGAGTTGTTATTTGTTGCTATGGTAGCAGTGCCGCTGCACACAAATCCGTTAAGGTCTAAGGCGTCAAAATTATTTGTCCACGCTTTTATAATGGAGGTACCGGCATTTAGAACTGTAATGTCAATCGACCCGCTGACACCCGCATAAACGGTGGACGTTGCCGTAACGGTTACGGTCCCGCTTGATTTTCCGGTTAAAAGACCGCTGTCGCTGATTTCGGCAATAGCTGTATCGCTTACCGACCATTGCACAGATGTTTCGCAGTTATCAGGCTCGAATACGGCATTCATCTGCAGAGTGCTTCCTATGCTAACTTGAGTATTATCCGCTGTTACGGAAAGCGTTCTTGTCGGTTCGCCAACAAATTCGGAAAATGACCATAATTGGTTATTTCCGCCGCTGTAAGCATACTGAATAATGCTGCCTCCGTTTACGGTGCTTTGACCGCTTACGTCAATGGCCTTGCCTGTCTGCTTATTTAAAATTTTCCCATACTGACCGCTTACAATGGTAAAACTCCATTTTGCAAGATCATTATCTGTATAAGAGGCAGTTTGGGTTAGTGTGCTGGTTGACGAATTTGCCAAAATTGCCATGCCGTTATAGCGGTTTACTATATAGTAGAAGCCGTCACCGGCATCCTTTAATTGGAATTGTTGTGTTGCATAGCCCAAGTTTTGCCATTGCACATATGATGTGCCTTCAGAGGATGAACGGTTTAGCGGCTGAAGTATAAGACCGCTGTTTTTATTTGAAATGGTAAAGTACGTATTATTGCCGTAAATAGTAACCTTGTATAAGGAATAAATGCCATCGTAAACATTGGAACGTGCAATTACGGTTACTACACCCGCATTGGTGGTGGCCAGTACGCCTGTTTGCGGATCTATCGAAGCGATTGAGGTTTCACTGATGCCGTCCTCTCCTTTAACGCTCCAAGTGACGGATTGATTTGCGGTATTTGGCAGCAGCGAACAAGTCATATTTACGGTATTGCCTGCATAAACAAAACTTTTATCTGCAGATATCGAAATTGAAGAAACTTCCGAACTAATTTGAACATCCCACAAGCTACTGCTGGTATCCTCAATTACTTCACTTTTTGCCGCAGGAGAGAGAGTATCATTTTTCCAAACAAAGCAGCGCATATTTTGGGCAATGTCAAGCGGTGATGAAGGATTTACTTTCACATCTGTTAATATGCCGCTTTTGTCATACGTTGCCACAAATACCGCACTGCCTTCAGGTGCTGTCGGTGGCATGAAGTTTTGTCCTGTTTTTAATAATTGTCTGTTGTCAACGTTTAAATATTCACCTGTTGTGGCATCTTTGAATTTATAATATCCATTATAGTTTTCCATAGTGAAGCGAGAACCGGTATCGGCAAAGGAAATTGACTTGTCGGAATTTACGGCGACGTATTTATCACCTTTTTTAAGAAACACGTTTCCGTTTCCAGCATCTGTTATTGTAATGCCGTTAAGACTATAGCCGTTTCTATTTTTAAGAGTAAGCTCTTTATTTGTGGTATCGGGTTCAACAATAAAGGTGGTAATTGAATTGGGTGCAAGCTCTGCCGAAAAAGCTTTCATTGATGTTGACAAATCATCAAGCTGTGCCCAGTTCTCGGAGGAACTCGTTCGGATAACCTTAACTTTTGAACCTACATTTACAAATTGATTTAAGTCATACTTCATTTTTTGGGTATTTGCCGTAGTATTTGACGCCACTATTACAATTCTGCCGTTATGCTTGTCATATGCGCACAGATGGTTTGTTGTATCGCTACTTAAAATAATTGTGCTGCCGGGATTGATATATCTTGTAAACTGACCGTACGCATAGTATTTTTTTGATACTCGAATCTCCTGCTTGTCATGGTCTGCGACTCCGACTCCCCAGAATCCGGAAGTTGTGGGAAAATCATTGTTTTCCTCGCCTGAGAAGGTAGAATCTTTGTGAATGTCAATAATATCCCACATGACCCATGCAGTCGGCATCATGCCGTTAATATCGGTCATAATTCTGCTTGCAAGACCAAGTCCCGCATACATATACGGATCTGTACCTGCTTTCCATGTGCCGTCAACCTCGCTCATCCATAGCCCTTTGCCGGCGGCTTGTGCGGTGCTCATG
>JAOAAV010000030.1 GCA_026418715.1 Clostridia bacterium
TCCACCTTGACAAGGGCAATTTGGAGATTATTTTTATTTTTTTGAAAAAAGTGTAACCCATCATTGTGTTTTCAACAAAACCAATAAAAAAATTAGGGAAAATGTATTGACATTATACCTAGCTGTGTGGTACAATATCCAAGCGGTTGATTTTGTATAGGGGTGTAGCTCAGTTGGTAGAGCAATGGTCTCCAAAACCATGTGCCCAAGGTTCGAGTCCTTGTACCCCTGCCAGACAAAAACGGCTCAAACACTAGGTTTGAGCCGTTTTCCTTTACTTTTTACAGTGTTTATTGTATCTTCTATGCAGTTATTTGAAAACATAGCACAGCCGTTTGAATTTTACTATCCCTTGATTTACGGAATATCCGGATAATTTAAAAACTGAAGAATGAATAAAATTTTGTGAAAATAGTGTCATTTTAAGAAATGATCTAAAATAACAATCCTTAGTAAACTCGTTTTTTGGTTTTCGAATTGTTACGAACTTCCATATTTAATATTCATACGAAAACAAGCATCCCCCACGATAAAACCAAGCTTCCACTTCCAATAAGCAAATATTTTCTTGCTTTTTTATTTTCCCATTCTCCTGTTTTCAGCCCAATAGCGCTGCTGACAGCAAGTGATAAAGCATTAAATAAAATCCATCCTATACCGCTGCCGAACTCTCCCAAATTTTTTTCAGCACATCCGTAGAGAAACAGTGCCAAATACCATACAATACTCACACAAAATAAAACGATGCACCTGTGTATTGCTCCATCTTTTTTAAAAGAGGAAAAGCTTTTTTTCTTGAAAGCGGAAATAAAACAGTAAACGCCACCCGTTATGCAGCCACCGAGAAGAATTGGCAGCCACTGTGCGGCGCTGACAGAATAATACCTTGTATATCCAATGATTTTATATTGCTCCTTGATAACGTTAAAAGCGTTAAATCCAATATTCATTGCGCCTGAACCAAGGCCTGACAATATGGAAAGAGTAATCCCGATTTTTGAAAAGTTATTTGAATGTTCCCGAATAATTCCCGCCGCAGCAATTATAAGCACTCCAAGGATTGCAAACCCTAATCCGCACCACAGAAAAAACGCCGCTATTCCTTTTGGAAAACTATTATTCATCCACATAGGCACAACCGAACCTACAACCGTAGAAATCCCCATGGACAGTCCATAAACCATGGACATTCCGATCATGCTTATGCCTTTTGAAAATCCTATTGCCGACAGCCCCCACATCATCCCGCAAAGCAGCGGTATTAAAAAATATATGGCTGGGATACTAAAAAAAGCAAAATACCATTTTGGAGCAGTTATAAAAACAAACAGTACGGATGTTGCAATGCACATTACATTGTACACCAACCAAAATACTTCCCATGAAAACGGTTTATACTGTTTGTACCCCAAACCGAAGGTTCCTTGACAAAGTCCTGATAAAAGCAGCAGAGCCAATCCCGACAACACAAGTAAACCTCCTATTCAAGCTGAATTTTAAAAACAATGGGTTTTTCACTCTTTACCGTATTTGTTTTGATTTCAAGGCCTTTTTCGCTGCGTTTCCAAACCGGTGTTTCGCTAAATCCTAATACGGATACTTGTCTGATAATTCCATGAAAGTGCGGCAATCTTGATGCATCTTGTTGTGCCAAGGAACGGATAATTGCTTCACCGGTATCAGGGTAATTTAAGAATATGGCATATAGACAGTCTCCTTTTACGGTAAAACGAATATCCTCATGAGTGAAGATTTTGTCTTTTGTGTCGGTAAACTGCCCCTCTTCAATTTTAGAAGGACCTTCACCAAAGTTTCTCCAAGGCCTTGTACCGTAGATTGCTTCCCCGTTTATCTTAAGCCAATGTCCGATTTCCAATAAAATTGCTTTATCCTCATCAGGAATTGTACCATCAGCCTTAGGTCCTATATTAAGCAGCAGAGTGCCGTTTTTGCTCACAATGTCTGCCAAGTCGCACAAGATATCCTTTGCTTTTTTGTACTGATTGTTTTTTGTATATCCCCAGGAATTTTTGGCAACTGCTGTATCCGTTTGCCAAAAATAAGGCTTTGTATCGGCAAATTGTCCTCTTTCTATGTCAATTACGGCAGTCCCAAACATAAATGCATCATGCTTATAATTGATGACCACTTCTTGATTCCATTCAATGGCTTTGTTGTAATAGTAGGCGGCAAATTTTTTCAGGTATGGTTTGACTGCCGAATGTTGAATCCACCAGTCAAAATATATTATTTTAGGTTTGTAATTGTCGACAATTTCACAGCACCTTAAAAGCCAATCTTCCAAAAATTCTTTGGTTGGGGTTGGTGTGCTGTACAAATCATGATGATTCGGTTCCTCCATTGCGGGCCAGTAAAAATCGCCGCGTTTTAACGGTTCTTTGATATCGCTGTCAAACGCTTTGCCATGTCCCATAAAAAACCAATGTTCAACCCGATGGCTGGATGCTCCGCTTTGTATTCCCCTTTTGCCAAATTCAGCAAAAAGCTCTCCTAATACGTCCCGTTTCATAGCCATTTCATAGCTGTTAAAACGAGATAATTCGCTTTTATACATTTGAAATCCATCGTGATGTTCCGCTACGGGAACAACATACTTGGCGCCCGCTTTTTCAAACAAATCTGCCCACTCCTCAGGATTGAACCTTTCAGCTTTAAACATGGGAATAAAATCCTTATATCCGAAATTTTTATGCGGACCGTAAGTTTCTATATGATGAGCATACTCCTTTGAGCCCTGAATATACATATTTCTCGAATACCATTCGCTTCCGAACGCAGGAACAGAGTAGATTCCCCAATGAATAAAAATGCCGAATTTTGAGTCCTTGTACCATTTGGGCACTTCATAGTTTGAAAGTGATTCCCAGGTATCTTTGTAATACCCATTCTGTATTGTTTTCTCAATTTCTCTCAGACGTTTTTCCATATGAAAAATCAATCCTTTCGCATATTGTGTGTTTTAAGTATATCATTTGAATTTATTTTTTTATACAAATAAATACGACATATTTGTCTTATAAATGTCGGATTTTTTGTTTGACATTATCATGAAACATATTGTATATTATACTTTGAAAATATTGAATTTGACAAGGATGAAGAGAATGAACTCTTTTGGGGAATGGACAAATATCAAATTTAAAATTGGAAGCGTAAATGTTTGTGTTTTAAACTGTAAACATGAATTTTTTAAAGAATCCTTCCCGAATCATATGCATCGTTATTATGAGTTGCATTATACTTTGGGAGGGAAGGGGATATTAGTTTTAGATAATGAAATATACCCTATTCAAAGCAATGTTGTCTATATGACGGGACCTAATGTATATCATGAACAAATTACAGACCCAAATCATTTGCTGGAAGAATATTGTTTGTCGATTGAGTTGATTAAAGCCAAGGGGATAAAAAAAGATGGTATGTCACAAAGTCTTTTAAATACTACGTTTTGGATCGGAGCAGATAAAACAAACATAAAACAACTGTTTGAAGAAATTCTATCGGAATTGTCAAATAAGAGAATAGGATACCAGTATATGATACAAAACAAAATTGAACAGATTTTGCTTTCCATGGTGAGAAATTACCAGGCAGGAGACGAAAAATTTTTTAAAACGCCGGCTATTTTGGATGATAAACGAATTATAACAACAGAAAATGCATTTTTCTTTGAATACAAAACTATCACGCTGAAAAATTTAGCAGAAAGGCTAAAATTGAGCGAACGACAGGTAGAACGCTTTGTGCGTGAACGATATGGAAAGAGCTTTGTTAAAGTGAGGACGGAATCACGCCTCAATCGTGCAAAAATTTTGCTTTTATCCACAAATGAGTCCATTTCTCAAATCAGTGAAAAGGTGGGCTTTTGCAACGGGTATTACTTTTCAAAATTGTTTAATCAGCAATTTCAAATTTCGCCTCATGAATTTAGAAAGCATAACGCCAAAAAAGAAACGGAAAAAAATAAATGAGAATCCACGATTAAAATCGCAAATTCTCATTCTCCAAATTTTTAAAATTACTTATGATCAACGCTGCTCATATGAACGATCAAGTCAACAACTTTGTTTGAATAACCCCATTCATTGTCGTACCAGGATACCAATTTTACAAAATTATCGTTTAAGGAAATGCCTGCATCAGCATCGAATATAGATGTTCTTGAGTCATGCAGGAAGTCGCTTGAAACAACTGCGTCTTCGGTGTAGCCCAAGATGCCCTTCATATAAGTTTCGGAAGCTTCTTTCACGGCAGCCTTGATTTCTTCATAAGTAGCCGGCTTTTCCAAACGGCATGTCAAATCAACAACCGAAACATCAAGTGTGGGAACTCTGAAAGCCATACCTGTCAATTTTCCATTTAATTCTGGAATAACCTTGCCAACGGCCTTTGCAGCACCAGTAGATGAAGGAATTATATTTCCTGCTGCAGCACGTCCGCCTCTCCAATCCTTCTTTGAAGGACCGTCAACCGTTTTTTGGGTAGCGGTTGTTGAATGAACAGTAGTCATAAGACCTTCTACAATGCCAAACTTGTCATTGATTACTTTAGCCAAAGGAGCCAGACAGTTTGTTGTGCAGGAAGCGTTTGATACAACATTCATATCCTTTGTATACTCGTTGTTGTTTACACCCATAACAAACATCTTCGCATCAGCCGAAGGAGCCGAGATAACAACCTTTTTTGCACCTCCTGCAAAGTGAGCGGATGCTTTTTCCGTAGTTGTGAATACTCCCGTGGACTCAACCACATATTCTGCTCCGCATTCAGACCACGGAATTTCCGAAGGATTCATGCAGCCGTAAACAGAAATAGCCTTGCCGTTTACAATTAAGGATTTTCCATCAGTAGACACGTCTGCCGCAAACTTGCCGTGCATCGTATCGTATTTTGCCATATAAACCATGTAATCCAAATCGATGAACGGATCGTTGATGCCTACGATTTCAACCTTGCCGGTTTCAACAGCCGCACGGAAAACCAAACGTCCGATACGTCCGAAACCGTTAATACCAACCTTTATTGCCATTGGATTCTACCTCCTAAAAATATAAGTTACATAATTTAGTGCCAAGTCTAATACTATGTATTAGAAACTCTTGCCTATTTAATATTTTACATGAAATCTAAAAAATATACAAGTATATTATGTTATTTTTATATCATTTTTAAAAAATAATCCTCTATTGTCGAAGAAAATTATATGTTTTATATAAAAATCTTTAAATTTATTCTTCACAAATTATAAATATGTGATATAATAAGGTTATTACCTTGTTAATATGATTAGCAATTTATCAAAAGGAGTGGATTTTCAAAAATGAGAAAGTACATAAAGAAATCAGCTTTTCTTTTTGCGCTGATTGTTGCGGCATCGGCTCTTTCTTCCTGCGGAGGACAAAAGGAGCCTGCGAAAGATTATTCAGGCATGGAATTTACCGTTGGCGCATACCGTGACCTCAGAACGGATCCGTACAATAACTCTTACTCTATTGGCGCTGATAAATTCTCGCAAGATTATCCCGGTGCCGTTGTAAATTTTGTAATACATAAAAATAATGAGGAGCTTGTTACGGCGATTGCGTCAAATGACGTCTGGGATCTTCAGCTTTCCATTATGTCGCCTACTGTTGCGGTGTTTCGGCAGGATGTTTTCGAACCGCTGGATGATTATATAGACAAAAACAATAAGATATACTCAAAAGAGCTTATGGATGAGGCGTGCGTATACAACGGAAAAACTTATGGCATCTCAAATGTTATGATGAGTGACGTATTATATGCCGTATATAATGAGAATATGTACAAGGACTACGGCATTAAAACTCCTTACGAGTATTACGAGGAAGGCAATTGGTCGTGGGACAGCTTTTTGAAAATGGTGGATGATTTGAAAAAAAATCAGCTGAATATGGCGATGGTATGGACAAAACCTTACTTAAACCGCAGGTATGGCTTGGTTTGGAACGATGATTATAGTGTTTCGAGGATGTATGATTCCCAGGAGCAGCGTGACTGGCTGAATTTTGTAAGAACTATTGTTTATGATAAGGGCATGACAAACTCTACCGGCGGAGTAGCAAAACGCGAAAATGCATTCAGACTTGAAATTCTGCCGCACATTTTAGTTGCAGCAACAGGAGCTAACTCGGTTGATACGATAAGATACATTCCGTGGGTAACAAAGGATGGAAAACACGATAAAACATACTTTGTGGATTATCATTTCTGCGTTCCAAAGGGGGCAAAATCTATAGACGGTTCTGTGGAACTTGCAAATTATATGATTGAAGCCTGCACTGAAGACAGGACTCAAATGTACAAAAACGGAATGACCCAGGAGGATTTTGCTATATTTGAGGATGCCATGAAGGATTTTTATACAATTCGCGACATTGAAGGATACGGGTATTCGGAAAAGAATCTTATCAATGAATTTATCTCGGGCAAACCGGTATCGCAGCATATTGCGGAAATAAAGGACAGTCTTGATAAGGCTTGTTCGGATCATAACAAAAAAGTTCAGGAGAAGAAAAATTCACAGGCTGCCCAGTAGAGGGAAGTTCTGTATACTATGTAAGTAGTGTTTTGATGCTGCAAGAAGGCGGCATGGTGAAAACTTTTAATTTAACATCAAGGTTTCCACTATGCCGCCTTCTTAAGAGTGTTGACTGCAAAGGTTGACGCTTATAAAAAATACTCGCAAACAACTTCTTAATCTATTTGCACAGACTGCATTTTAAACAGTCCCCGCCTGTTGGGCAGGCATTTCTTATGTTAGAAATGGGATTATCATTGATGGTCACAAATTTGCATGAGTCTAAAGAATATTGTCTTACATCTTTAATGTCATTGTAAAAATATACCATATTATTGTCAAAAACTATTTTAAGAGGTTCTTTTATAAATTTGTCATCTTCGAGAGGATGGGATTTTAGGGAAGGTTCTGCTGTTTCCTGTTTATTATTCTCAGCGAAAATGGCAATCCTGCTTGTTGAGGTAATTATCGAAATAACATTTCCTTCAACATCAAATTCCAATGAATTTTTATCTCCAATAATTCCGACGGCGGTTTCGTCATATGCATTTATAATGCCGATAGGAGTTAAAACAGGAATTTCATATGCCGGCTCTATGGTTTCGATTGTTCCGTTTTCATGCAGTGAAAAGCCTATTCTTACGGGTAAAAGTCCTACATTTGTATTGAGAATTATTTCCTGACCCGGCCAGAGCGTTACGGATTTTAGATTTCCGTTTTCATAAAAGCATACATTTATAATTTTTGCCTTGAATGTTCCTATGTCAAGACTAAATTGCAAATTTTCACAAAGATTTGCTTCATCATCCTCCGTCCAATACCCACTGATTTTACCATCTAAGGGGAAAAACCTTTTTAGAGCGCCGCTTTCGTAAAATGTCACAAATTCGGCAGGATAAACCCCTAAAGGGGTTTTTATTGGAGTTTGATTTTCCATATATATACTTTTTATTTCCCCGCTTTTGAAAAATGAAATAGAGGCTTTATATTTTTTTCGCACATTTTCCTCGCTGTATTTTGGAATCAATTCGCCGCATACCGTTAGTATCTTGTTTTCTTTTTCAAGAATACATGATTTGACTGCTCCGTTGGGATATTTTTCTTCTGACGCAATTCCAATAAGATTTTTGTAAATATTGCTCATATTCGATCACAACCTTTTTTGTATATAATTGCTTTGTACAAATGCTCATCTATTTTTTCAAGTTCGTATGTAAATCTTTTCTTTTCAAGAATACTTTCAAGCCATGGGGGCATATGATGGCAAATTAAATCTAGTTTGCAAAAATTAGATGTCATAACAAAATTTTGAAGTGCCTTTTTTGAGGAAACCTCAGGATATGCCTTTTGCAGACTCACCAAATCCAAAAAATATGTTCCGTCATTATTTATTGATATCGGTTCTTTTGGTATGTTTTTAAAATCTGTTTTTTTCTTTTTGGCAGTTTGAATATCGGTCAATATATCATCAAACAATCTGTCAGATATTTCAGGCGCCTCAAATATATATAGTCCTATGCGATTAAATACGCTGTACGCAAGACCGGAAACAGTTTTTCCCGCAATAACTCGGCAGTCGCCCAGCCGCAGAATAAGAGAGCGTATATTATCACGCAATTCGGTTAAATCAGATGAAAAAGAAATGTGATAATTGATTTTTTCTATTGTGCTCCACGAATTATTCTTTTTTTCAAAAATTAAAATAAGAGAACCGTTTTCTAAAGATGAGATATTATTTTCCCTGTCTGCAATTACTCCAATTTTGCTGCACATAAAATCCTCTCCTTTCAAAAAAGAAAGAGGCACACAAGAAAACTTGGGTGCCTCTTTGCTAATAAACTTCAATGCCATATGTTATAAATCTGTTTTCATTGTACTCGTTTTAAATTGAATAATCAATAATTTAAGTTGAAATTTATTTGATATTATTGTAGTTTTGTAAATGATATACAAAAGATTTTTAATTTCAAATTCGTTTATTTACTTTTTTGTGTATTGTTACGATAAACAAATGAATGTATAATGAAATCATGAAAAGTGAGATGACAATGAAGTCTTGATAAAGCAGCGTCTTTATCGGGCTTTATTTTTTAGCTTCATTAAACCATAGGTTTCCTGATAAGGTTAAAAAACATATTTTAATAATTATACGACAAAGAGGTCTTTGCTGAAAGTACAGCTTCAGCAAGGACCTCTTTCGTCTGTAAGATCATTTCTCAAAACGGTAAAGAACACAAATTCAAAAGTTGGATTTGTGCTTTATGTAATAAAAACATAGAAAACGGAGGTAGTGATTATGAGGCAAGTTGCAATTTACGGAAAAGGCGGAATTGGAAAATCAACCACAACACAAAACCTGAATGCAGGGTTGGCTGAGATGGGTAAAAATATCATGATTGTGGGATGCGATCCCAAAGCGGATTCGACAAGGTTAATTCTTGGCGGTCTTGCACAGCAGACGGTTCTTGATACTTTAAGAGAAGAGGGCGAAGATATAGAATTAGATCTTGTTATGAAAAGTGGTTATGGCGGCATTAGATGCGTGGAATCCGGCGGACCCGAACCGGGCGTGGGCTGCGCCGGACGAGGAATCATTACATCGATAGGGCTTTTGGAAAGATTGGGGGCATACACAGAAGACCTTGATTATGTGTTTTATGACGTTTTAGGAGACGTTGTTTGCGGAGGTTTCGCTATGCCCATACGTGAGGGCAAGGCACAGGAGATCTATATAGTGTGTTCAGGTGAGATGATGGCTTTGTACGCCGCAAATAACATTGCAAAGGGTATTCAAAAGTATGCCAATACAGGCGGTGTAAGACTTGGCGGTCTTATCTGCAACTCAAGAAAGGTTGATGGTGAGGCAGAGTTGGTTTCTGCGGTTGCAAAGGAAATCGGAACACAGATGATTCATTTTGTACCTCGTGATAATGCTGTTCAAAGGGCGGAAATTAACAGAAAAACGGTTATTGACTTTAGTCCTAATGAACCGCAGGCTGATGAATACAGAAAGCTTGCAGCAAAAATTGATGCCAATGATATGTTTGTGATTCCTAAGCCGATGAAACAGGAAAGACTTGAAGAAATACTTATGGAACATGGATTAATGGATATATAGGGGAGGACGGATATTTATGTTGTTGGTAAGAGCAATAATAAGACCTGAGAAAGTCGGAATTGTATTATCGGAATTATTGGCTGCAGGATTTCCTGCGGTAACAAAAATGGACGTTTTCGGACGTGGCAAGCAAAAGGGTATTGTAATCGGCGATGTTCAATACGATGAAATACCCAAGGAAATGCTTTTGATGGTGATCAACGATGAAGACAAAGATGATGTTGTCAAGGTGATTATGAAAAACGCAAGAACAGGCGAAAACGGAAATTACGGAGACGGAAGGATATTTATAAGTCCTGTTGTCGACGCTTATACAATCAGTACCGCAAAGCGGGGGCTGTGATAAGGAGGTAAAAGCGTATGAAGGAAGTAATGGCTTTTATCAGAGTAAATAAAGTCAATCCCACAAAAGATGCACTTGCAAAAGCGGGATTTCCGGCATTTGTTTGCAGACCATGCCTTGGCAGAGGGAAAAAGTGTGTGGATCCTGCCGTGCTTAGGTATGTTATGGAAACTGGGGACCTTCCGGTATCCAATGTAGGGGAATCTCTTACGGAAGGGGCTCGACTGATCCCGAAAAGATTTTTTACACTGATAGTGGAGGACGAACAGGTGGATCTGGCTGTAAATACAATTATCAAAGTGAATCAGACGGGTAATCCAGGGGACGGCAGGATTTTTGTCCTACCGATTGAAGAAACTTTCAAAGTAAGAACCGGAGAAAATATACTGTAAAAATAGGAGGTGAACAGAATGAATGCACGTGAAGTTCTGTTGGATAAGTATAGTGCCAGAGTTTATAAAAACAGAAAAGAGCATATTATAGAGGTAGACAAAAACATTCCTGATCAGCAAATCACCGCAAATACAAGGACTATTCCGGGTATCATGACTAACAGGGGCTGTTGTTATGCAGGATGCAAGGGTGTTGTGCTTGGTCCAATAAAAGATGTTTTAACATTGACTCACGGACCCATAGGTTGCGGATTTTATTCATGGGGCACAAGACGCAATAAAGCAAGGACAGAGAGCGGAGAAAATTTTATTCAATATTGTTTTTCAACGGATATGCAGGAGCCGGATATTGTGTTTGGCGGAGAAAAGAAGCTTAGACAGGCCATAAAAGAAGCAATGGAGATTTTTAATCCAAAGTGTATATTGATTTGTTCGACCTGTCCCGTAGGTTTGATTGGTGATGATATTCATGCGGTAGCAGCTGAGACAGAAAAGGAATATGGAATTACCTGTATTGCGTTCAGCTGTGAAGGATATAAAGGCGTAAGTCAGAGCGGAGGACATCATATTGCAAATAATGGGTTAATGCGCAGAGTAATAGGTACCGGAGACAGACCCGCTAAGACAAAGTATTCTGTAAATATTTTAGGTGAGTACAATATCGGCGGTGACAGCTGGGAAATTGAAAGAGTGTTAAAGAAAATCGGATATGAAGTTGTATCTGTCTTCACAGGGAACGGGAGTATTGAAGCTATAAAAAATTCACATCACGCAAATTTAAATCTGGTTCAGTGTCATCGTTCTATTAATTATATCGCCGAAATGATGAAGACAAAATACGGCACAGACTGGATTAAAGTAAACTTCATCGGCTTGGAGGCGACAATAAGTTCTTTAAGGGATATGGCTGCTTTCTTTGGAGATCCTGAACTGTCCGCGAGAACGGAGGAGGTTATAGCGGAAGAGCTTGCTGCCATAGCTGAAGAGAGAGAATATTACCGTTCAAAACTGAAGGGAAAAACAGCCGCACTTTACGTGGGTGGATCGAGAGCGCATCACTATCAGCTTTTACTTAAAGATTTTGGCGTGGAGACGGTATTGGCGGGTTATGAATTTGCTCACAGGGATGATTATGAGGGCAGAGATGTTATTCCGACAATCAAGGAAGATGCTGACAGTAAAAATATTGAAAGCATTGAGGTTGAAGCCGATCCTGAAAAATTCCGTGTTTATCTCTCGCCTGAAAGATATGAAGAACTCAAAGGAAAAATTCAGCTTGATACATACGACGGTATGATCAAGGATATGAACAGCGGAAGCATTGTTGTAGACGATTTGAATCATTTTGAAACAAAGGAATTTACAAGACTTCTAAAACCAGACATTTTCTTCTCGGGCATAAAGGATAAATATGAAATTCAAAAAAACGGAGTGTTGTCAAGACAGCTTCATTCATATGACTACAGCGGTCCTTATGCAGGCTTTAACGGAGCAATTAACTTCGGGCGTGATTTGACCATGGGGCTTTATACACCAGCGTGGGGGTATATTAATCCTCCTTGGAAAACAAAATCAGTATTGAAAGCATCATTAGCTGGAGGTGACAAATAATGCTTAATTTAACACCGAAAAAGATTTATGAGCGTTCAGCACTTAGAGTTAATCCATGCAAAACCTGCCAGCCGGTGGGCGCATTGTATGCAGCATTGGGAGTTCATAAGTGTATGCCTCACAGTCATGGTTCTCAGGGTTGCGTATCATACCACAGAACATTTTTGACAAGGCATTTCAAAGAACCTGCAATTGCGTCCACAAGCTCGTTTACTGAGGGTGCATCAGTATTTGGCGGTGGCAGCAATCTTAAGACAGGTGTAAAAAATGTATTTGATATTTATGATCCTGATATTATTGCAGTACATACTACCTGTCTTAGTGAAACAATCGGCGATGACTTAAATGCATATATTCAGGACATGGATTTGCCCGAAGGCAAGATAGTTGTTCATACCAATACCCCAAGTTATGTGGGTTCCCACATCAATGGTTTTTTCAATATGATGTGTGGATTTATAAACTATCTTTCGCAGTCGACAGGTGTGAAAAACGGCAAGACAGCAATATTCCCCGGGTTTGTAAATCCGGGAGATATCAGAGAGATGAAAAAAATTGCAAAGCTTATGAACGTCCCTTTTGTAATGTTTCCGGACCAAAGCGGAGTTATGGATGCTCCCATGTCGGGGCACTATGAGATGTATCCTAAAGGAGGAACGACAATTCCTGAAATTGTCGGTTTGGGAGATTGCGAGAAGGTGCTGGCATTGGGAGAATTAACCTGTGAAGAGCCTGCTAATGTACTTGAGAGAAAATGCGGTGTTCCTTATGAGCTTCTTCCCCTTCCCATTGGGATTGAGGGCACGGATAGATTTGTAATGGCACTTTCGGAAATATCACATGATGATGTACCTTATGAGCTTGAGGAAGAAAGAGGACAGCTTGTTGACGTAATGCTTGATGCTCATCCTTACTATCATGACAAGAAAGTGGCTATTTTCGGCGATCCTGACACTGTTTTGGGGCTCACATCATTTGCACTTGAATTAGGAATGATCCCCAAATATGTAATAACAGGCACTCCCGGCGAGGGCTTTGTGAGAAAGGCAACAGCGTTATTTGATAAGTTTGGTGTCTTTGATTGTACGGCAAAAGCAGGAGCAGACTTATTCGAACTGCATCAATGGATAAAAAATGAAAGTGTGGATTTGCTTTTAGGCACAAGTTACGGAAAACAAATAGCAAAGGCAGAGGATATTCCTTTTGTGCGTGCAGGCTTTCCGGTGCTTGATAGATATGCGCATTCATATTTTCCTATAGTAGGCTATAGAGGGGCATTGAGGTTGCTTGAACTCATATCGAATGCATTGATGGATAGACGTGATAAAGATGCGGCCGACGAAGATTTAGACGTGGTGATGTAATCTTTTGTTGTTTTAAAGTGACGAGCAAGTGCCGAACAGGTAATAATTGAGCTGAGAAAATTAACGGCTCGATTATCCTTTATATATACAGCTGTAGCACGGGCATTGCCTGTGCTATGGCGAATTTTTGCAAATGGGATTTTTGTTTATTAATTTAGGGACTTCCTATTCAATGACATCAAAAATGAGGGTGCGAAAAATTTGTCGCTCTAAGCCGTTTATTCTAAAAAATCGGCACTTGCGCTTGATTTTTCGCCGATGAATTTAAATTCATTTTTAACTTTGAATTATGCAGAGGTTCCTTAGAATAGGGGGCAATGCCATGAACAGAGTAAAAATATTAGATGAACGCAGAGATTTTATCACATATGGAAACGATCCTAAAACGATTATAAAGTGTGAAAGCAACAGTGTGTCGGGAGCTGTAAGTCAGCGCGCATGCGTATATTGCGGTGCAAGAGTTGTCTTAAATCCCATTACTGATGCATTTCATATTGTTCATGGACCTATCGGATGCGCAAGCTATACATGGGACATTCGAGGAAGTTTGTCAAGCGGGAGCGATCTTTACAGAAACAGCTTCTCCACTGATTTGAGTGAAAAAGATATTGTTTTCGGCGGTGAAAAAAAGCTTGCGGCAGCAATTGATGAAGTGGCACAAAAGCACAGCCCAAGGGTTATATTTGTATATGCCACATGCATTGTAGGTGTCATTGGTGACGATGTTGAGGCGGTTTGCAGGCAGGCGGAGAAAAAATACAATATTCGTGTTATTCCAGTAAAATCTCCCGGATTTTCGGGCAATAAATCGTATGGTTATAAAATGGCCTGCGATGCTATCATGAACTTGATATCTCCACATAAAAATCGAAGTAAAATAAAGGGGATTAACATTTTAGGAGATTTCAATCTTGCAGGAGAGATGTGGATAATTCAAAATTATATGAAAATTATCGGAATAGATGTCGTTTCCACAATTACCGGTGATGCAAGCTATGAAACGATTATAAAGGCTCCGTCCGCGCAGCTTAACATTGTGCAGTGTGCCGGTTCAATGACATATCTTGCAAAGCGTATGGAACAGGAAATGAATATTCCGTTCATAAAAATAAGCTTTTTTGGTGTGGAAGATACATCGTCATCCCTGCTTAGGATAGCCCAAGCGGTGGGGAATGAGGAGAACATAGAAAAAGCTGAAAAATTTATAAAACAGGAAGAAGAGAGGCTAAAAGTATTTGAAAACAAATACAGGAAAAGTTTAGAAGGGAAAAAAGCCGCTATTTATGTGGGTGGTGGATTCAAGGCAATTTCTCTTATAAGGCAATTTAAATCCATGGGAATTGAAACCGTTTTAGTGGGAACTCAAACGGGAAGACCTGAGGAATATGAATTGATTAGGAAATTAGTGGGTGAAAATACGGTTATTTTAGATGATGCAAATCCGGCTGAGCTTGAAGCTTTTATTAAGGAAAAGGGCGCGGATATTTTGGTTGGAGGAGTTAAAGAACGCCCTCTTGCATATAAGTTGGGGGTTGCATTTTGCGACCACAACCATGAGCGAAAACATGCGCTTGCAGGGTATGACGGAACAATAAACTTTATAAAGGAAATAAATCTTTCAATAAACAGTCCGGTTTGGGAGTATGTGTAATCCGTCTATAAGGAAAGGATGATTGACTATGAGCAAAAATCTGGTTAATTTAACCGTAAATCCATGTAAAATGTGTATGCCTATGGGCAGTGTAAGTGCATTTTATGGGATAAGACACTGCATGACAATTCTTCACGGTTCTCAAGGATGCAGTACATATATCCGAAGACATATGGCGACACATTATAACGAACCTGTTGATATTGCATCGTCATCATTAACAGAGGAGGGTACGGTTTTTGGCGGTGAAGAAAATTTGATTAAAGGACTGGAAAATTTGATTGAGCTTTATGAGCCTGAAGTTATAGGAATTGCCACCACTTGCTTAGCGGAAACAATAGGCGAGGATATTCCGAGGATTATAAAAAAATTTTATAAAACACATCCGAATATAAGCGTGAAAATGATTCCGGTATCGTCTTCGGGGTATTCAGGAACGCAATATGAAGGATTTTTCAGAGCACTGAGAGCTATAGTTGAGAATGTGGATATGGATACCTCAAAAAATGATAAAATAAATATTGTGACGGGGATGATAAGTCCTGCCGACACAAGATTTTTAAAAAAGCTGTTATCGGATATGAATATAGATTACATACTCCTTCCTGATATTTCTGAAAATTTAGACGGTCCGCATCGGGAAGTCTATGGCAGACTTCCTGACGGAGGAACGTCTATAGAAGAAATAGAAAAGATGGCGGGAGCAAGATTTACCATAGAGATTTCAACATTTGTCGAAGAAGAATATTCTCCTGCAAAATATCTTTATGATGTTTATGGAGTCCCGTACGCAAGGTGCAACCTTCCGGTGGGGTTAAGGGACATGGATGGATTTGTCGAGATACTCAAAATGCTTGGCGGAGAAATATATGAGGAGCTTGTCGAAGAAAGAGGAAGATATATTGATGCCATGGTGGATTCTCATAAATACAATGCTGAGGGCAGAGCGGTAATTTTTGGGGAACCCGACTTTGTTTATTCGGCGACCCGTTTGTGTGTTGAAAATGGTGTTATGCCTGTTTTGACCGCTGTTGGAACAGCCTGTCATCAGCTTGAAGAGATGCTTAGAGGAGAGATACAAAAAGTTGCGGACTTCTTGCATTTTGATGATTTTAAAATATTAGATAAATGTGATTTTGACACAGTGGAAAAATATGCGGAAGAACTTAAAGCAAACATCATGATAGGCAGCTCTGACGGACGTCGAATAGAACATAAACTAAAAATCCCGTTGGTTAGGTGTACCTTTCCTATACATGACAATGTAGGAGGGCAAAGAATAAGGATGCTCGGCTATGAAGGCTCGATTACGTTGTTGGATAGGATAACAAATGTTTTGCTCAGCAGGAAAGAAAATAGCTTTCGAGACGAGATGCATAAAAAGTATTATAACGGTAACGTTGAACCCGCGAACGATAAAAATGGAAATATAAATGACATAAAGAACAAGATTTTAGAAAAAACCAAGACGCATCCGTGTTTTAACGGCTGTGGGAGCCAGTATGCGAGAATGCATTTGCCGATTGCTCCAAAGTGCAATATACAGTGCAACTATTGTGTAAGGAAATATGATTGTCCTAATGAAAGCCGTCCCGGGGTCACTACAGAGGTTTTATCACCTGAGGATGCTTATAGAAAATATTTAATGGTAAAAGAGAAAATGCCGAATTTGAAGGTGATTGGGATTGCAGGGCCGGGTGATTCTTTGGCGGATTTTGACAATACAAAAAGGACACTTTCTCTTATCAGAGAAGCTGATTCTGATGTGACATTTTGTCTGTCAACAAACGGACTTCTGCTTCCTCTTTACGCGAGTGAGTTAATTAACCTCGGCGTGTCTCATGTTACCGTAACGATGAATGCGATTGATCCCGAAATAGGAGCAAAAATATACAAGCATATAAATTATATGGGCAAAAAATTTACTGGTATTGAAGCGGCATCTATTCTTATGGCAAATCAGCTTGCAGGGCTTAAGATGCTTAGTGAAAAAGGTATTGTATGTAAGGTAAATATTGTAATGCTCAAGGGAATTAATGATGAACATATTCCTGCTGTTGTTGAGAAAGCAAAAGAATTGGGCTGTGAAATTACAAATATCATGCAGATGATACCGGTTGAGGGCAGTGTATTTGAAAATATGCCGCTCACAAGCAATAAAGAGATCACCCATATGCGCAATAAATGCGAAAGTATTATGAAGCAGATGTATCACTGCCGGCAATGCCGCGCTGACGCAATAGGTACGCTTGATAAGGACGAATCAATAAGTTTCAGGGGATGTACAAAATTCAGAACACAAAAAGACGGCGAAAGTATTTTGCTTGCCGTTGCCTCAAAGGGCGGGATTTTGGTAGATCAACATTTTGGTCATGCAAATGATTTTTATATATACGAGTACATGGACAACAGAGTAAAATTCAAAGAAAAACGCAGTGTTACAAAATATTGTAACGGCTTTGAAAGCTGCGACGGAATGGGTGGAGGAAACAAAGAGGATAAAATCGACAATATTTTGGATGCAATAAAAGATTGCAGGGGAGTTATCGCTATGCGTATCGGGGAAACTCCTAAAGAAAAGCTTGAGAGAAAAGGAATCAAAGTTTTCATGACATACGATAAAATAGAAGATGCCGTAAATCAAATGGTATCTTTGATAAAAAAGTGAAAGAGAGGTATTTTTATGGTAAGTCCCAAATATCATGTATTCATTTGTACAAGCTGCAGAATTAACGGTACACAGAAGGGATACTGCTATCTAAAGGGAAGTGTAGACTTGGTTCAGCGGTTTATGGAGGAAATTGACGAGAGAGACTTATCCGGTGATGTAATGGTAACCAATACTGGATGTTTCGGTATTTGCGACAAAGGCCCTGTCGTTGTTGTATATCCTGAAGGGACGTGGTATGGAAATGTTGCTGAAGATGATGTTGCACGCATTGTTGAGGAACATTTTGAAAATGGAAATAAAGTTGAGGATTTGGTTATCTAAGCGGCATTTTAACAATTCCAAAGCCAAAAATGGACGTATAGTTATCTTTTGAAAGTCAATGTAAGTTTTCAAAAATTTTAGTTTGAAAACTTGTTCTTGTATTATTTAATCAGTGTTTTTTAAAATTGAATAAATCTAAGATTTTCAAGTTGATAATCTTGGATTTATTCAATTTTCGCATACTAAAAAATCAGGAATTTTTGTAATCAATAAACATTATTTTTATTGTAAGCAAAAATATAAATATTGTGTATATATAATTCTGTGTTATAATTTATTAACAAGGTATACGAACAGAAGCCGTTTATTGATATTCTATATTGCTCCAAGAGGTGAAGCCATATGATTAAGATTACAGATACAACTCTCTGCAGTTTAGAATTAGGAGATGCGCCTTGCGAATTGTTATTATTTCTTTACAGCTTAATTCTTAGGACTGGTGTTGATTATATTGAAATGAATCCCATTGTGTTGGAGAAACTGGGTGAGAATATAGACAAATCAAAAACGGTTTTAAGATTAGAGGATCCGATGAGTATAAAAGATTATTCTGGGTTTGCATCATATATATGCAGACACAGCGGATTTGAAATGCCCCAAAACGGAATTTCTGAAATTCAAGTAAATGATATAAGGGAACTAAGTCATCTGAATAAGTGTAGAGGCTATAAAAACGTGAGAATTACTGGGCTTGATGATTTGATTTTGCATGATTATGCAAATACATTTAAAAAAATCAGGGAAGGCTTTGGCGGTAAAGTTGAATTTTGCCCGCAGAATTTGTATTTTGGAGCGACTGCTTTGATCGTTGAGTGGATAATGTCCGGAGGAGAAGATATTGTTGTAAGCTTTTTGGGACTGAACAGTAATGCGCCGCTTGAGGAAGTGCTTATGGCACTTAGAATTACAAAGCGGTACAAACCTAATTTGGATTTGTCGGTACTGTCTGAGTTGAAACGTGTTTATGAAGCTGTAAGCGGGGAAAGAGTGCCGCCTAACAAGCCAATTGTGGGAGAAAACATATTTCATGTCGAGTCGGGGATTCATGTTGACGGTATTATAAAGAATTCAACTAATTTTGAACCATTTGAACCTAGAGATGTCGGAGGGAAGAGAAAAGTTATAGTCGGAAAACATTCCGGAAAAAGTACTGTTGTAATGAAGCTGAAAAAATATAATATATCAATAGACAATCAAAAAATTTCGATGCTACTTGAGATGATAAAAAGCAAGAGTATAGAGATGGGAAGGAGCCTTTCAGATGAGGAGTTTATAAAATTGGCAAAAGAAGTAGAGAAGGAAAATTAAACATGAGAGAGAAAAGGTACTTAATCGATACGACGTTGAGGGATGGGGAACAAAGTCCCGGATTTTCTTTTAATGCTGAAACAAAGGCTAAAATAGCACTTTTGCTTGATAGAGCGGGGATACATCAAATAGAAGCGGGAATACCTGTCATGGGTAGCTACGAGAAGGAAACCATCATAAAAATCATGGAAAATAGGAAAAGGGCTAAAATTTCGACATGGAACAGAATGAACAAAATGGATATTCAGGCTTCATTTGATTGCAATCCCGATATTATTCACATTAGTGTGCCTGTGTCATATCCCCATATCTACTCTATGCTGAAAAAGAATAAAGCTTGGATTAGAAAAAATCTGCAAGAGTGTGTATATATAGCTCGTGAAAGAAGTTATACGGTAACAGTGGGGTTTCAAGACGCATCTCGTGCGGATATGACATTTATGATATCTCTTGCTAATTTATTGAAGGAGATGGGAACGTCATGCATTCGTGTCGCCGATACGGTCGGTATATTGACACCGACAAGGATACAACAAATTATAAATGATTTTACCATGCATACTGATATTGAGATAGGTATTCATGCACATAATGACTTGGGTATGGCAGTATCAAATTCGGTAGCAGCGGCAAAAGCTGGAGCCATGTATATAGATACCACGCTTTTTGGAATAGGAGAACGTGCGGGAAATTGCGATTTGAAAAAATTTATTTTTGCGACGGAAAATATTTTTGATTTGAGACCATCTTACAAGGATGCCGTTTTGGTGGAAGATAGTATAAGGGATTTAATATTTCCTGCGCTATAAGTCGAAAAGCTAAATATAAAAAATAACGTCAGCAAAGATGCAAGCTTGCTTTTATACAGAGCAAGCCTGCATTTTTTGTTTATATAGAGTGGTTATTTAAGTAAGATTTCATTCGGGAAAGGATAGGTGTTCTTTATGAAAAAATTACTGAAAAATCTCATTTTATGGATACTGGTAATTTTAATGCTGGGTTTATCTTTTTCAGGCTGTTCGGTAGATCGAAAAATAAAATCACAGAAAAATATTGAATTGATGGTTTCGGCTGCAACAAGCTTGACTGATGTTATGAAGGAAATATCGGACGATTACAAAATCGTAGCTCCGGATATAGAGTTAACCTTTACATTCAGTTCATCGGGAGCCTTACAAACACAGATAGAGGAAGGCGCCTCGGCAGATTTGTTTTTATCCGCGGGAAAAAAACAAATGAATACTTTAAATGATAAGGGACTTTTGCTTGACGGAACAATGAAAAATTTGCTCGAAAACAAAATAGTTCTTATAATTCCCAAGGGCAGCAGTTTAGAACTCAAATCCTTTGAAGAATTATCGGCAGACAAAGTAAAAAAAATAGCCTTGGGAGAACCTACCGGAACACCTGTCGGACAGTACTCACAGCAGGTATTCAATAGCCTTAAAATATCTGATAAGGTTAAGGAAAAAGTGAATTATGCAAGCGATGTAAGACAGGTGGTTACGTGGGTTGAAAGCGGAGAAGTTGATTGCGGAATTGTTTATGAAACAGACGCAAAAACGGCGGAAAATGTACAAATAGTGTGTGAGGCTCCGGAAGGAAGCCATGAAGAAATAGTATATCCTGCCGCTGTTGTTAAACGTACGTCGCATCCAGACGAAGCTAAGGCTTTCTTGAATTATTTGTCTACGGATAGAGCGGAAATAATCTTCCAAAGGTATGGCTTTACTATAAAATAATTCAACAAAGCATCGTTTAATGTAAAAATGCAGGTAAAGGAGTGAATAATATGGATTTGTCACCTTTATACATATCCTTGAAGGTAGCCACTATATCAACAACAATAGTTTTTTGCCTTGGAATTGTTTGTGCGCGCTTTGTAATGAAATTGAAGAAAGGAAAAATTTTTGTCGACGGCATTTTCACATTGCCCATAGTATTACCTCCTACTGTAGTTGGATTTTTTTTACTGATTATTTTTGGAAAGAACGGTCTGATAGGACAAATTTTATCGACTTTCGATGTTTCGGTTGTTTTTACCCAAACAGCCGCGGTGATAGCATCAATATTTGTTTCGTTTCCGCTTATGTATCGTACGGTTAGAGGAGCATTTGAAGAGCTTGATGCGGACATTATATACGCGGCAAGAACATTGGGAATGTCAGAAATAGAAATATTTTATAAGGTTATTCTTCCGAACACATTGCCAAGTATAATAGCTGGTACGGTTTTGTCTTT
>JAOAAV010000084.1 GCA_026418715.1 Clostridia bacterium
TGACGAAACTTTGCTATTGATGTTATACTGTTCATAGAAAATAGCTCCTTTTGATACTTTGTTTTTTTTGTCACTTAACATTATATCATATTGGAGTCTATTTTCTTTTTTATTTGTCACCCATCAATTGTATCACAACAACAAATTCCCAGTACACAAAATTTACATTGCATACGAATATGTTTCAGTGATAAGAATAAATGAAGAAATACTGATTAATTTAAGAGTGCAAAAATATATCTTTTTTATAAAGACTTTGATATTTATTAACCGGTATTTTGCGAGAAATTGGTAAACATAGTTGTTGTTGGATATTTTCAAGAAAGGAATGAATATTTGTGAAGAAAAGAATAGCTGCTTTTTCAGCAGCAATGCTGTTTATTTTGCAGACAAGCGTCTTTGCCGACACAGTCAAGCATACTGTCGTAAAAGGGGAATCGATGTGGAAAATTGCTGTTAAGTATCAAGTTGGGCTAAGTGAAATCATAAATGCAAATCCACAGATTAAAAACCCCGCTTTGATATATCCCGATCAAGTGCTTACAATTCCATTGCTCAGTGGAGATGTTAAATCATATGAACAAAAGGTTATTGATTTAACAAATCAAAAAAGAGCGCAAAACGGGCTTTCTGCATTAAAAGCAAATTGGGAATTGTCACGCGTGGCAAGACTCAAATCGCAGGATATGCATGATAAAGGCTATTTTTCGCATACCAGTCCCACCTATGGCTCCCCCTTTGATATGATGAAAAAATTCGGCATAACCTACAGGTCCGCGGGTGAGAATATTGCTAAAGGCCAAACAACTCCCGAAGCTGTTGTAAATGCTTGGTGGAATTCCCCAGGGCATAGGGCAAACATCTTAAATTCTTCTTATACGGAAATAGGTGTTGGATACGTAAAAGATGGAAACTATTGGACTCAAATGTTTATAAGCAAGTAAATAATGCAATATCTGCAGAAAATCAAAATTCTTCTTGTCATTTAAGGATACTCTCGGTGGTGCTATCACGCAGAATTTTGATTTTCTGTTTTTATTATAATACTCAAATATTGCTTTCCAATTTTACTATGCGGTTATATCACTTTCGATCATTTATCTCAATACATTGTACAAAAAACTTTACGACTGATCGTAGATTTATCGTGGAAGAAACAAGCTGCATAATTGACAAATTCTATACCTTGGTATATAATGAACATATGAACAATTGAGAATGTTTTGCATCTTAAATCGACATTGAGAAAATATTCATGCTTTACGTCATTTAGGACACATAGTTTTTCGGGAGAGGAAGGTTTGTAAAGATGCTTGAAAAAATGTGTGCAACGTGTCAGTATAACTTAAGCATTATAAATATGCTGAAAAACGAATTGCCTTCAGAAAACATGATAGACAACTTAACAAATGTGTTCAAAGTATTTGGCGATAACACGAGGCTTAAAATTTTATGGGTATTGTTCGACAAAGAAGTCTGCGTATACGATATTGCGGATTCTTTGAATATGTCACAGTCAGCCATCAGCCATCAACTTAGAATTTTAAGACAAGCACGCCTTGTGAAAGCCAGGCGCGACGGGAAAAATACCTTTTATTCCTTGGATGATGAGCATGTAAAGCGTATTATTGAGCAGGTTTTGATTCATATTTCCGAATAAAAAAGCGCCAAAGATTTTTGACGCTCTAATTTTTATAATATTATAAATACACCTTGTCTTCAAATTCCGACAATGTAAGAGAAATATTCAAGTTTCCGTTGAGACACCTGAGCTCATCAATAAAGTCCTTCTGACTTGCATCCTTCCTTATTTCAATATTGTAAACAACCTCAAACAACGCACCAAAATCACTTGTTTTTACTCTTTTCATATGCCATGAATCAGTGTATTTGTTTAAGACATCATCAAATAGACATTGAAAATTCAAATTCTCTGGAACAGTGATTTTTAAGAGCATGGAATCCTTTTTGGGTATACCGTAATTAACTGCCTTTAAAATGATCATAACGGCACAAAGAATAACTGCAAATATAACTGCATAACCGATATATCCCATTCCGCACGCAAGTCCGACAGCCAATGTGAAAAACACATATGCAATATCTTTTGGATCGCCGGGGGCGCTGCGGAACCTAATCAGCGAAAAGGCCCCTGCCAAGCTGAATGCCCTCGCCACATTATTTCCCACAAGCAAAATGATTATGGAGATGATGACAGGCAGCATAATCAAAGTTACGGCAAAACTCGGTGCATATCCTTCATCCTTATGTGTATTTATATAAACAATGCTTATAATAAACCCAAGCATTAAGGCTCCCACTAAAACTGAAAGCGTATTTGAAAATGTAAGCGATTCTCCCGTCGCCGATGATAACAAAAAATCCAACATCTAAAATTCTCCTCTTTCAATCATATTACATAGCCTTTCCTATACAATTTTTTTGATACTCAAAACCATACTTTGAAAAGCTTGTGCTGTATATTCCAAGTTCAGACAAAGCATTTGCAAGCCACATTGGCATTGCAGCGGAGATTTTAACCTCCATCAAATACTGACCGTTTTCCAGAAGCTGATCCCCAAAATCCCCCTTTTCCAAACTAAGCGCCTTGCGTCGTGTTGTGATATTGCTGTCAAACGTTACTCTAAATTCCTTGTCATCTTTGCCGAAAAATGCATTTCTATTATAACTGATGTAGGCTGTGGGAACAACTGTATACATATTCAAAAAGTGCTCTATTTCATTAATAACTTGTACTTGAATATAATCCTCGGAAACAGGTTTGATACCTTTGTGCACAAAATCAATCGCTTCCTTTAAAGTGAGCACAACCCTGCGCTTATTTACAACTCCACCTATCTTCTTTTTCAATTCAACAAAAACAATATCTTTGTCGGACTTTGGGACAAAATAGCTGCGAATTCTTAGTTTTTCCTTATAGTA
Organism: Clostridia bacterium; assembly: GCA_026418715.1. Lineage (GTDB taxonomy): Bacteria > Bacillota > Clostridia > UBA1381 > UBA1381 > SKW16. The sequence continues at coordinate 2,944 of JAOAAV010000084.1, forward strand.
CGGCTTTGCAAGCGAATGCCGAATAAGACTGTTGTCTTTTGTGTCATAATAAATGTTGTATATAGTATAGTTTTGTCCATTTCTGCAGTATTCGTCAGGTTCCATATATTCTAAAAGCTTTGGGATAAGCAATTCATACTGCTCCTTTGAAATTAAAAATTTCTTTTCATACCTTTTAAATATACTTATTGCCATTTTTATTACCTCCTGCTTTGCTGATTATACACTATAAAGCTTAAATTTATCTGAAAAATCAGCTATATTTTTGCTGTTTCTCTCTTGGTTTTATTATACAATGCCAAACTTAAATTAATCTGAAAACATGATTTCAGACTAATTTAAGTCTTTTGCCGTAAAATTATGCTTGGATATTGTTATCATATTGTATGCCTATAAATACGTGTAATAAAAATATTTTCTGTGGTATGTATGGGAAACAGTACTTATATGTGTTATAATTAAAATAAGCGGGGGTGACTTTATGCGAATATTGATAGTAGAAGATGAAATCCGACTTTCCGAAGCTCTTGCGCAAATAATGACCGAAAACAAGTATTCAGTTGACGTGGTGAACGACGGCGAATCGGGATATGACTATGCCATGAGCGGGATATACGATGTCGTCATTCTTGATGTTATGCTTCCTAAAATGAACGGGTTTGACATCGTAAGAGAGATGAGAATCAATAGAAACCAAACGCCTGTCATTCTTCTTACCGCCAAGGATGAAATTGCAGACAAAATCAAAGGTCTTGACTGCGGTGCAGATGATTATCTTACAAAACCATTTTCACCGGACGAGCTTTTAGCAAGAATTAGGGCAGTTTCAAGACGCCAAGGTGAGGTAATATTATCCGAGCTGAAATTTTCGGATTTAACACTTAATTTATCCACCTATACGCTTCACTGCAACCATAAGTCGGTACATTTAGGATTAAAGGAATTTGAGGTTTTAAGACTGCTGATGTCAAATCCTAAGGCAGTTGTTTCAAAAGAGGACTTGCTTCTGAAGGTTTGGGGCAGTGAGTCTGACGCAGAGGATAACAATGTGGAAGTTTATATATCGTTTTTGAGAAAGAAATTTTTTTACCTCGGCTCCAAAGCAACAATAACAACTGTTCGTAAGATAGGCTACCATCTTGAGGAGGAGCCTGCATGATACAAAAACTCAAAAGAAAGTTCATATTGGTAAATATGCTTTTTGTAATTATCGTTCTCATCGCAACTTTTGTCGGACTTTATATTTCCACAAGCCGGCGTTTGGCATCGGACGGGATAATGAGCATGGAAAGAACCTTAAATCAGGCGATGGATTTTGAACCGCCGAGAAATGAAATCGGCGGAAAAAAACCTGATAAAAACTCGCCTTCACCCGTTGTATCCTTTTGTGTGCAACTGGATGAAAACGGCAATATCAATAAAATATTCGGAGATCACATTGTCTTTTCAAATGACTTTGTTATGGATGACGTTGTAAAATATTGCCTTGACACCAAACAAACATCCGGAATTGTTAAAGAGCAAAACCTGAGATTTTTAGTCCGTTCATTCCCTGATGGAACAAAAATCGCATTTGCAGACAGAAGCGGCGAGATAAGAACTTTGAGAACACTTGTAAAAAATTCTCTGCTGGTAGGTATGGGAAGCATCATAATATTCTTTTTTCTTAGCTTTTTTCTGGCAAAACTTGCTCTAAAACCGGTGGAAAAAGCATGGGCTCAGCAAAAACAGTTTGTTGGCGATGCGTCCCACGAGCTTAAAACCCCGCTCACCGTAATCTTAGCAAATGCAGGAATTGTCCTTTCACACAGGAGTGACACCGTCGCAAATCAGGCCAAATGGATAGAGTATATTCAAACTGAAGCAAACCGAATGACTGCTCTTGTGAATGATCTGCTTTTTCTTGCCAAGGCTGATGACGCAAAGCTTGATGTGGTATTGTCCACCATAAATTTAAGCGATATAGTCTGGAGCAGTGTGCTTCCTTTTGAGTCCGTTGCCTTTGAACAAAAAAAAACTCTCAAAACCGATATCCAGCCTGATATATATATAAACGGCGACGAGAACAAATTAAAGCAGCTTATTGTCATTCTTCTTGACAATGCCTGCAAGCACTCGGATAAAAAAGGAATAATAACGCTAAAGCTTAAAGCATCGCAGGATAAAGTAAAGCTGTCCGTAACAAATACCGGCACCCCCATTCCCCAAGACCAAATTCCGCATATCTTCGAACGCTTTTACAGAGTTGATAAATCAAGAGCCAGAGAAAACGGAGGATATGGTTTAGGGCTTGCAATTGCAAAAAGTATTGTAGACGCTCTTTGCGGAAAAATATCCGTTCAAAGTTCTGAACTCGAAGGCACTGTCTTTACCATAACCTTCCCTGCCGTAAAAAATAAATTTTAAGGATGATGATTAAGGAGAATATTGCCATGACGTTGCGCCATATGAGAATATTTATAACCGTCTGTGAAACAAATAATATCACTCGTGCCGCCTGCAAGCTGTTTCTTGCACAGCCTGCCGTAAGCCTTGCGATTAAAGAGCTTGAAGGGTATTATGGCGTGAGATTGTTTGAAAGAATAGGCAAAAAATTGTATATCACCGAAGACGGAAAAAATATTTTAAGCTATGCTTCTCAAATTATAGCGCTATTCGATGAAATGGAAAACAGCGTCAGCAATCGTGATACCATAGGCACGCTGCGCATAGGAGCAAGCATTACGATAGGTACACATTTCATGCCCAAATATGTAAAATACTTTTCATCCCTTTATCCTAAAATAAATGTGAACGTTTTTATTAACAGTTCAGATATTATCGAAAACAAATTGCTAAGCAATAATTTGGATTTTGGTTTGATAGAAGGCTCTGTTCATTCTCCGTATCTCATTTCGGAAAGTTACATGAAAGATAAATTAATTGCAATATGCTCAAGTGGGCATCCATTTTGCGAAAGAGAAAAGATCTCAGCTGAAGAATTTGCAGCTCAGCCGCTTCTTTTGAGAGAGAAAGGAAGTGGTACACGTGAGTTATTTGACAGAGTTTTCTCAGATTTTTCCATAACACCAAGCTGGGAAAGCACCAGCACGGAAGCAATCATTCAAGCTGTAATTCAAGGTGTCGGTGTTTCGGTTCTTCCGTTTCACTTAGTTGAAGACGAACTCAGAAAAAATGAGATTAAAGCCGTTGAAATATCCGGCATGAAATTTTCAAGAAGATTCAGCATTATATATCACAAAAACAAACATATTACTAACGCAATGAGCACATTTTTTGATATATGTAAAAATCAACAAAAGTGACGACACTGCATAAAAAATGCTGTGTGCAGGAATTTGCACACAGCATTTTTTATGCTCTTAATCGCTGTTTTTCAGATCGTATATATCCATAACGGCAGACAATATAAAACACTCCGAAAAAATGGACACGGCAGTATTCAATGAGTGTCTGAAAAGAGTATGAGTGGCTCGGCTCAAAAAAACTGTACTATCCACAATCAATAACAGCAAAGAGGTGGCGATAAGTGTAACAGAAACCGCAATGCCAAGATACATTGCAAACGCCGATACGGAATTTAAGTTATTCAGTCTTGAAATTAACTTCTTTACGTTATTCAAATTAGCTGCACCACCTTTCTTTTGCTCCATTTTCTATTTCTTTTGTATAATATCAGTATTATAGCATATAATATTATGTTTGAGCAAGTGGTATTTTTTCCGCAATCGTACGACGAAATTCTACTAAAATATGTATTTATATTCAAAATTACAATAAATTTTTATCAAATATCAGTAAACCGTATGAAATAAGAGCAATAAACATCAGCATTTTAACTATAATTACCATAATACAGAATGGAATTTATTGTAGAATAATGCGATGTTTTTCACTGGATTTTATAAACAAATAATATTATAATAGCAACTGGAGTTGGTATATAAGGAAATATTGAACATTGTTAATCAATTGTTCCAAAAGTATTTATAGGAGGGGATTATTAAATGCAAACCAAGAGCCTAGTGGTAAAATGCATGGAGGATGTAGATGATTTAAAACAGTACCAAATGATTTTGGAATATTATTTGGTGGAAAAAGAAATTGCTGAAGAATATTGCGATCTAAAAAGTTACGGAGTACAAATTACAAAAATCTCGATTTTCAACGACGGCAGACGCAGCGAAGAATACAAGTTGATAAATGATATTTTTTTCGACAAAAACGATGCGGAAAATTTCATACAGATTATTGCAGAAAACAGAGTAACCCCTACCAGTTTAAGAGATGTAATAGATGATTTTATCGGACAGACAATCAATATGCGAAAACAAGCATCCGACAAAACGGCATGATGCTGAAAAATATTTTCCTTTATTGTTGTGCAAAAATATGGTATAATGTGTCGTATCCCAAATCCATTATAAGGAGCGGCATATGTACAAGATAAAGGAAACCATCATTGTGGAAGGCATCTACGATAAAATCAAATTATCCAGATTTATAGACGGTACTATATTTGTTACCAACGGCTTTCGTATCTTTTCCGATAAGGCTATGCTAGATACCATAAAAAAGCTATCAGCGCAAACGGGAGTTGTCATTTTTACCGATTCTGACAGCGCAGGTTTTAAAATACGAAATTTTATAAAGCAGGCGCTTCCTGCCCAAACGGTAAAGCATGCATACGCTCCAAACATTTTGGGGAAGGAAAAAAGAAAAACAAAAGCCGGCAGAGAAGGGCTTTTGGGAGTTGAGGGTCTCTCTGAGGAACTCATTGTCAATGCGCTTAAAAAAGCCGGATGCATTATTGACGAAAGCGTTAAGATATACGAAAAAGGTACCAAAATTACAAAAGCGCATTTTTATGCAGACGGCTTGTCGGGAAGTTCTCAAAGCGCCGCCCTGCGTCGTGCATTGTGCAAAGAATTGGGGCTGCCCTTGAGATTATCGTCAAATATGCTGCTTGACGTACTGAACAGAATTTTAAGCTATGAGGAGTATTGTGAACTTGTGCAAAGCATAAAAACAAGTTTTGAAAGCGTACGCTAGAATGGTTTTTCATAAATTCAAATCACATCCATAATTGAAATACAGTCAGGGCGGATTGCCAAAAAACAGGCTTTCCGCCTTTTGATTTCATATAAGAAGCGTATCACCATCTAAGAAGCAAACTTTTAACTGCAATGTGCCTTTATCCTTTTGTATGATATATATAGCATCTATGACACTTCACTTTCCTTTAATCATACTTGTTATTGGATAAAAAGTTATACTCGCAAAATTTTCAGCTATAGATTCGGTGACAAAATAATAGCCTAACATAACAGAGATTTTGATGCTGCAATTTATGTATTTAAATCCAAAATCATAATTTTTTACAATTTATGTTGCAATTTAAACTGTAAAATTTGTCTATTAAAGAGAGTTTATTAGATTTTAACACTCAAATCCTTATTGCTTATATTTTTGGAAATAATTATCAGGATAATTTGTTGTCTCATATCTCAAAAAATTTCCCAATATCGGGCCCTTATTTGAAAAAATCACAATTTTAAGCAAGATAGCGTATATTGTAGATAACACATTTTAAAAATCGGGGTGAGATATATGCTTGTGTTTATAATTATTTTTTCCGCATTTGCGGCATATGGCATCATTTGCGTTTTTTCCAATGCTATATTTGAAAGCAAACATCTGCCGTACAAATATATCATTTTAGGCGTACAAAATCAGGAAAACAGCATAGAGGCAATTGTACGCATATTAATGGAACAAAATCCACACTCAGAGATTATCGTCGTTGATCAAGGCTCTGAGGACTCCACAAATATGATTTTAAAAAAGCTGTGCGAGGATTACCCCCGTATACATATCAGCGACAGCAAAACATTGCTGCAGGATTTATTAAGTGAGTATGATTTTCAAAATTGCCGGTAAAAAATTCAAAACAGTCTGCACTACAGCAGACTGTTTTGAAAAAAGTATAAAATACAGCCGGCAATCCCCGAACCAAGCATTACCGTAATCGGGTTCATCTTTAGCTTTTTCAGCACAAAAAGACAAATTCCAAACAAAAAGACGGAAATGAAATTTATCTTCGTAATATCAAAAGATACAGTATTCCCGTTCCAGAACGCAAGCGCAGCGATGGATATGAGTGCGGAAGCAAGCATAGAAACAACGGCAGGACGCAGTCCCCTCAGTATTCCCTGCATGAAGGAGATGTTTCGGTACCTGTAATATATGCAGGCAAGGGATAAAACAATAATACAGGACGGAAAAACGCATCCAAACGTTGCACAAACCGCACCAGCCATGCCTCCGATTCGAATGCCTACAAACGTTGCGCTGTTGATTGCAATAGGGCCCGGAGTCATCTGAGAAATAGTTACGATGTCCGCAAATTCCTCGATCGAAAGCCAGTTATTTAAATCAACAATCTGATGCTGGATAAGAGGTACGGCCGCATATCCCCCGCCAAAGCTGAACAAACCTATTTGAAAAAAGCTCCAAAATAATTTTAAATATATCATCAATGTTCCTTTCTATTCACTAAAAATAGTATCAAGCCAACAAGAGCACAAGATAAAACTATGTAAATCAGGTTGATACGCAAAATACAGATGGCGACAAATGCTAAAACCATTATTGACGTTGATACAAAATCCTTTTCTTTCAGCACATCAGACGCCATGCTTAACACAACATCAGCAATTACAGCGCAAACTCCCGCCTGCATTCCCTTTAAAGCATATCCGACAGCAACATTGTCACGAAAAGCAGTATAGCCCAGTGAAAGGACCGAAAGAATAATAAAAGGCGGCAAAATTGTCGCAAAGATAGTGAGAAAAGCACCAAAAAGACCTGCCAATCTGTAGCCGATTAAAATCGATGCGTTGACGGCAACAGGACCTGGCGCAGACTGTGCTATTGCGGTAAGATCGAGTATTTCTTCCTCGTCAATCCACCCAAATTGTTCGGAGAATTTTTTCTTCATTAAAGAAATTATTACCACTCCGCCTCCGAATGTAAAAGCGCTAATCTGAAATGTTGACCAAAACAGCTTGAGGTAAAACTTTTTATTTTTTTCCAAAGCAAAATTCCTCCTTACGGCATACATTATACTACTTTTCAAAACATAATTCAAATAGTATAATTCTATATATATTATAATAATTTCATTATTAAATAAAGTTTGAAATTTCAAAAAACTTACATCTGCGGTTTTTGCAATACTTTGGATATAATTTTGTTCCCATTGCACACATTTTGGCAAGATGAATATAATGTATCAAAGAAAAAAGGATTGGAGGACACTGTTATGATGGCACGCGGGTGCAAGGCAATGGGGCTTGCGGCACTTATGTTTTGTCTTGGAGTAATTGCAGGGCTTTTACTTCCGATTTGCATAGTTGCCGTTATAGAAGCGGTGTTGGTTTTGCTGATAGGGTATCTTTGTTTATTTGCATGTTAAATGGAACGGAGGTTTTTAGGAATGAAGGTTGTGGTTATGAAAATGCCAAGGTGCTTGGCAGGACTTTTCAGGGCAATGTTTAGAATGAATTAATTTATGATTTATACCCTCTAATCCTTGTGTTTACATAGAAAGTAAGCGGCGATCTGCCGCTTATTTTTTTGGAATAATTTATATTGATTTCTAAATATGTCTGTGATATAATGACCATAAATTGGAGGTGAAGGAATATGCATTTGGGAGTCATATGGCTCATTGCAGTTGTTGTTTTTACAATTTTGGAGATGTCGACTTATCAGCTTGTTTCTATTTGGTTCGCTGTCGGAGCTGTAGGATCCATGATTTCTGCGTTTTTAGGTGCCAATTTAATTGTACAGATTACTGTTTTTGTGATATTGTCAGCTGTCTGTGTGATTTTTACAAGACCGGCATTCAAAAAGCTTTTAGGGAACAAAATACAGAAGACAAATGCAGATTCGTTAATAGGGAAGACTGCTGTTGTGACTGTAGGGATTGATAATCTCAGTTCTAAGGGACAGGTTAAGGTAAACGGCATGAATTGGACGGCAAGGAGTATAGACGGTAATATCATAGGCGAAAACAATAAGGTTACAATAGAAAAAATTGAAGGGGTAAAATTGATTGTAAAGAAAGTGGAGGAGTAAAAGATGTACGGTTTGACAGTATTTTTAATCTTTATTGTATTTGTTATTGTTGTAATCATTTCAAACATAAAGGTGGTACCTCAGGCAAATGCGTATGTTGTTGAGCGCTTTGGTGCTTATTTGACAACTTGGGACGTGGGTCTTCATGTAAAAGTCCCGTTTATTGACAAGATTTCAAAAAAGGTAAATTTAAAAGAGCATGTTGCGGATTTTCCGCCTCAGCCCGTAATCACAAAGGATAATGTAACAATACAGATAGATACTGTCGTTTATTATCAGATTACAGACCCGAAACTGTTTGCATACGGTGTTGAGCGTCCTATGATGGCTATTGAGAATTTAACTGCCACAACTCTCCGTAATATTATCGGTGACTTGGAGCTTGATCAGACTTTAACCTCGCGTGATACCATAAACACAGAGATGCGCGCAATTCTTGATGAAGCAACGGATCCATGGGGAATAAAGATCAATCGTGTGGAATTGAAAAACATTATTCCGCCGCGCGAAATACAAGAGGCCATGGAAAAGCAGATGAAGGCGGAGCGTGAAAGACGTGAAGCTATTCTTCGCGCAGAAGGTGAGAAAAAGGCGGCTATTTTAGTTGCAGAGGGAGAAAAGGAGTCTGCAATTTTAAGGGCTGAGGCTCATAAACAAGCCGCAATTAAGGAAGCTGAAGGTAGGGCACAGGCTATTTTGGAGGTGCAGACAGCTATTGCGGAGGGTGTAAAGAAGATAAATGAAGCAAAGCCGTCCGATGCGGTAATTGCAATGAAGGCATTGGAAAGCTTTGAAAAAGTTGCCGACGGAAAATCAACAAAAATTATTATTCCTTCACAAATTCAAGGTATCGCAGGTCTTGCGGCATCAGTAAAAGAACTTATAAAAGAAGAATAAAAAATATGCTACTTGAAAAGCACGATTTCAAAACCTTTTGAATCGTGTTTTTTATTTTTATTGTATATAATAGATAAAAATATTGACATATTATGTAATTTTTCTACAAAATTGTAATACTAATAAATATATGTATTTACAAAAATATGAAAAAGGTGTATAATGTGTTTAGTGACAAGATCTTGTTATGTTTGTTGTAAAAAACGGTTGTGTTATGAGAGGAGGATACAAATGAAAAAACTATTATGTTCAATCCTAACTCTTGCGCTGTTGTGCAATATAGGATTGTGGGGGTTAATCGTACGGGCAGATTACACACCGGATGAGTACGAGCCGAACAACAGCTTTGATGAGACATCAGAGGTGCTGATAGACTATGATACCTTCAATGCCACAATATCATCATCCACAGATCTTGATTATTATGAACACTATGTGGGCAATGATGAATATTGCGTTATTTCGATGACCAATATTCCCTCAGGCTGCGATTATCAGATTTACGCTTATAGAATCCCCGGATATCCGTTATCCACTTTGTATCCGCTGACAGGGTATATGTATGCAGGTACTTCATCAGGATCCGGAAGCACCCAGCATCTTGCTTTGTCAATGGCAGGAGCATATATCCTTGTTATTGGTTCTCCAACCGGCACATATTCTGCTCAGCCGTACACAGTGACCGTATTCAGAGAGCATCTGGAAGATTTTCAACCGCTCGGCTGGGATGATTATGAATTCGAAGGAGCAAACAGCAGCAACGGTTATCATCCGACAGGCAATAATTATCTGTCCGATGCCGTGGATATAACCTCAACAGTATACTCAGGTACACCTTCGGTATCAGCAAACTTGCATATCCCCTGCGACGTAGACTGGTATAAATTTGACGTGGCATCGGAGCAGCAAATGCAGATTTCATTGACAACTCCTGCAAATTGCAGCTACTACGTCGCATTATATAATGCAAGCGGAGATGCCTGCATCGGAAGTGACACAAATTCAGTACAAGAGACACTTTCCGCAGGAACGTATAATGTGGCAGTGTATTCGATTGAAGGGTATTCCTCGACAAATTATTATACACTCAGTTTTTCTTCCGCTGGACCGGATCAGTATGAACCAAACGACAGCTACTATGAGTCTGGCGTGGATATCGACAATACTACGATTTATGCTAATTTGGATACGGAAGATGACGTGGATTTTTTCACAATCCCAATTCCGTCCGATAAAGCTGTATACATAGGTTTAAGCGATATACCCGATGGCTGCATTTACACATTGGAGCTTTATCGCCGCACATCAAACAATGTATATTACTGTGTGTACAAATCCGAAAATGGTGACGGCATACAGAGTATTCAAGGTGAGTTTGATGCGGGAGAGTATTTTGTAAAGGTGAGTTCCCTTCAGGGCTGCTCCTACGATTATTACACTTTAAGCGCAAGTGTAGATAAAATAGAGGACGATTATGTTCCTACCCCGTATCCTGCTCCTGTGGGATATTGGAGTTTTAATGGTAATGCGGCGGATACTGGGAGTATCGGCGGTGCTGACGGAACACTGCTAAACGGCGCAACGTATGCGAGCGGTATAAGCGGACAAGCACTTTACTGTGACGGTTCAAATGATTATGTGAAGGTGTATAATAATTACGCCAACTTTAACAATATGAATTCGTTTACATTGTCCGCATGGGTTAACCCGACGACATACAACTCATGCAGCCCTGTTATCAATAAGGTTACGCCAAACCGTGACTTTGTGCTTGAGATTAATTCGTCGGGAAAAGCTACCTTCCATTTTGCCGTTAATTACAGCACATATTATCACTGTACGTCTTCAGTGACGGTTCCTTTGAATACGTGGACACATCTTGCTGTTACAGTGACGTCCACGGCAATTAATCTTTATCAGAATGGTATTTTGGCTGGGACAAGGACACTTGATAATGTCACCCCCCAGTGGACGGGGACCGATATGCAAATAGGCGGATTCATAAGTTCCTATTTCTTCCCTGGACTGATTGACGAGGTTAAAATATTCAATACCGCAATCACGCAAGCACAAATCGCAGAAGAAGCGAGTGCACTCTTAGACCCTGAGCCGATTGGATATTGGGCATTTTCAAGGAACGCTCTTGATACAGGAAGCATAGGCACAGCGCATGGAACATTGGTGAATGGCCCTTACTTTACCACATGGGGTCATAATACAGAAGGAATTGTACTCGATGGCAACGATGATTACATCGACATAGCTGACAATTACTCAAATTTTAATGGGATGACGTCGTTTACCATCTCCGCTTGGGTCAAACTCAATACCTACAAAAGCTGCAACCCGATTATTTCAAAGCATACACCGAATCGCGACTTTGTATTTGAAATAAAATCTTCGGGAGCCGCAAGTTTTCATTTTGCGTATAACTATAACATCTATAGGTCATGTACAAGTTCGCAAACAGTGCCGCTTAACACATGGACACATCTTGCCGCGGTAGTGACGCCGACTCAAATTCAAATCTATCAAAACGGCACGCTTGTGGGAACGAGCGCAATCAGCGCCGGTGCTCCTGCTTGGACCGGCGGTACTATGAAAATAGGAGGCTTCATAGGCAACTATTTCGATGGCGAGCTAGATGAAGTGAAAATATTCAATTCCGCCTTGTCGGCAGAAGCAATAACAAGACAGACACTTGAATATACCTAAAAAATTAGCAACATAAATAAAGCGGGGCTTTGGGCGGTTTCCCACAGGGACATTTTATGAACCATGGATATTGGTTGAGGCAGACAGCCGTTCAGGCTGTCTGCCTTTTCCGATGCTCGGCTATTTTTTCGGCTTTTTCTGCGAGTGTGCCGACGATGCCGATGTCATGGTAGTGAATAATGATTTGCTGCCCCGCTGTTCTGGAGTACCGCTCTGCCCGCTCACCAACCTCAATCTTTGTCGTTGCAGCACGTCGTTCATCGGACATCGGCTCAAAAGCCGGCTGAAAACGGTGTTGTTTCGATGTAAACGCCCTCATGGTATCCAGCAACCGGCATTACTCCCACTCCAACGGTTTCTAAGCCCGACAAAACAGATAAAAAAGACAGGTGGTGTATCTATTTAGCACTGCCTGTCTTTTTATCTGGCTATTTTCGATTGACTCTTGTATATTTCTTTTATTTGCAATATGCAAATAAATGTAGTATATTGATTATATAATTACGGGATGAAGGAGATGGACGTTATGCTTTATTTAACCGTGAAGGAAACCGCAGAGAAATGGGGGTTGGGTACCCGTATTGTAACCCTGTATTGCGCAGAAAATAGAATTGAGGGCGTTGTTAAAAGGGGCAATTTGTGGCTGATACCGGAGCATGCCCGACGGCCCGCCGATAAACGGCGCCGTAAGCAGCCGGCTACCCGACCCTCGCTTTCGGAGGATCTTGCCCATCTTCTGGCATCCACCGCCGTTCCCATGCCCATACATAACCCTGACGCTATTTTTGACACAGTGCGCGAGGAAAGGCTGTCACTTCAATACGAGGCGGAACTTTCTTATCTGCGTGGTGACTTTGCGCGGACAATGCGCTGTTATCAAAGAACTGACGGGGACGACGCGGCGCGGCTCCGCGCATGCCCGGTAGCGATTGCGGCGACCATCAGCCTTGGGGATTACCGCGCATACACCGAGATAGACGCTTATCTTAAAAAATGCTCAGAATCTCACAAGGGAAGCGTTGCAGCAGCTTTCGCGGAACAGGCCCTTGCCACCGCAGCCGTGAGTATCATTGCGCCGGACATGGCCCCCAACTGGCTGAAGGAAGGGGATTTCAGCGCCCTTATCCCGCAGGCGAGGCCCAACGCCCTATATTTGCGCGCGAAGTACTTTCACTGTTTGAATAAGCATGACGCCATGCTGGCTGTGGCACAGACTGCCCTGGCCCTGTCCGCACAGCCGCAGGGATTTACGACAACCGATATTTATCTGCGAGTGACCTGCGCCGTCGCCTGCCATTGTCTCGGACGCGGCGATGAGGCCCGGCACTGGCTGCTGGAAGCCATGCGCCTCGCCCTGCCCCACGGCTTCATCACGCCATTTGCGGAGGTCGTTACCGCGCTGGGAGGTCTAATCGAGCAGTGCCTGGAACGGGAGTTTCCAGCCTGCCGTGATGCGGTTCTCGAACAATGGAGTCGCACTTGGAAAAACTGGATCGTTTTTCACAACCAATTTACGAAGGATAACATCACGCTTATGCTGACTCTGCGGGAATATCACCTCGCTCTGCTTGTGGCGCAGCGCGTCCCTTACGCCGAAATTGCCAGGCAGCACTGCATTTCCGTGGGCAGACTCAAGAACATCATGCTGGAGATTTACGAAAAGCTGTATATATCCGGCCGGGAGGAGCTTGCAAAATATATTATATGAGTAAAAAACGTGACTTTTTGAGGGCAAAAAGTCACTCCCTAAAAAATGGATTTTCCCCTATGATAGTAATGAAAAGCTATCATAGGGGTTTTTATATCCCCGTCCCGGAAAGGAGCGTGAAATGATACGCTCGGAGCAAAAAGAAGCATATAAGGTGTACCGAGCATGGGGCGGGGATTTCCCCGTTCACCTTGAGTATGACAGGCAGCTTGACAAGAGCTATCCAGTCTACCCCGACTTTAAGGATTGTCCGGAGTATACCAGTGAGGGCCACCCATTCGCCACGACAGAGCAGCAGAGCTGCGCCCATTGTAAACCCGGTATCCCAGGGGACCGTCACACAGCGACTGCGGCGACTGCAGCTGGTTTTATCGGGAGCAGACGCCATACGACTCCATCGGCGGCTGCCTGCGCGACGCGCTATGGCGCGAGCGTAAAAAGATAACGAAAATGAATCACAAGGCGAGGGAAGAAAATATTTGAAGACAAAGTATGGTTTTTTATAATCCGATAAAGGGAGGTCATGATAATATGAAGATGGCGCAAAAACGAGTCTTAAGCCTGCTGCTGTGTATTATGCTTACAATCACCATGCTACCGGTGAATGTGCTGGCGGGCAGCAATTCAGCTGCACCCGCACAGCTTTCCACAGCAACTGCAGTCGACACAGCTGGCAATCCGTCGGTCGGGCAGTCTACAACCAGTGCAAACGG
>JAOAAV010000038.1 GCA_026418715.1 Clostridia bacterium
TAGTAACAATGTCGGGTTTTAACTCCGCATACTTCTTCACACCTTCCAAACCGTTAGGCGCCTCGCCAATGACCTCAAACCCATTCTTCTCCAGCATAGTTTTTAATGTAATGCGCATAAATGCAGCATCATCAACAATAAGTATACTTTTCATAAACAATCATCCTCCAAAATTATCGTTATATTTTATTTAAATAGCAATAAGCAATTTAAAGACTTATATTTGATAAGACCGCAAATACAAAGAATTATACACTGTCATCAAATAAGTGTATCCAGAATAATGCCTCGTATATCCTCAACAGTCTTTAAAATCAATATCTGGTCCCTCTGCTCTTTCAGCAGCTCTGTAGCCAGTATTTCCATGTCTGCATCTACCTTTTTAATATTTGCATAAAGCTTTTTTCTGCCTCTTTCATCCAGCTTTCCCTCTTTACTGAATTTAAAGCCGTTTGAGACTATCTCATTAAAAAAAGAAGATATTAACTCCTTATACTTTTTCAATTCCTTGATATCACAGCGCTTTGCTATTATATCACCCTGCTCTAAGATACTTTTTGTAAGCTCAATAACCGTTTCTCGGTGATTAGACTCACTCGCATTTTCCAAAGCTTCTCCAAAATTAATGCTGCTAGCGCTGACATTTTTTTTTATGTTCACATTCAACTGATTAACATCACTGATATTATTGCCTGTAATTTTCACATTAATCCAGCCCTTCTTCGCAACATTTCAGCAACACTTCTCTATTGTAAGACGTGTATTATGTAGACAAAGTTCAGCTTTTTTTGTCAAAATAAGCGCTCTCTCGGTAACCATTTATGTTCCCATATCCTCTGAGACTTTTTCTGTAAGCGCTGATATCTCTAATTTCTTTCTTACACTCTGCCATTTCAATCTTTATCTTCTCTTTTAGCTCCGTATTTTTTATACGAATTTCATCCATTATTTTCCTAATGCTATCCTCTATATCGGAAGCTTTAACCCTTTCACCGCCAGTCAAAGCATCCTCCCGAAATTTGCCTATGCTTTTATCAATTACCGAAACATCATCAGCCAGCTTTTTCATATTGTCAATATTTTGAGACAACACGTCAAACTTTTCTTTTTCCAACAGATCATGCTGCACAGCGGCGAGAAATTTTATCTTTTTAAGCGTATCCAATTTTTTGTTCAACAGAGAAAGATACTCATCAAACATCATACATAGCCACCATCGCTCACTCCGGCATGTTTACTTATCCTATCTTTTTTGATAACTTCCTTCCATGTTTCATAATACCCGTAAATGATTTCGATGATAGGTTCCAACCTCTCCGCATCTTTTTTCATGTTGATCTTAATAAGTTCTCTATATATATAATCGTAAACAGAATATAAATCATGAGAAATTTCATAATTAAAATTCAAAGAATTCATCAGCTCCAATACAATTTTTTGAGCCTTTATCAGATTATTATGCGCCTCGGAAACATTCTTTTCAATGATTGCTGTTTTTGCCTTCTTTAAAAATTTCCAACAGCCCTCGAACAGCATCAAAGTAAGTTCCCCCTGACTTGCTGTTTTTACGCTGTTTTCCCTATATTTCTCGTATGGATTTGCATAACTCATACTCTTCCCCCCAAGCTATACTCAGTTAAGGAAGCACGTCAACAAAAATACGTACTTCCTTAACTAACAACCACTTTGATACACTATACACCTGCAAATATTAGCTGCTGAACAATGAAGATGACATAGCATCCATTTGTGCAAGCGTCGCCTCAAGCTGCGCATATTTATCGTACAGCTTATCTTCTTTATCGGCAAGCTTATCTTCCATATCTGAAATTTTATCTTCATAATCTGATATGTTCTCTGTTAAATTTGCAATAGTAATATTTGTAGAAACTTTAACATAATTCTTAGTCAATGAATTAAGCTTGTACGCGATGCCTGACTCCGAGTATTTCGTTGACGAAACCGAGCTTGTCGATGTTTTTGTAAACAATTCCGCCAAATCGTCCACGTTGTTTTCAATAGCATCTTTCAGCTTATCCTCGTCAATAACCAAAAGCCCAGAATCGTCTGAAAAATAATTTCCCGTCGTAATGCCAAATTTAGCGAGAGTCATCCCCGAATCTGTTTGTGTATTCGTAATGGCCGTACTCATATCGCTCAAAAGGCTCCTAATCTTACTGTCTCCATAAAGGATCCCAGCCTTTGCCTTTGCCTCCCATTTCGATATTTCACTTTCGGTCATATCTTCCTTTTGATCGTCGGTTAAAGGCTCGTAATCATAATCCCTCTTTTCAGTTATTGCCGTCTTAAGTGAAGTAATCATAGTGTTATACGCATCCACAAAAGCTTTAATCTTACTGTAGACAGTATCAACATCAGTCTGTGCGGTAACTCCCACAGATGTATCCGTATCGCTCAGCAGATTAAATTTAAATCCGCCTATTGTAAACGAATTTGAAGAATTTGTATGTGTCACTCCATCAATAACAATCGTCGCATCCGTTCCTGTAGCCGTTCCTTCATAGACTGTATTCCCTTCACTGTCCGTAGTTTCAGTCAGGGAATCCTTAAATATTCCACTCGAACCGAAAAACAAACCGTCATTGCCAGAAACCGTAACTGTTTGTGAGGAACCAGTTGAGGTGGATTTTATTTCAAATTTTTTAGTCAGCTCGTTATAAGCCATTTTAACACCCAAACCGGCATTATTAATAGTCTTCATCATGCTCGAAACCGTCGTATCTGTGGCAAATTCAAACTCGGTTCCATTTACAGTCATGGAAATAACTTCATCGCCGTCACTGTTCGTAGACGTTGACAAAGTTGCACCAAGCTCATTCGCCAACTCTGAAATTGTCATGCTCGTCAAAGATGTGCTGCTGCTTGAGGTGACCTGAGAACTGCTTATCTTTGCATTCGTTGCTACCTTGCAACTATTTACAGTGAAACTGCTCGCACTTGCACTCGACGTTGCTGTAATTGTCATAGCCGTTGAACTAGTCTGCGTCACTGTTTTCGCTTTCAATACCGACGCCAGGGATATGCTGGAACTCGTCGATGTCGAACTCAAATAAGTTTCTTGAAACTCAGACACCAATGTGTTAATAGTCTGATATGCTTCTTTTTTCCATTCCGCATAAGTTTTATCTTTTTCTACTTCAGCTATCTTTTCTTTATCTGCCGTAACAGATGCTTTCACCAAACTATCAACATCTATCGTCGAATAAAGACCTAAAATTCTTGTAGTTCCTGATGAACTGGTCGAAGAAGTAATGGAACTGCTACTACTACTACTGCTACTCATATATATTCCTCCTTTGCCCTATACTCATATACATACCAAATACCGTCAAACTCTCTTTCAAGTTAACAAACATTTATCTGTTATATCGACATTTTACAATAAATCTTTAGAAAAAACAATGTTTTTGTAAAAATTTCATGACATAAAAATATCCGAAGAGGTCAAACCTCTCCGGATATTTTCTAAAGGTCACACCCTTATATGT
>JAOAAV010000039.1 GCA_026418715.1 Clostridia bacterium
CCGATGACGAAAAAAGGCTTCTTTAAAAAATATGATTTTGTATACGATGAATATTTCGATTGTATGCTATGTCCGAACAATCAGGTTTTAACGTATTCTACAACCACCCGGGAAGGATACCGTGAATACAAAAGCAACGCTGAAATTTGTAAGAACTGTCCTGTGCGTTTCCAATGTACAGAAAGCAAAGTCTGTCAAAAGGTCGTAACCCGGCATATTTGGGAACCTTACATGGAGCTTGCCGAAGATTACCGGCATACTCCTGAATATCGGGATATCTACAAACTAAGAAGCGAAACCATTGAGCGTGTTTTTGCGGATGCAAAAGAGAAACACGCCATGCGATACACGCAGCTACGTGGACTGCAAAGAGTAAAAATGCAGGTCACGCTTACTTTTGCGTGCATGAATTTAAAAAAGCTGGCAATATGGAAGCGAAGAAAGCGTATGCTGCCGCCGTCTTTACAACACTTTATAAATCAACTTGTCTATTTCCATCACTTGTTTCTTAGAAACAATCAAAAAAGTGCTCTACGCGTTGCGTAAAACACCTTTTGTCTACAGTCTGAGCTGCTTTGTGTTTTAAATAGAGCAGCTTTTTTAGGTTGATAGCCTGCAGATATGCAATTTTTATGATATCATTTTTTTGGAACAGTTTTCCAATCGTTTAAGAATTTTTCTATTCCTATATCCGTAAGAGGGTGTTTGAGCATTTGTTTGATTACGGAAAACGGAACAGTGGCGATATCGCAGCCGCATCTTGCCGCATCAATTACATGAATTGGATTTCTGATACTTGCAGCTATTATTTCTGTAGGAATATTATGAAGATTGAAAATATCTGAAATTTCCTCGATTAAAACCATGCCGGTAGTGCCTATGTCGTCTAATCTGCCCAAAAAAGGACTCACATAGGAAGCTCCCGCACGAGCAGCCAAAAGTGCCTGTGCAGCCGAAAAAATCAGGGTAACATTTGTCTTGATTCCTTCAGCGGCAAGAATTTTAACCGCCTTTAGTCCTTCGCCGGTCATAGGAATTTTGATAATAATATTTTTATGAATCTTGGACAGCTCTCTTGCTTCCTCTACCATTTTTTCACTTTCAAGCGAAATAACCTCTGCGCTGATTGGTCCGTCAACAATAGTAGTAATTTCTTTGACGGTTTCGACGAAATCTCTGCCTTCTTTTGCAATGAGGGATGGATTTGTCGTAACTCCGCAAATTACGCCCATATCATTTGCTTGACGAATTTCGTCTACATTTGCGGTATCAATGAACAGTTTCATATTTTAAACCTCC
The DNA here is from genome assembly GCA_026418715.1 of Clostridia bacterium. GTDB lineage: Bacteria > Bacillota > Clostridia > UBA1381 > UBA1381 > SKW16. Next base: position 1,300 of record JAOAAV010000039.1, read on the forward strand.
GAATTAATGTAAATGTTATTTTGTGAAGAACTTACCAAAGTAGATTATATACATTTTTAAATGTTTCGTCAATATATGGCGGAAAAATATATATATGTAGGCTCTGTGTTGTCAGTAGCTTTTTGAATTCCTGTTCCTCAACCTCATCTTCTTTGCCGTGTAAACCATGCCGCTGAGGCTGCGTTTATAGCCGGCTTTTATCGCCTAATCATACACTCCGCCCCAGCCGTATCTTAAAAATTTTGCTTGAAAGCATTTCAAAACAAGCTGTTCTTCTGCTTGTGTATGCCGTTTCGGATGGCTGTGCGGTCTGTGGGATTTTTCAGCAAGCGACTGCCATGTACCGTCATACCTTTTGCACCAGCGCTTTTGGTGTGATACAATTGATGGGTGACAAATAAAAAAGAAAATAGACTCCAATATGATATAATGTTAAGTGACAAAAAAAACAAAGTATCAAAAGGAGCTATTTTCTATGAACAGTATAACAT
>JAOAAV010000026.1 GCA_026418715.1 Clostridia bacterium
GTAGCCTGCCTTGAGTGGGTATGGCGGATAAATGATTCACCCCATTTTGTATTGGCCAATACTAATTGGGGCATTGCATTTTGAAACCATATCTGCAAAAGAGGATAAGAATAGGTGTGACTGTTAAGGAAAACTCCTAGACTGTTGCTTTGCAGATTTGTAAGGGATTGCAATACGGACTAAGTGGCAATCCGGTAATATGTACGGTGACGTATGTATAGCAGAATTTAAAGGGAAACCGCTTTTTTGGCGACAAATTAGTATTCTGTTGGGAAAGCCGACCGGACCTTAAGCCGTAAAATTTACCTTACAAATTACCACTATTTTCTACATAGACAATGATTTTTTACCATAAATTTTTAAGCCCCGAAAAAGCGAGGTTGTCTTTAACTTTGGATAAACCGAAAAAATCGAAAAACAAAAACAGCTTTAAGGTGTCTAAGCCTGCGAATAACATTACAGTAAGTCACAAATGGACCGTTATTGTCGTTATTCTCTCTTTTGTGTTGTCCGTTGCCTTCAGCTCAGTGACCTCAACCATTATGGATGAGCTTGCTGTTGGCTGGGCATTTTTTGTGCTTTTTTCCATTATATTGGTAAATATTGTATTTGACATTGTCGGGACTGCCGTTGCAACCGCCGAAGAAACCCCTTTTCACTCTCTTGCCTCACGCAAAGTAAAGGGTGCTGCTCAAAGCGTGAAAATCATTCGGCATGCACCTCAAATTGCAAATATGTGCAACGATGTAATCGGTGATATTGCAGGAATTATAAGCGGTGCATCCACAGCAATTATAGTCACTCAAATGGTTTCGATATTTAAAATCAATGGAGTTATGCTAAGTCTCGTTTTGACTGGTTTTGTGGGAGCTCTGACCATAGGCGGAAAAGCCTTTTCTAAGGGAGTCGCTATGCAAAACTGTAATTATATTGTTTTTTTGTTGGGAAAATGCTTTTATTATATTCAAAAATTAAATCCCTTAAAAGGGAGCAAAAAAAGGAAGTAAACCCATGTACAATCTGCTGAGTAACATAAAAAATCCCGACGACATAAAGCACTGTTCTTTAGAGCAATTAAATGAACTATGCGATGAAATCAGACGGTTTTTAATTTCAAGCGTATCAAAAACCGGCGGGCATCTGGCTTCAAATTTAGGTGTAGTGGAATTGACGGTGGCGCTTCATTTTTGCTTTGATTTGCCTAAAGATAAAATTGTTTGGGACGTGGGGCATCAATGCTATGTGCATAAGATTCTTACAAACCGTATGTCACGTTTTTCCACACTAAGGCAGAAGGACGGTTTGAGCGGATTCCCAAAAACAAGCGAAAGCGAGTATGACTGCTTTAATACAGGGCACAGTTCCACCTCCATTTCCGCAGCTTTAGGCATTGCAAGAGGCCGTGATTTGGCAGGGGATAACTATCATGTGCTTGCGGTGTTCGGCGACGGTGCTTTAACTGGCGGCATGATGTATGAAGCATTAAACGATGCGGGACGTTCAAAAAATAATTTGATAGCAATTTTAAATGATAATGCCATGTCAATATCTAAAAACGTAGGTGCAATTTCAAGATACCTGAAGGATTTGCGTTCTAAGCCAGGATATTTTAAATCAAAGCAAATTGTGGAATTTTGTCTTAATAAAATACCGTTTTTCGGAAGGCATTTTGCAAGCTTCATCAAGAAAATCAAGTGGGGCATCAAGCAGCTTATTCTCCCATCCACCATTTTTGACGATTTAGGCTTTGAATATCTTGGCCCCGTGGACGGTCACAATATAAAAGCGATGATTGCCGTATTCGAGCGGGCAAAACGTATAGATGGGCCTGTTTTTGTGCATGTTCACACCAAAAAAGGAAAAGGCTACTCTCTTGCCGAGGATAATCCTCAAAAATTTCATGGCATCTCGAAATTTAATATCAATTCCGGCACTGCTGTTTCTGAAAAGCACGAGGATGACTATTCTGAGGTGTTTGGGAATACGCTTGTGTCGCTTTCTGAGAAAAATGAAAAGATTGTAGCAATTACTCCTGCTATGCCTATTGGAACCGGATTGACTGGTTTTGCGGATAAATTCAAAAATAGATTTTTTGATGTGGGGATTGCCGAGCAGCATGCGGTTACATTTGCCGCAGGGCTCGCGGTTTCGGGTTTTATTCCTGTTGTTCCAATATATTCTTCTTTTTTGCAGCGGGCTTATGATCAAATTTTACATGATGTTTGCCTTCAAAATCTGCACGTGGTGCTCCCCGTGGACAGAGCTGGAATTGTCGGCGCAGACGGAGAAACGCATCAGGGGCTTTATGATATAGCGTTTTTATCACATATGCCGAATATGTCAATTTTGTCACCCTCGGATTTTAACGAGCTTGCGCAGATGTTAGATTATGCCGTAAACGTACATAAAGCTCCCATTGCCATTCGCTATCCCAGAGGAAACACGCAGGCAGACGGTATAAAAGCTCCTTTTGAGTTTGGAAAAAGCATAACGGTGAGAGAAGGTGGGGATTTGACAATTATCACGGCAGGCAGAATGGTCAAAACCGCACAGGAAGTTTCTGAAATTCTTCTTTTGCGCGGAATCGGCACGCAAGTAATTTCCCTGCGGACTATAAAGCCGCTTGATGAGGCGGCGATTATCGAATCGGCGAAAAAAACAAGGCATATGCTGACACTCGAAGACGGAACCATAATAGGCGGAATCGGCAGCATGGTTTCATCTGTTCTGGAAAATAACAATATTCATATTTCTTTCCATAGCCTTGCTTTCCCAGATGAACCAATCCCACACGGTACGATTGCCCAGCTTGATAAGCAGTACGGATTGGATGCCGAATCCATTGCGAAGTTTGCCATGAAATTTTTAAATAACGGAGATGAATAGTGTGGCCGATAAAGTACGACTTGATGTATTTTTAACCGAAAAAAAGCTTGCCTCAAGCCGTGAACGTGCAAAAGCGCTAATTATGGCAGGACAGATTTTTATAGATAATCAAAAATGTGACAAAGCAGGTCTTTTGGTGGACCCTGAAAATACAGCAGTTGAAATACGTGGAAATACTTTAAAATATGTCAGCCGTGGGGGATTAAAGCTTGAAAAAGCAATTTCGGCGTTTTCCATTTCATTGGAAGGAAAAGTTGCAATGGATATAGGCGCATCTACGGGAGGATTTACAGATTGTATGCTTCAAAACGGTGCACGCAAAGTATTTGCGGTTGATGTGGGGTATGGTCAGCTTGCGTGGTCGCTTCGCAATGACGAACGTGTTGTAAATATGGAACGCACGAATATCCGCTATGTTACACCGGAAGATATCAGAGAGCAGGTTGACTTTATATCCATAGACGTATCTTTTATCTCACTTCAATTGGTTCTTCCGGTCGCAAAATCTTTATTGTGCGAGGATGGTGAAATAGTGGCTCTTATTAAGCCGCAATTTGAAGCCGGGCGGGAGCAGGTCGGCAAAAAAGGCGTTGTCAAGGACAGAAATGTGCATTTTGGAGTCATAAAAAAAGTGTTGGCATTTGCGGAAGGCATTTCGTTGTATCCGTCGGGTCTATCATTTTCACCTATCAGGGGACCAGAGGGAAATATAGAATATTTGGCATATTTTAAAAAGATTCCTTGTGCGTCGCCAGTTACCGATACCCAGATAGATGAAATTGTGAATGCTTCGCATATTGAAATATAAAACTAAGGCAGTGATTTTATGTCCATAACCGATGAAATAGTAATTACGGAAAACAGAGCGATTGCAAAATCATTCGCAAAAATAAACCTGACGCTTGACGTTTTGGGAAAAAGAGAAAACGGATATCACGACGTAAAAATGATTATGCAGACGGTAACTCTTTTTGACTTAGTTATTGTAGATAAAACAGACTGTGATATTTGCGTTTCCACAAATCTTAAGTATTTGCCCGTAAATGATAAAAACATTGCTTACAAAGCGGCCCTTGCTTTTTTTAAACATACAAAAATCGACGGCGGCGTAAAAATACGCATACAAAAAAACATTCCCGTATCTGCAGGACTTGCAGGCGGCAGTGGGAACGCCGCAGCGGTTTTGTGTGCTATGAATCTATTATTTGATGCACATCTTTCTCAAGAAGAACTAATAAAAATCGGACTGACACTTGGTGCAGACGTTCCGTACTGCATCATGGGCGGTACGCAGCTTTCAGAAGGCATAGGAGAAATTCTGACGCCTCTTTCACCCGTTCCCAAGTTGTATGTTCTTTTGGTAAAGCCTCCAATAAGCGTATCTACGGCGTTGGTCTATAAAGAAATTGATAACGCTCCGATTGCATTTCATCCAAATACGGACAGGATGATTTCTGCGCTTGACAAGGGAGATATTAAGACTATTGCGTCGGGTCTTTGCAACGTAATGGAGGCTGTAACGCAAACTTTGCATCCCGTTATAGCTGAAATTAAGAGAAAAATGCTTTTAGACGGTGCGTTAGGTGCCGTTATGAGCGGAAGCGGTCCGACCGTTTTCGGTTTGTTTGATGATTTTAGCTTGGTAAAATCCTGCGCCGACAGTTTTTCACTTAGGTACAAGGAAGTATTCATAACAAGGACAAAAAATTAGAAAATCTCTGCTTTAATAAGTTCTTTTGCATAGAAAATCCCGCAAACCTGTTTTTATGCGACAGCGTATAAAAACGGGTTTTTTATATGGTCTTTGATATGTTTTCCGCAACAGACTATATCTTTCGAGTATAGAAAACTGACAAAAGTTGCGGAAGATTTTTTTGCAATCAGTTTACAACTGATTTTTTAATGCTATAATGTTATTTGAAAGCAAAAAGGAGTGATTTTTATGTACTCGCTAATTCCCATATCAGACGGAGAATATTCAACACTTTTGGGCATGAACGGAGGCCAGCCCGAAAGTCCTGACGGGAAACATATCGTATATGCAAGGAAGAAAGAAATTGATAATCCTGAAAAACAGCTTACGGAAATTTGGATTTGCGATCGTGACAATCTTTCCAATCATAAAAAAGTATTTGAAATAGACTGTGGAAATCATAACGGTCCGTCTGCAACTTTTTTGGACAATTCACATATTGTATTTCGAGGCAGTATCAAGGATATGAGTGTTTTTCATATTCTAAATGTAGACACAGGCAAAATTGTATGTGGACCTATCGCGGCAAAAGAAAGCCATTGTGCGGAAAATGGAAAATACCCGTTTAGCATATCCGAAAATTTTCTCGACAAAAATCCCGACTATCCCATGCTAAATTCCTGCGGTATTTACACTCTTGATTTTAAGACAGGTTCTATTGAGAAAATTGTCGATGCACAAGAGATCATTGATATGGTCAAAAGTGCTGGCTATACGCCGAACGAATGGACAACCAGCATGAGCCATGTGCAGCTGAATCCTTCTGCAACCAGCGTTATGATGCGTCTTAGTGTTAATGAATGTAAAATTTTCGGTGCCTTGGGAGCTATTGACCTTGCCACCCGCAAAACACATTTTATTCCCGACAAGCCGGTACATCAGCTTTGGTATGACGATAATTCCTATATGGCAACTTATCAGCGACATAACGGAAAAGAAATTGAAATGGCATCAAGCAGAATTAAGCGATATTCAAAGGATGGCGAGGTTATTGAGGTTTTAGGCGGCATAGGCAATCATATCGACGGTTCGTCAGACAGAAAATGGTTCGTGGGAGATAGTGCATATCCGGGCAATCCGCTTAACATTTTCCTTTACCAAAAGGGAGAAATTGAGCCTGCAGCCGTTTTGGACACTCACAATTTTCAATATGCCGTATGGAAATTGCAGGTGCATCCAAACCCCACGTTCTCAAGGGACGGAAAGAGGATATATTTTAATCGTCCAATAAGCGAAAATAAAACACAGGCCGTTTATGTGGATATTTCAGATATTGTAAAATGACCTAAAATGGCGTTTTCGTGGAGAAAATATTTTAGTTGAAATCCGCATCAAATGAGAGTATACTTATGTTGTGTGCTGCCATTTGCAGTACGATAAAGGTGATATATGTTTGGATATGTAAATATTTGCGAAAGTGAACTTAAGGTAGGCGAATACAGACGGTTTCGCGCTTATTATTGTGGGCTTTGCAAGGCCATAGGAAAAAGAGCCTCTCAGCTTGCAAGATGCGGCTTAAGCTATGACATGACGTTTCTTGCGCTTGTGCTGTCAGCTGTAAACGATGAAAATACAGTGTTTGACAGAGAAACTTGCTTTGTGCATCCAATTCAAAAAAGGCTGACGGCAAAACCAGACGAAGTGCTCGATTATGTGGCATATATGAGCGTACTTTTGGTTTATTTGAAATTTGCGGATGATTGGCATGATGAGCGCAGCATAAAAGCGCTTTTGGGGATGGGGGCATACTTTCGGGCAAAGGAAAAGGCAAAGCGTATTTATACAGAGGAGTATAATGAAATAAAAAAGCTTTTAGCCAATCTCAGCATGCTCGAGCGCAAAAAAAGCGACGATATAGATGCTGCGGCGGATTGTTTTGCAAAGATTTTAAAGATTCTTGCCGTTCCAAAATTCATCAAGGATTCCAATACTCGCCGCATACTCGCATGGCTTGGCTATAACACAGGCAGATGGATTTATATTATTGATGCCGTCAATGATATAGAAAAGGATATAAAGAAGAGAAATTACAATCCAATTCTGATGAAATATCCTGTCGGAAATTATACGCTATCGGAATACAAAAAGCTTGTGGCGGAAAAATTAGAGATTACACTCACCTTTACCCTCGATAATATAGCTTCAAGCTATGAGCTTTTGCACATTTACAGAAATGATGAAATACTAAGGAATATAATTTATCTGGGACTGAAAATGAAGCAGGATTTTATACTTGGGAATTCTAATGCTTTTGAGGAGGCGGCAAATGAATCCATATGAGGTTTTGGGCGTACCTGAAGGTGCGGATGAGGAAACAATTAAAAGGGCATATAGGGAACTGGTAAAAAAATACCATCCCGATAAATATGCCAACAATCCGCTTGCCGATTTGGCAAGCGAAAAGCTTAAAGAGATTAATAAAGCATATGATATGCTTATGAATAAAACAGGCGGCTCTGAATATTCGCAAAAAAATACCCATTATACTGGCGGCGGATATAGAGGAGGGGAAGATTCCTATCAGTCGGCAAGAGTGCTTATCATGCAAAACAGATTGGATGACGCAGAAATTATGCTTGGCAGTTTGCCGAAAAATGCACAATGGCATTATCTTATGGGACTTATATACATTAAGCGCGGATGGTATGACAAAGGTCGGGATTTTATTCAAACCGCCGTAAATATGGAACCATCCAATTTGGAATATCGTGCCACTTTAAACAGCTTTGCCGCCCGTGCGGGAGGATATAGAAATGTTGGCCCCATAGGAGGCATGAGTACCTGCGACTGCTGCACGTCGTTGCTGTGTGCGGACTGTTGCTGTGAATGTATGGGTGGAGATTTGATATCCTGCTGTTAGGAGTTGATAGGTTTGAAAATTTTCCGTTTAACATTTTCCGCAGTCATTTGTGCAATTTCTGTTATACTTTTATATATTTCGGCGATAATTCCGAGCGGAAAAGTCGCCGTTTTCGCATTAGCCACTGGTATGCTGTGTGCAACAGTTATAGAGTGCGGTGAAAAATTCGCTTTTGCAAGCTTTGTGGTTGTGGGATTATTAAGCTTTTTTATGCTTCCGAACAAGCTTATTTTAGTGCCTTATGCGATTTTTTTTGGCTTTTATCCAATCCTCAAGCTTCACATAGAAAAGCTTAATAAAATTGTATTAGAATGGCTTATTAAGCTTTTGTCCTTTTCTTTGGCAATGCTTGCAGCATACTTTGTCGTAGGGCTGATTGTGGGACAAAACATGAAAGTTGAGGTCTTGCCATATTTTATTCCAATGGCGCTTTTGGGGTTTGCGGCATATGATTATGCTCTGAGTTTATTTATAGGATTTTACAAAAGCAGAATATCAAAATATCTTAAGAAATAGGGAAGGTTTTATATGAACGAAAAAAAGCATATTACATCTATAGGCGGTCAGGCGGTTATTGAAGGGGTCATGATGCGCGGACCGTATAAAACCGCCGTAGCAGTACGCAAGCCTGATGGAGAGATCATTGTTGATTTAAGGGAAAACGGGACCAAAAAACGCAATACATTTTGCAAACTTCCGATTGTCCGTGGGTGTGTAAATTTTTTTGAAAGCTTGGTAATAGGCATGAAAGCACTCATGTTTTCGGCTGAATTTATGGATATTGAGGGCGATGAGGACGAACCCGAAAGCAAATTTGACAAATGGCTAAATGACAAATTCGGCGACAATATAAAAGACATCGTAATTTATGTATCTCTTGTTCTATCCTTATTCTTGAGCATTGGTCTTTTCATTTTGCTTCCTACAGTTGTCACAAGAGGTCTTGAGGCTGTGATGACTGGTAAAACGCTCATTCCGATTCCGAGCAAGTCCTATATTGCCGTATTTGCCGGAACAAGGACATTTACAAGTCTTGTAGAAGGCATTTTAAGGATGACAATTTTCATTTTGTATCTTGCGATTGTATCTAAAATGAAGGATATACAGCGGGTATTTGAGTATCACGGAGCGGAGCATAAGAGTATAAGTTGCTACGAAAACGGCGAGGAATTGACGGTGGAGAACGTAAGAAAACACTCAAGATTTCATCCTCGTTGCGGAACAAGCTTTCTGCTTTTTGTTATGATTGTCAGCATTATATTGTTTGCGCTCTTGCCAAGAACTGGCGTACTTTTGCGCATGGGTATGAGATTGCTGCTTCTTCCTATTGTTGCGGGCATTTCATATGAAATTATCAAGATTGCAGGCAAAAGCACGAACGGGTGTGTACGGGCACTGACAAAACCGGGGCTGTGGCTTCAACGCCTTACTACGCGCGAGCCTTATGATTCGCAGATTGAGGTGGCAATTGAGTCAATTAAAAGCGTGCTTCCGGAAAACAAAGAGGATGACAGATGGTAATTCGAGAATTATTGCAGTTTGTTATTGAAGAGTTTAAGAACGGAGGAATTGAAAATGCTATATTCGAGGCACACCTGCTTGTAAGAGGTGTGCTTTGCAAATCATCTCTTGATATAGTGCTTTGCAAGGAAGATGATGTTCCGAAAGAAAAAGAGAACGTTATCATGGAAGGTGTACGGCGCAGATTAAAGCATGAACCGCTGCAATACATCCTTGGTTCGCAGGAATTTATGTCACTTTCGTTTAAAGTTACTCCTGATGTTTTAATTCCTCGCGCGGATACCGAAGTATTAGTTGAACATATTATATCGAAATATGTAAATCAAGGTATGCTTGCTTTGGATATTGGCACAGGATCTGGGTGCATCGGTATAAGCTTGGCGGTATACAATAAAAACGCATATGTGCGCGGGTTGGATATCAGTGAAAAGGCGCTTTGTGTGGCAAGAGAAAATGCTAAAATGCATCTGGTTCATGACAGGGTATCATTCGAACTTTGTGACGTATTAAAGGACAGTATTTGGGGGAGATACGATGTTATAGTATCCAATCCTCCGTATATAGAAACGGATGCAATCCTCTCCTTGGGAAAAAATGTAAAAGATTTTGAGCCTGTGCTTGCTTTAGATGGAGGGGCGGACGGTCTGAAATTTTACAGGCGGATAATATCCGCCGCGCCGAAACTATTAAATGATAGCGGTATTCTCGCATTTGAGGTGGGACATACACAGGCTCAGAAGGTTGCGCAAATGATGGATGAAAGCTTTGACAACATTGAGTTTGTCAAGGATTTGTGCGGTATCGAAAGGGTTGTATGCGGAGTTAAAAAGCCTGGGCATATTTATCGATTAACGTAATTTTCAGGATTTTGTGCCGTTCCGTTTTTGCGCACTTCAAAGTGCAGATGAGGGCCTGTGGATTTTCCTGAGTCACCCATAGTGGCGATAATTTGCCCCTTTTCCACTATGTCCCCAACATTTGCAAGCAACGTATCACAATGCCCATAGCAGGTTTCATAACCGTTGTTGTGATTGATAATTATAATGTTTCCGTAACCGTTTTGTACGCCTGCAAATGTTACTATTCCTTCATCTGCAGCTTTTATCGGTGTCCCTATGCTGTTTGTAATATCGAGTCCGTCATGATGAGTTCCCCAGCGCGAGCCAAAGCGTGAGGATATTGTCCCCGATGTCGGAAATAAAAATTCCCCGCTGCCTACTCCTGTGGGCCTTTTTTTTGTTCCTATTTTAACTATTTCCTTAACCGGTTCCTTTGTAACAATCTCTGATAAAATCTCGCGGGATACTTGAACGCCGTTTACAGCAGTAATCAGCGAAGTGATTGTTTTTTCGCCAAATTCCCCTGTCTGCAGCGTTTCGGACTGGTCCTTATAAAGAGTACCGTCTGAAATTTCTTCTTTTTCAAAGTCAATGCTTTCAACGTCTGTGACTTTTGTAACCGTTTGCACTCTCAAACCGTTCTCGCTCGAAAAAAACCTTTGTGCCGATTGAACCGAATATACTGATGCCGCCGTCACATATTTTTCTTCTGTTTTTATGTCGTCAAGGATGATACTGTCCCCCTGTCCAAAGCTTGTCTTGAAAGCTTCGATTGCGTCATATAGATCTTTTTCACTTTTAAAGCCTATTGTTTCCTCTCCATTGATATAAAGCACGCAAGCCTTTATCATAAATTCCGACAATGCGGCTACGTTGGAGCGAAAATCCTCATTGCTTGTAAGAGAATCCTTTTTTATAATTCGTACAATGCGGTCTGCGCTTTTATTTATTTTAGCAAGTTCGCCAAAGGTACTCCCCAGTTCGGCATTAACCGAATTTAGTGCAACATTGTAAGCATTTTTGTCAGTAGAATAGCCTATTGTTTTTCCGTCTACAACAAATTGATATCCACCTGTAAAATATGTTGAAAATACCACCAAAAAAACGGCAAGCCACAAAAGCATTCCGGTGAATGCTATCACGCTGCGGTGAATATGCGACATTAAGCGAGAAATTATAAAATCTGCAAATAGTTTCAATCGAATATGCGGCAGCAAGATACGGGGTTTTGGAATTGATATGCTTGAGATGGTCGCAAACAGGTTCTGAGCCTGCGTTTTGACATAGGTATATGCTTGTGCGAAGAATACGGTTGTTTTTTCTTTTATTATGGTAGTAAATTCTCGTATCTTATTTTTTTCATTATCATCTTTTACAGGGAAAACGGCAATACAATTTCTCTGCCGTATGGAACCGATATTCATTTTGACTCTCCTTAAGATGCAGTGTATTTTTAAATTTCCTCTGCAAGTATATTTTATGATGTAAAGCCATAAAATATTACAAAATCATTACATTTGTTTAATTATATCTTATAGATGTGATTTTTACAAGTAGAAAATATTAAGAAAATGTTAAGAAAATTCTCGGTAGCATCACAAAAACCCCCGTATCAACGCACTATCGCGTCAAAACAGGGGCTTTTGTTATATTTGACTTTAATAAAAAATTTCGATTTTACTATCTTTTTCAAGTATTACATTCTTTGATTTTTACTGAAGTGATTTATTTAGCCTCTGTCATCCATACTCGCATCTGATTTTCGCCACGATTACACCAAGTATAATAGGGAATAGCAACTGCCGTGCAAGGAGTTTCAACAGGGACTGATGTTGTGTACAGTTCAGCGGACACTTCGGTACGCACAGCTTCTGCCGTAATTTTAACCGCACCTTTGAGCTGTGCATCAGCATCACCCACAAAAAGCTTACCCTTCCGCTTGATTGAAAGAGACAATATATCATTTCCATTGTCAACTCCCTCAAAACAATATACAAGCGGTCCCCGACATATTGCAACAGATCCTGTAAGTTCAGGAATTTTTGCAGATGGATAAACATAGTAAGGTGTATCATCAAGAGTAAGTTTAACTATGTCACCTGCATTTACTTTAAGGTAAATATATCCTTTTATGGCATTACAATCTACTATTTCATCGTTTACGGTAAGAATTGAATTTTTACTCCATTGAGGTATTCTAACTGCAATTTTACCCCTGCCTTCAAGAATTGTGTATACAACATCAAATCCATAAGGATATTCCGTTTTACATAGAAGCTTTACCCCATTTTCAAACGCAACCTTGCCGCCTGCATATAAGTGACAGAATACAGTATCTTCATTTTCACCATAAGCATATTTCCCAAAAGAAGAAATAACGCGTGCCAGATTTGGAGGGCAACACGCACAAACTGCTTTGAACATTTTTTCACCTTCACCACACTGAATAGATGATATTGGTAAATATACATATTTGAATTTAATTGTATAATAATTTGCTTAAAACACACAATAAAACATAGTGATTATTGACAATTTTTTAGAAAAATCATATAGACAATTCACTTCGTTATGATATAATATTACCGCAGTTAGTAAAAACAATTAAATATTTAAACTTTAGGAGGGAAATTGATGAGCAAAAAATTTGTATATCTTTTTAGTGAAGGTGACGCAAGCATGAGAAATCTGCTTGGCGGAAAAGGGGCAAATTTAGCTGAAATGACAAAACTCGGCTTCCCCGTTCCGCAAGGCTTTACTGTTACCACCGAGGCTTGCACACAATACTATGAGGATGGCAAAACCATTAATGACGAAATAAAAAAAGAAATACGCGAAATGCTTGTTAAACTTGAAGCAATTGCGGGTAAAAAATTTGGCGATGCAAATGATCCGTTTTTGGTATCTGTTCGTTCGGGAGCAAGAGCATCCATGCCGGGTATGATGGATACCATATTGAATCTTGGTTTGACCGATATTACAGTGAAAGGACTGGCAAATAAAACAGGAAATCCGAGATTTGCGTATGACAGTTACAGAAGATTTATTCAAATGTTTTCCGATGTTGTTATGGAGGTTCCAAAACCGAAGTTTGAAAAAATCATTGATGAAATGAAGGAAGAGAAAGGCTATAAGCTTGATACGGAATTTACAGCCGAGGATCTTCAGGAATTGATTGCAAAATACAAAGAATTGTTTAAATTGGAAAAGGGCTTTGATTTCCCGCAAAATCCCGAGGATCAGCTTATTGCATCGATTGAGGCAGTATTTAGAAGCTGGGAAAATCCGAGAGCGATTGTATACAGAAGAATGAATGACATTCCTTCAAGCTGGGGTACGGCTGTAAATGTACAAGCAATGGTATTCGGAAATATGGGCAATACATCAGGTACTGGTGTTGCGTTCACCCGTAATCCAAGTACGGGAGAAAAGAAATTGTACGGCGAATATTTGATTAATGCCCAAGGCGAAGACGTTGTTGCAGGTATCAGAACCCCAAGCCACATAAGCAAGCTTGAAGAAGATATGCCTGAAGTTTACAAGCAATTTGTTGACATTGCAAATAAATTGGAACTGCATTACAAAGATATGCAGGATATGGAGTTTACAATTCAAGAGGGCAAGCTTTATATGCTTCAAACCAGAAATGGCAAGAGGACGGCTGCGGCAGCCCTTAAGATTGCGGTTGATTTGGTTGATGAAGGTCTTGCAACAAAAGAGGAAGCCCTTTTGAAGGTTGATCCTAAACAACTTGACGCTCTCCTCCATCCTACATTCGTTCCTTCCGCTTTAAAGAGTGCTGAGGTTTTGGCAAAGGGTCTTCCGGCATCTCCGGGTGCAGGGTATGGCGCCGTATATTTTACGGCTGAAGAAGCCGTTGCAGCAGCAGCCGATGGAACCAAGGTTATTCTTGTAAGACTTGAAACATCTCCCGAAGATATTGAAGGTATGAATGTTGCTCAGGGTATTTTGACAGCTCGAGGCGGTATGACTTCCCATGCGGCTGTTGTGGCTCGAGGAATGGGACGTTGCTGCGTTGCAGGCTGTGAAGCAATCAAGGTGAATGAAGAAGAGAAATACTTTACAGTGGGTGATAGAAAATTTGTGGAAGGGGATATTATTTCCCTTGACGGAAGTACAGGCAACGTATATGCGGGAGCTGTGGATACACAGGAAGCTGAATTGACCGGCGATTTTGCTAAATTTATGGGTTGGGCCGATGAAATTAGAACTTTGAAAGTTAGGGCAAATGCGGACACCCCAAGAGATGCAAAAACTGCTGCCTCTTTTGGTGCAGAAGGCATCGGTCTTTGCCGTACGGAGCATATGTTCTTTGAGGAAACAAGAATTGCCGCAGTTCGCGAGATGATTGTTTCAAAGACAGCAGAACAGCGCAAAAAAGCTTTGGATAAGATCCTTCCCATGCAAAGAAGTGACTTTGAGGAACTGTTTAAGGCCCTTGGCGGTCATCCTGTGACCATTCGTTTCTTAGATCCCCCTCTTCATGAGTTTGTTCCCACCGGAGATGACGACATTGCCGCTTTGGCTAAAGAAATGGGACTTTCTTTTGACGAACTAAAGGCTACGGTTGACAGTTTGCACGAATTTAATCCGATGCTCGGACACAGAGGCTGCCGTCTTGCGGTAACTTACCCTGAAATTGCAGAAATGCAGACAAAGGCCGTTATTGAAGCAGCAATAAACGTAAACAAGCAGGGCATGAATGTTGTGCCTGAAATTATGATTCCGCTTGTTGGGGAAGTAAAAGAGTTAAAATATGTAAAAGATGTTGTAACCAAAACGGCAGATGCAATTATTTCCGAAGCTGGAGTTAACTTGGAGTATAAAGTAGGTACGATGATTGAAATTCCGAGAGCTGCACTGTTAGCGGATGAAATTGCTCAAGAGGCGGAATTTTTCTCATTCGGGACAAATGACCTAACACAAATGACCTTTGGTTTCTCTCGTGACGATGCGGGCAAATTCCTCGGTGATTACTATGACAAGAAAATTTTTGAATTTGATCCGTTCGCAAAGCTTGATCAAGATGGTGTAGGAAAATTGGTCAAGATTGCCGTGGAAGGCGGGAAGAAAACAAGACCCGATATTAAGCTTGGCATCTGCGGCGAGCATGGAGGGGATCCTTCAACTGTTGAATTTTGTCATGAAGTGGGCTTAAATTACGTATCCTGTTCTCCATACAGAGTACCGATAGCAAGACTTGCCGCTGCACAGGCGGCTATAATCGCCAAAAATCAATCGAAAGGCAAGGCAACGGAGTCTGGTCAGAAATAGGAAGGCCTTATGTACCAAAGTTTGAGAGATTTGGTATAAAATAAAGTAAGGGTGCTATCTCTTAGTGATATAAGAGGTAGTACCTTATTTTTTATTCAAATATGGTATTATGGAACAAAAAACAGGCTAAAAAACAGCTATTATGGAACACATTTTTGATTTAATTACGGAATACTTTATTATAGAATATTAGTATGAAATTTGGACAGGTCTGGAGGTGATTGACATTAAATTAGGATAAAACTTATCTCGCAGCGGTCGCGGGTTCGGGATGCAGTAAAACTGATTCCGATTTCCGCAAGCTCCTGACGGCATCGTATAATCTTTTTCATCAGCACATTGGGCAGAAGTTTCTCTCCGCTGTGCTTCTCAAACTCTTCCGCCAGCTCCGTCGCCGTTCCGGTAAATGAGAGAAGAAATTTCATAACAACAGAGGAATGAAGAATGATTCCATCGCTCGGTTGCGGTTCGTTTGTGATACTGTCGGAACCCAGGCTCCAGAGGTGAAATACTATTATCAAACTCCAGCCGCAGCTTGAGGTATTCAATATCGCGGCCAACACAGTAGAGCATGGCGGAATTTCCTCCGCACTTATCCTTTTTCAATACGAAGTTTGAGTCAGTCGCGCCGCTGATGCCTATGGTGCCGGAAATCATGTTCATCGAGTCGTCATCGTTCATTTTTCGCAGGCGGTGAACAGGCAGAATGGCAATCCGGTACTTGTCCGCGAGAGCTTTGAGAATACCGATATCTCGGTAATCGTCGGCGTACTGATTGATGTCGGCGGTTATTTTTCGTATTCTCTGGAGCGTATCAATGACGATCAGCACCGTGTCCGGATGCGCTTTCAAGAAATTCTCGATCTGGTTTTTCAGCCCTTCTCCGATTAACTACGACATGGTTGCAAAGTGAAGATTCTCCGGCGCGTCGTCCGCAATGTCGAACAGCCGGTTTTTAATGCGCGTGAAGCTTAGTGTTAGTATAGTTTTGTAGACACAAAAACTCGGACAAATTAAAATAAAATAAGAGAGAGGATGTGTCTATAAAATGGCAAGGAACCAAAAGAAGTATACTGATGACTTTAAAAATACAATTATAGAACTATATAATACTGGAAAGAGTCTATCAGTGTTAAGCAGCGAATATGGCATTTCAAAATCTACTATCAGTGACTGGGTTAAGAGCTCTAAACCTGTAGTTGTTGATAATGGTGAAATTATTACTATGAAAGAATATAAGGCGTTGAAGCAAGAAATAGCTATGCTAAAGGAGGAAAATGAAATATTAAAAAAAGCCATGGCCATATTCGCGAAGAAATAAATTCTATCTTTAAGTTTATTGATAATAACAAAGATAAGCATGATATTAAATTAATGTGCAGAGTTCTTAAAGTTTCAAGAAGTTCTTACTATAAGCATCTTAATAAAGTTGAAAGTAAAAGAAACATTGAAAATAAAAGGCTAAAAGGAATAATTTTAAAAATATATAATGATAGCAAAAAACGTTACGGAGCACCAAAGATCCGTGAAATCCTAATAAGCAATGGAGAAACTATAAGTTTTAAGAGAGTACAAAGACTTATGAATAATTTGGAGATTAAATCAATAGTATGCAAAAAGTACAAGCCCCACTCATCAAAAACTGAGATTGAGGGAAAGGAGAATATTTTAAAAAGAGATTTTTCTACAACAACAATTAATGAAAAATGGGTCACTGATATTACATATATTCACACTTTGCGAGATGGATGGTGCTATCTTGCTTCAGTGATGGATCTACATAGCAGAAAAATCATAGGCTACGCCTTTGATAAGGTTATGGATGCTGATTTAGCTATTAGAGCAGTAAAAAATGCATATAAATGTCAAAAAACCATCAAAGAAGTTATATTACATAGTGATTTGGGAGCACAATATACAAGTTTTAAATTTGAAGAGTATATTTCAAGTATTAAAATCATTCACTCATTCAGTTCAAAGGGAAATCCCTATGATAATGCCTGTATTGAGTCTTTTCATGCTGCCCTAAAAAAGAAAGAAGTTAATTTAGTAACCTATTATGACTTCAATGCTGCTAAGATAGCAATATTTGAATATATAGAATCTTGGTATAACAGAAAAAGAATCCATAGTAGCATAGGATATATTACCCCTCAACAATGTGAGGATATGGCTATAAAATCAGCATAAAAAATTCGAGTTTTTGTGTTTACTATATTGATATAGGTCCAAACACGTACAGCGTGATTCACAGAATGCTTTTTCGATGTTTTTTTACAATTTACTTTATTTTCATCAAAAAGTAATATATAATATATCTCATGGGGTTGTTTGATTCACCCGACGGCAAGAAGATTTTTGTGCAGCAAATGTGCGGGGGGAAAAATGATGAAAATTGCGATATGCGATGATGAAAACTACTACATAAATCTGTTTGAAAATTGGATTGATGACTTAAAACAACTTTATTCTCCATTGGAATATGACGTATTTAGTTCCGGTGAGGAGTTGATTCGTGCATATGACAAAACATCAAAGCCCTACAATGTCATATTCCTCGATGTGGAAATGGGCAAAATGAACGGAATTGAAACTGCCAAAAAAATAAGAAAACTCGATAAATCAGTTATAATAGTTTTTGTTACAAGTCACGAGCAATATGTCTTTGACAGTTTTGAAGCAAAGCCTTTCCGCTATCTTACAAAACCTGTTGCGTTTGACAATTTCAAAAAAACGTTTCATGCCGCTTACAATGAATTGCACACGCAGAACAAGGTATTTACATTCAGTTATAAATTTAATACTTTTACAGTATATTATCACGATATCCTTTATTTTGAAAGCAGCAAGCGCGAAGTTATTGTACATTGCCTAAATGATGAATACCGATTTTACGGAAAGATTCGGGATTTACAGGAAAATATTGATGATGACAGATTTTTTCTGGTCCACAATTCATACTTTGTCAATATGGAATTTGTAAATGAATTTAATTATAAATTTATCAGGCTGCACAACGGCACCATACTTCCAATCAGCGACAGCAGGCGAAAAGATGTCAGAAAGCAGTATTTTGATTTTTTGAGCAGGAGAGTGGATAATGAATAACGTTCTTTTTATGAATGCAATAGAAGTATTGACTTCTATTTTTGAACCGTTCATAGTCAATATTTTTTTTAATAGTTTCTTTGTAAAGAAAAATGTGTCCAAGGTACTAAAACTTACTTGTTTTTTATTGTTTGGGATGCTTAGTGCCGCTGTTTCAATCGTCGGCATAGGCGCTCTCTTCAATTCCGCGCTGTTTGTTGGCGGAGTATTTTTGCTATCTTTTTTCTATGAAAGTAGTTTCAAAAACAAAATATTCTACATAGTCATTCTGATGTCATTTTTGATAGCTTCAGAAGTGTTTACTTTGTTTATTATTATGCTTTTAACTAACACGGGACCGGAAACCGCCTTAGAACCGGGTGCAATGCGGTTGATCGGCCTAATAGCTTCAAAGATGATAGCCTTATTTATCGTAAAAACCGTCTGTGTCTTAAAACAAAATTCTCAGGTTAAAATTCCGTATCTATACTGGTTTATGCTGCTTGCAATACCTATAATCAGTATTGTAACCATTCATACCATATTTACCTTTAACGTTACTATCAGCGATTCCAATTATAATTTATTATCTTATATTTCAATTGTTGGTATGCTTCTAATAAATTTTGTTGTATTTTACCTGTTCGATGTAATTCAGGAGAAATTTTTAGAGCAGACGAGATATAAATTTTTGGAGCAGCAAATCAATTATCAGTTGGAGCATTATAAAAGCTTGGAGCTTTCGCAAACAAAAACAAATAAATTAAGACATGATATGAAAAATCATCTTTTATGCATAAAAGGGTTGATTGATGGAAATAACCCAGATGAAGCCACAAAATACATAAAATCAATCTTCGATTTAATGGCTGATAACAAAAATGAGATAAACACAGGAAATCACGTTTTCGATTGTTTGCTTAACTCAAAAATAGCTCTTGCGGCAAACAATAACATAAATGTTGATAAGGACATTAAAGTGCCTCCCAAAATGAACATAGAGCCTGTAGATATTTGCGTTATTTTAGGCAACGCACTGGATAATGCGATTGAGTGCTGCAGCAAATTGGTTGATATCGAAAAAATAATCAAAATAAAAATCGAATATATAAACAGCAATTTATTTTGCATCATAAAAAATTCCATGAATATGAACGACAAACTAAACAAAAAAGGCAAGTACTATATTACTTCAAAGCAAGAAAAATCCATGCATGGCTTTGGTCTGGAGAACATGGACAACACAGTGGCAAAATATAACGGAATACTGGATTTTGAACAAAAAGACGGATTTTTTACGCTTTCTTTTGTTTTATATGATGTATAACGGAAAAATTACAATATTATGGGTAATTTATTACAAATTATAATTTCTATAAAAATTTGTGCTATAATTTGACCATGAGTTTAAGACTTGGCAGGTAATTGTTATGTTAAGCAGAGTGGTTAATGATATAGCACAATTTTTTTATAAAAACGATATTATTAAGGAAGATGACATAGAAGTATATGCTTACGGTTTGGAGATTCTCCTTTCTTCCGTTTTGAATGTCTTGGCCGTGCTTTTGATTTCTGTTTTTGTTAGTCAGTTTTGGGGAACCATCGCTTTTTTGATAGCTTTCATCCCCCTGAGGACTTATGCAGGAGGATATCATGCAGATACGCACTTGAGTTGTTTTTTAATTTTGCTATGTGTTTATATTATGGATTTAGCGGTTGTGCTGTTTATGCCCGAGCAGATTAAACTGTATTTGTTTGTTTTTGGCATAGCGTTTTCATTGCTTTTGATCGTTTTGTTTGCACCTTTGGATGATGAGAACAAGCCCATAACGGAAACAGAAAGAGAAAAATACAGAAAAGTCAGTATATTCATATTGGCTGTGCAGATTATAGTATCTTCATCGTTGTTTTTTACCGTCGGCATATCCGACATATTGATGCACTTTATAGTAGGTCAATTGGCGGCATCCTCATCACTGATGTTCGCTAAAATAAAAAGACAAAAGAAAGGAAGATAATCTATGAAAAAATTAACGTCTCTAGGAATGAAATGCGGTACGGCTCTTGCATCTCTCGCTTTGGGAGCTGCTAACTCATCAACACAGGCAACGTGTGTATATTGTTACCATCAGCCGAAGGTTCCTGCGGCTTTAAAAAACCTGAAGAAGTAATCTGTATCTTTTGGGGGTAAAAATGTAAGCGGCGATAGTGCATGTAAAATAGTGATGTGCATGCGGGTATATCGTCGCTTATGTTTTTTTGTTTGAGAATACTGGGGCTCCCTACAATCACACTTTTCAAGCATAAAACATATTTTATTATTGTGAAAGGAATGAATAATATGTTTAACAATGCTTGGATTTCTTTTTTTAAACTAAGAGATTACGGTCCGGATCCAATTGCAATCAATATCAAAAAAGCTGCCGAGAGAAATAATAATTTTCGTACAGCACTATGGACAGGTATGCATCTGCAGGTCACTTTGATGAGTATAAATCCCAAAAGTGACATAGGGCTTGAGGTTCACACGCATCTGGATCAATTTTTGCTAATAGAAGAAGGTCAGGGGCTTGTTCAGATGGGAGATAAGAAAGATAAGCTCGATTTTCAGCAGAAGGTTTGCGAAAATTTTGCAATAATCATACCTGCTGGCAAATGGCATAATCTAATCAACACAGGCAGCAAACCGCTTAAATTATATTCCATTTACGCACCGCCCCAGCATCCTAAAGGAACTGTACATGAAACCAAAACGGATGCCCAAGCCGCTGAAATAAGCCATAATAACTGAAAAACATCAAATGCAAAGTCCCCGCTTTAAAAATAGAGCAGGGTCTTTGCATTTATAAGTCATCAGCAATATGCTTATTTCTTATGATATTTAGAAATTGCTGATTTTATAACACCGAAAAAGAAGTTTACAAAAATTTTAAGCATTTTGGCGACTGCATTAGTTACATCGTCGGATATTTTTCCGGCGCTTAAACTGCAGGCAATTTTCGTTAGACTATATTTTTGCCGGTAAATCCAAACTTCTTTTTCGATTCTGAAGCTAATTAGTGTTCCCCTATATAAGCACTGCCGTTTCGTAGATAGAGTCAGGCTCTTGAGCAACGCTTGTTATTCTTGCAGTGTATTGAGTAGACGGCTGCAGATTTGTTGAATTATGGCAATACACTCCCTCCAACACAACCACATGATCCGCATACTCATAGTAAATTGCTACTGCACCTGCATACTGGCTTGAAAAGACGGTTGCAGGTGTTTCAAACGTAAATTCTTGACCCACGGTGGCAAGATCAATTCCCGCATTAAGATCCTGCACTTGATATAAAGCCAAGCTTTGGTCCACTTTCGTTGGTGCAATTAATACGCCTAAATCAATGACTGTCATAATATTTCCTCCTATCGTTCCGTAAACTTTTTTCCCTACAACTTCTATCAAATCAAAATACTATACCTTTTTTTGATCTCTTGCTCTGCCGCCGGCTGACAGAATGTGCGATTTTTGATCAATAATTGTGTATAGTGTTTTGTTTTGCTTTAGTGATTTTCTTACTATATGGATATTATGAAGTTGTCTGAAATATGCATGAAATTTTCATTTTTTTGCCGATTTGTGCGAGAATAATAAAACATATAAAAAAATAACCGCACTTATTGAAAAAATGCGGCAATTATCTTTATTAATAGTTATCGATTTAACTAACCACCTTTAAAACAACAATACCCTTCTTCCATTACAAAATAAAACAAAATATCTAAAATCGAATATTCTTTTTCTATGGTTTCTGTAGATTTTTCAATTTGTAATATTTTCAAATTCTAAAATCCACCGGCCGTCTGCCCGATTTTCCGAATGAATAAAGGATAGCTTCCGTAATTCTTGCGGAGGCTTCGCCGTCGCCATAGGGATTTGCGGCATGAGCCATCAAATTATACGAATCTTTATTTCCCAGAAGTTCCGATGCCATGCAGATTATGTTATCTTTGTCAATGCCTGCAATTTTCACCGTACCTGCTGCCACAGCTTCAGGACGCTCGGTTTCTTTCCTGAGCACCAAAACGGGTTTTGCAAGAGCGGGAGCTTCCTCCTGAAGCCCACCGGAATCCGTCATGACCATAAAACATCTATCCATTGCATTGTGAAGCTCGTCCACCGTAATAGGATCAATCAGATGCACTCTGTCAAGCCCTCCTAAAATTTTAAATACTGTCTCTCTTACGGCGGGATTTAGATGTACGGGATAAACCAATTCCACGTCGGAATATGTTGTCACAATATATTTTAAAGCCTCGCAGATGTTTTCAAGCGGTTCTCCCAAGTTCTCACGTCTGTGAGCGGTTACGATAATAACTTTTCTCTTTGAGAAGTCAAGTTGATTCAGCGTATCGTCGCTGAATTTATAGTCTTTCCGTACGGTTGTTTTTAAGGCGTCAATTACTGTGTTGCCGGTAATGAAAATATTTTCCTCTAAAATTCCTTCCCTCAGGAGATTATTTTTATTTTGGACGGTGGGTGCAAAATGAAGATCAGCAATTGCACCTGTTAACTTTCTGTTCATTTCTTCGGGAAACGGAGAATACTTATCGTATGTACGAAGTCCCGCCTCCACATGTCCAACCTTTACCTGATTATAAAATGCCGCAAGACTTCCCGCAAAGGTGGTTGAAGTGTCCCCATGCACCAGTACGATATCCGGCTTTGCCTTCCTGATTACTTCGTCCAAACCTTCAAGTACTCTTGTGGTGATGCCAATTAGTGTTTGCCTGTCCTTCATTATATCAAGATCATAATCGGGAGTGATTTTGAAAATATCCAAAACTTGATCGAGCATTTCTCTATGTTGTGCGGTTACGCAAACCTTTGAGTCAATTTCAGGATGTTTTTGAAGTTCCAAAGCCAGCGGTGCCATCTTTATGGCTTCTGGTCTTGTCCCGAATACTGTCATAACTTTAATTTTATCCATCAAATTATTTCCTCCTTACTCGTTGTCTGCCGTATCGTCATCTTTTCCTTTTGTGTTCGCATCACCCAGAAGGCTTGCAATCAAAAGAAAGATCATTACACATACCAACAGCAGCAGTGCCCTTAAGGCACCGCTTTCCGCAAGAACAACAGCCGTAATGCCGAGTACGCCGCTTATGGCATACAGAATAAACACCGTCTGTTTCTGCGAAAAGCCCATATCAATAAGTCTATGATGCAAATGTCCTCTGTCTGCGGTCATAATTCCTTTGCCAGTGAAAAGTCTTCTGAGAATCGCAAAACTGGCATCAAAAAGAGGCAGACCCAAAATCAGAAGTGGAACGGCAAATGATATAATAGCATAACTTTTAAAAACCCCCTGTATTGACACCGTCGCTAAAATAAATCCCAAAAACAATGCCCCCGTATCACCCATAAAAATTTTTGCAGGGTTAAAATTAAACGGCAGAAAACCAAAGCATGCGCCCATGAGCGCAATGCCAATAACAGCAATTGAATACTCACCCACCCTTACGGAAATAAATACCAAAGATACCGACATAATCGCAGATACTCCTGCGGCAAGTCCGTCAAGACCGTCTATCAAATTTACCGCATTCGTGATAAACACAATCCACAAAACCGTAAATACTGTAGATGCCCACTCAGGAAGAACCAAATACGGGTTTTCACTAAAAATATTGGGATTTGTAAGCACGTCCACTCTGATATTCCCATACATTGCCACAATTAAAGCCGCTATAATTTGTATGAAGAATTTAAGTTTTGCGTTTAAATTTTTACAATCATCCACAACTCCAAGAGCTGCTATTATGCCTCCGCCCAAAAGTGTGGCGCCAAGCTGCCGGGTCATATCCCCAAAACAAAGAATTGCCACCGCAAAGCCAAAAATAATTGCAAGCCCTCCCAAACGGGGAATGGGTCTTTTATGCATACGTCGTCCGTCTTTCGGAACATCGATTGCACCAAGCCTATACGCAAGCTTTGTAACCACAGGAGTTGATGCGAACGAAAAGACAAAGGCTACGACAAAAGCCAGAAAAAGCGTTACTTGAGTACTCATATTACACCTCGCTTTTTGTGCGATTTACAAATATGGCATGAAATCACACAACAAAACCAATCTTCTTGTATACCTTCTTTAACGTGCGGTTTGCTACGCTTCTTGCTTTTTCCGCACTTTCGGTATAAATCTTTTCCAAATAATCATTGTTGCCCGACAATTCGTCAAATTTTTGACGAATTGGGCGAATACATTCTACAACAGCTTCAGCAACTTCCGATTTGAACTCTCCATAGCCCCTTCCGACGTAGCGGTTTTGAATGCTTTCCATGCTTTCACCGGTGATTGATGAAAGAATACCCATGAGATTATTGATGCCGTCTTTGCCTTCCTTGTATGCCACAATGCCTTCGCTGTCCGTAACGGCACTTTTTATTTTCTTCGCAATCGAGTCGAAATCATCCATCATAGAAATATATGCTTTTGGATTTTCATCCGATTTTGACATTTTTTTAGTCGGGTCCTGAAGGCTCATAACCTTTGCTCCCGTTTTAGGGATAAAGCCTTCGGGGATTTTAAACACATCTCCGTAAATGCTGTTAAAGCGAATGGCGATATCTCTTGCAATTTCAATATGCTGAAGCTGATCAACGCCGACAGGCACCAAATCCGTTTGATAAAGCAGAATATCCGCAGCCATCAAAACAGGATATGTAAAGAGTCCGGCATTAATGTTGTTTGAGTGCTTTTTGGATTTATCTTTAAATTGAGTCATTCTTGAAAGTTCGCCCATATAGGTATAGCAATTTAAAATCCATGCAAGCTCCGCATGGGCGCTTACATGGGATTGAACAAACAGCAGATTTTCATCCGGGTTGATACCGCAGGCAATATACAGCTTCAACAAGTCAAGAGTGCGTTTTTTAAGTTCTTTGGGATTTTGCCTTACGGTAATGGAATGAAGATCCATGATTGCGTAATTGCAATAATAGTCCTTTTGAAGTTCAACCCAATTTTTTATTGCGCCGAGGTAGTTTCCCAGCGTAATATTTCCTGAAGGCTGAACTCCGCTGAATATGACTTTTTTGGCGGTTTCCATGTCCGTTATTCCTCCTAATTTCCGAGTTTTTCCTTTAAAAGCTGTCCGAGAGATTTTATCCCTTTTTCTATCTTGTCATTGGGCATGGTTGAATAATTTAGCCTGAAAAGGTTTGAAGGTTTTTCTATATCCGTTGAGAAGCTGTTGCCCGGAACAAATGCAACCTTATACTTTAAACTTTCAAGCAAAAGCTCGTTTGTATTTGTTCCCTCAGGCGTTGTGCATAAAATAAACAAACCGCCCTGCGGACGTGTATAGGTCACCGTTTTGGGGAAATACTTGTCCATGCAGGAAAGCATAAATTCACATTTTTCACGATACAGCTTTCTGCACCTTTCAATGTGCTCGTCCATATCATATTTTTTGATATACTCCACAGCCATCATCTGAGTCAGAAGTGGTGTGTGCACATCATTTACTTGCTTTAAAACCTCTATTCTATCAGATATTTTAGAGTCTGCAACAGTAAAACCTATACGCATTCCTGGTGATAAAATTTTTGAAAATGAACCCACATAAACAACTCTGCCTTCCGTATCCAATGACTTTATTGTAGGAACATCTTCGCCTGAAAATCTTAAATAGCCATATGGATTATCCTCTATAACGATAACATCGTATTTTCTTGCAAGGTCAAGAAGTTTTTTCCTCTTTTCAAGACTCATAGTAATGCCCGACGGGTTCTGGAATGTAGGGATTGTGTAAATAAGCTTTACATTTTTGTTGCTTTCAAGAGCTTGTTCAAGCTTTTCCATATTCATACCGTCATCATCAAGCGGCACGCCAACAAGCTTCGCCTGATAGGCTCTGAGTCCATTTAGAGTGCCGACAAAGCTTGGCGCTTCAACAATCACGGTTTCTCCGTCGTTTACAAAAACCTTTGATGCAAGGTCAATGCCCTGCTGCCCGCCAGTGGTGATAATGATACTGTCGGTTTCTTTCAAACTGCCAAGTTTTCTGACCATGTCTGCAACAATTTCTTTAAGCGGTGCATAGCCGTCTGTTGTACCGTACTGCAAAGCGGCATTCGGATTTGTCATAAGAATTTTTGCCGCAATTTTAGAAAGCTCCTCGCTTGGGAAAAGTTCGGGAGAGGGAGAACCGCCTGCAAGGGAAATGATCTCCGGATCTGCCATAAGCTTGAACATTTCCCTGATTGCAGAGGCTTTAAGCGGTTTTACTCTTTCCGCAAAATATTTATTCATATCCATTGTACTCATAACCTTTCGTTTATTTATTAACCTTTGCCCATGAATCCTTCAAGGCAACCGTTCGGTTAAATATCAGCTTGTCCGAATTGGAGTCCGTATCCACACAAAAATACCCATGCCTTAAAAATTGGAAGGTATCTCCCGCTTTTGCATTTTTCAAGCTGTTCTCCATCTTGCAATTTGTCAATGTCACCATGGACTGTGGATTTAAATTGTCGAGAAAACCACCTTCATTTTCCTCGCTTGAAGGATTTTCTACATTAAAAAGCCTGTCATAGAGACGAACCTGTGCATCTATTGAATGTTCTGCCGATACCCAATGCAGCGTTCCCTTGACTTTTCGTCCGTCTGGCGATTGCCCGCCCTTTGACTGCGGGTCATAACTGCAGTGAATTTCCGTTATCCTTCCAGTTTCGTCCTTTTTATATGATGTGCAGGTTACATAGTATGCACCCTTCAAACGCACCTCACTGTTTGGGGAAAGGCGGAAATATTTTTTAGGAGGTTCTTCCATAAAATCGTCTTCCTCAATGTAAAGTTCTCTTGAAAATGTGACGGTACGCTTTCCTGCATCGGGATTTTCCGGGTTAATATCCACTTCAATTTCCTCCGTCAAACCTTCAGGGTAATTGTCTATAATAACTTTCAATGGACGAAGCACCGCCATTGCGCGTGGCGCCTTTTTATTTAAATCCTCACGTACGCAATGCTCAAGCAGTGCAAAATCTACAACGCTGTTTGCCTTTGCCACACCGATTCTTTCGCAAAAATCTTTGATAGCATCAGGCGTGTAGCCGCGTCTCCTCATTCCGCACAATGTTGACATCCGAGGATCATTCCAACCTGAAACGATATTCTCTTTAACCAATTTGAGGCATTTGCGCTTGCTTGTTAGGGTATAATTCAAATTCAATCGGGCAAATTCAATCTGTCTTGAAGGATTTTCAAATCCGAGTTCTTTTAAAAACCAGTCATAAAGCGGTCTGTGATCTTCAAATTCCAATGAGCAAAGAGAATGTGTGACGCCTTCTAAGGTGTCTGAAATGGGATGAGCAAAATCGTACATGGGATATACGCACCATTTGTCGCCGGTACGGTGATGTGTTGCGTGCAAAATCCTATAAATAACAGGGTCGCGCATATTAAGGTTCGGTGATGCCATATCGATTTTTGCTCTTAAAACTTTTTCTCCAGTTGCAAATTCTCCTGCTGTCATTCTTCTGAACAAGTCAAGATTTTCCTCAACACTTCTGTTCCTGTACGGACTGTCCTTGCCAGGTCTGGTTAGGGTTCCTCTGTATTCTCGTATCTCTTCGGCATTCAAATCATCCACGTATGCTTTTCCCAGTTCAATCAAACGTATGGCACACTTATGAAGCTCATCAAAATAATCGGAAGCATAATAAACATTGTCCCACTGAAAACCCAGCCATTTTATGTCCTCCATAATCGAGTCCACATATTCCGTATCTTCTTTAGTGGGATTAGTATCATCAAAACGAAGATTGCAGGTTCCGTTATATTTGATTGCCGCTCCAAAATCTATGCATATAGCTTTTGCGTGACCTATGTGCAAATAACCGTTTGGTTCGGGAGGAAAACGGGTCTGCACCTTTGTATACACCTTATCTTCCAAATCTTTGCTGATTGCTTCATGTATAAAATTTGTACCGACGTCCATCAATTTTCCTCCTTCAAAAGCCTTATGCTGTCATTTATTCTATTCATAACACGTTCTTTTCCGAGCACATGCAAGATTTCATACAAATCGGGCGTGTTTCTTCTTCCCGTAACAGAAACACGAATTACTCCGCTGACATCTCCGACGTGACCTTTATAGTTTTCGGGGTTTTTCCTATAGAGTTTTGGCATACCGGCATAGCCTAAATCTTCGCTCATCTGCCGTATTTTTGAGAACCACTGATCTTGAGGATCAGAATCATCATAAATCTTTTTATATTCTTCCAAAATCTCTATCATATCATCTTTTGACAAGTTCTCGGCAAAATCTCTTTTTTCATCCCATAGCTCATCGTAAAAATATGCAATATAATTTTCGGCATCGGACCATTTTGTTATATCCTTACGTGGCTTTTCGGGACTGCGTTCAATGGCGAAAATTGCCTTTGCGTAAGCTTCATCCTTTTCAAGAAGGGAAGCGAGCTTTTCATTATACTGCTTCGCCCATTCAAGAACCGATGCATAAACCTCATCCTTAGTCAAAAGTGAAATATAATTTTTACTGATATCCGTAAGCTTTACTAAATCAAACAAGGCACCGCTTTGACTCATCTTAGAAAGTGAAAACGGGAATTCAGTGTTTGGAACCGCAGGATTTGCAATCCGCCACTCTTCATAATTTGAATTCGCAAGAGTTAGAAGATACTCTACAACTGCCTCCTTTGGGTACCCTTCCTCATGGTAATATGTTACCGCCGCCTCAGGATCCTTTCTTTTGCTGAGTTTTCTCTTGCCGCCATTTTCCTCTTTCATAATAGGGGAAATGTGTGCGTATTTCGGTCTTTCAAAGCCTAAAACATCAAACAGCTGCAAATGTATAGGAGCCGACGAAAGCCACTCATCACCACGAATTATATGAGTTGAACGCATAAGGTGGTCATCTACGGCATGAGCAAAATGATAGGTCGGAATTCCGTCAGTCTTTAAAATAACGATATCCTGGTTGTTTTCGGGCATTTCAATCCTGCCCTTGATTAAATCTTCAAAAACCACCTTTGCATCCAGGCTTCCGCCAGATTTTAAGCGCAATACAAACGGCTTGCCCGCCTCAATCTCCGCTTTTGCCTGTTCATAGGTGATATTTCTGTGCTTTGCAAATTCACCGTAGTAGCCTGGCGTAATTTTTTGTTCTTCCTGCTCTCGGCGAATTTTTGCCAGCTCGTCCTCAGAACAAAAGCAAGGGTAAGCAAGTCCCTTTTCAACTAAAGCTTTTGCGTAAGTCTGATAAATTTCTTTGCGCTCGCTCTGAACATAAGGTCCATACCCGCCGACAGATTCTGTTTCGCTTATCATACCCTCATCTATAGTCATGCCGAAAGAACAAAGTCCTTTTATAATTTCGGCAATTCCATTTTGTATTTCACGCTTTTTATCGGTATCTTCTATCCTCAAATAAAAAACACCACCCGTACGCATTGCTGCTCTTTGCCCAATCAAAGCTGCAAAAAGCCCTCCTATATGCAGAAAGCCTGTCGGACTTGGAGCAAAACGTGTCACAATAGCACCGTCGGGCAGACTGCGTTCAGGATATAAATTTTCATAGTACTCCACAGTCTTATCCAACGCAGGAAAAAGTAAATCAGCAAGTTTTTTATTTTCTGTCATAATTAACGCTATCACACCTTAACCTTTATTTCACAATATTATATCGAAAAAACAATGCAATATCAATGCCTTTTTTAATAAACGCTGAATTTTATTCTTTTGCCGCATAGCAACTTTATTATTGACAAGGATGTATAATAAATATAATATTATTGTAAAATTATTGATTGATAAACTTTCTAAACGAAGGATGGGTTTTTATGTGTAAGTTTATTGACAAAGAAAAATTGGTGCTTTGTGCTTTGAAGGCAAAAGAGATGTCTTATTCACCGTACTCATCCTTCAATGTCGGAGCGGCGCTTCTGACCAAAAGCGGAAAGATTTATACCGGCTGCAATATTGAGTCCGCCGCATACTCACCTACAAATTGTGCCGAGAGAACAGCCTTTTTCAAGGCCATCTCCGAGGGAGAACGTGATTTTTGCGCTATTGCCATTGTGGGCTCAAAAAAGAATGTGCCTGCGGATTACTGCTTCCCTTGCGGGGTATGCAGGCAGGTAATGGCAGAATTTGTAAAGCCGGATGAATTCATTGTTTTGGTTGCAAGATCGGTTGACGATATACGAAAATACACGCTTGAGGAATTGTTTCCTTATCATTTTAAAATGTAGGGGGATTTTATCATGCATATGTACGATATCATTCAAAAGAAAAAAGAAAAAGGTGTATTGTCAAAAGCTGAAATAGATTTTGTGATAAATGGTCTCATGCGGGATGAAATTGCCGACTATCAGATATCCGCTCTTCTTATGGCAATATGCTTAAACGGCATGACTGCTGAGGAAACTGCTGATTTGACTTTAGCGATGGTTCAATCCGGAAGTGTCGCTGATTTGTCACCTATCTCAGAAATTAAGGTTGATAAACATTCTACAGGCGGAGTAGGGGATAAAACAACTTTAATCACAGCTCCAATTGTTGCATCATTGGGTGTCCCCGTGGCAAAAATGGCAGGGAGAGGTCTTGGACATACGGGAGGAACCATAGATAAACTCGAATCTGTTCCGGGACTGCGTACTCAATTTTCATATAATGAATTTCTAAAATTGGTAAAGGAAACGGGTATTTGCGTTGCAAGTCAGTACGGCAGCCTTGCGCCCGCCGACAAAAAAATATATGCGATTCGGGATGCTACCGCAACGGTGGACAGCATACCGCTTATCGCTTCAAGTGTGATGAGCAAAAAAATAGCTGCAGGAGCGGATTGCATACTCTTGGATGTGAAAACAGGCAACGGAGCATTTATGAAAACAATTGACGATTCAATCTGCCTTGCACAGACCATGGTTGATATAGGGAAAAAAGCGGGTAAAAAAGCAATCGCCTTAATTACCGATATGAATAAGCCGCTTGGCTTTGCAATCGGAAATTCCCTGGAAGTAATAGAAGCTTGTGAAACTCTAAAAGGTATAGGGCCAAAGGATCTGACAGATTTATCAATAGAACTGGCGGCATATATGCTTTTTTTAGCCGGCAAAGGCAGTTTAGAAGGTTGCCGCAGTATGGCAAGGGATGCACTCTATTCTGGACGTGCACTTTCAAAGCTTGCGCAAATGGTTGATGCACAGGGAGGAGACAGCGCATATATAAAAAATCCTAAGCTGTTTAAGACGACGCAATTTTCAATGCCGATAAGAGCCAATCAAAGCGGGTATGTTCATGAAATGGACTGTTCCCTGTTCGGGCGGGCAAGTTCTATACTCGGCGCCGGAAGGGACAATTTGGAAAGTGATATCGACTATGCAGCAGGCATTATTTTGCATAAAAAGACAGGTGATTACGCAAATGAAAAAGATACGCTTGCCGTTATGTATTCATCGGATGAAAAAAAGCTTTTGGAGGCAAAAAGCATATTAGAGTCCGCTTTTGCTCTATCCCCCCAGAAGCCGCCGTCCACACCGCTAATCTATAAGGTCATATCATAAGTATCATAAGTAGAACGCTGAAATGCTATAATAAAGTGAAATAAAGTAAGAAAGTAAGAGAAATGATAAGATATATTGAGATAAATAAACGAAAACCTTGTTTATGCCCTGATATAAGCAATTGAAAAATTATTCACCCCGTGTTATCATGTATAGGCTGTTGCGCAGTTAGCAGCATTATCGGGATGTAGCGCAGTTTGGTAGCGCATCTGGTTTGGGACCAGAGGGCCGCAGGTTCAAGTCCTGTCATCCCGACCAAAAAAAGTGTTGACAACATTAACTGCATATGTTATAATGGACAAGTCAGGTTTTAGATGGGCGCATAGCTCAGCTGGGAGAGCATCTGCCTTACAAGCAGAGGGTCATAGGTTCGAGCCCTATTGCGCCCACCAAATTTTAATATGCTGGTGTAGCTCAATTGGCAGAGCAGCTGATTTGTAATCAGCAGGTTGCGGGTTCGAGTCCCATCACCAGCTCCATATGGGAGAGTTCCCGAGCGGCCAAAGGGGGCAGACTGTAAATCTGTTGCTTCTAGCTTCGATGGTTCGAATCCATCCTCTCCCACCATAGTTTTAGTCTTTGTTTTGATGTACAAGCACATCAAGACAAAGGCTTTTTATGTTTCGTTAGCATATGACGCCGCATTCTGTCAACAGCTATTCAAACCTTATGGGGAAATTGCCATTAATAGAGAAGGTAGAGATAAATACCCTACCCTCTCTTCATCAAAGCAGTTTAAAAAGCCTGTTCCAAATCAAAAATCAAGTCGTCAATATGTTCGGTACCAATGGAAAGCCGAATGGTGTTGGGCTTAATCCCCGAATCCAACAGCTCCTGCTCACTCATTTGCGAGTGTGTGGTGCTGGCTGGGTGAATGACCAGAGATTTTACGTCTGCGACATTGGCAAGCAATGAGAATATCTTGAGCTTGTCAACAAAAGCTTTTGCTTCCTGTGCACCGCCTTTTATTTCCTGTCTCTTATACACATCT
>JAOAAV010000056.1 GCA_026418715.1 Clostridia bacterium
TGCGTCCGTTTTCAAGATGCAGCTTTACTATCTTTTTCTTGAATTCATCGTTGTAATTTCCCATTGTTTTTTACCTCTTTCTTCTGTGATTTTATTATATCACTTTGGACATGGGTGTTACAACTTTATTATATCACGACACTTAAGACTCCAGCTGTTCTTGTAAAACTTTATTCAGTTGTTTACTGATGTGGGATGCAAATTATACGTTTTTGCAAGTTCTGCCCGTGTTTGACCGGCATCAGTTCCACTATTATGATGCTTAAAGTTCTCATCATATTGCTTTCTCGCTGTATCAGATATATTTTTATCCTCTGTTTGGTTCTATCATATTACTTTTTTGGAGTTTTATCTGTGTAAACATTGTCTGATTTTATAAGGGGCAATTCACATTTTTATCACCCATATTATTTTACACCAAAAATAATGGAGTGCCGACAAAGCCGACACTCTGACTCATTTTGCTATGCAACAGGAGTTTTTAGCCGTTTCTGCCTCCGACCTGCGGTGCGCCTCTTCCCTGAGTTGTTCCGGCTGAGCGTGGACCTCCGCCGCCTCGCATACCGCCTCCGCCAGGCATATTCCCACCGGCCGAACCGATAGTCGTCACAATGCTTGACACGGTAAAGTCAGCATATTTTGTCCCGTCCGTATATACAGAATTGTCGGGGTAGATAGTGTCTGTCGGCGTACCCGATACGTTTCCGCCGGTGTAAACCGAATATGAAGATCCGTTTTTAAGTTTTGGTGAGCATAGTATAAGTGTTTGATACTGCTTTGCTGGTGCGAATGTGAGTATATTTTCACCGCCGCCTTCGATATGAACAACAGTGCCTGCAGCAAGCGCTGAGTCAAACGTGAGCATCAAAGAATACTGAGAGGACGAATCGCTAAGAGTCTCAGCCATACCGGCACTGCCCGCCGCTGCTAAAAATCCGCCAGACATATTGAACGTACCATTATAATCTACTGCGGCATTTGCGCCGTTTATGGGCCCTGATACAATAGCCGTTCCGCCATTCATTTCGATATAGCCGTTCGAGTCAAGTCCGTCGCCTGAGGCATCAACGTATATATATCCTCCGTTAATATAAAGATAATTGTTTTCATTTACGGCAAAGGCGTCCTGTCTTCCGCTGCCGCTAGAGGTATTTGAGTCGTTGCCGCCAGCAACGTTGACTCCGTCATCGCTTGCTTTGATATGGACGGTTCCGCCGTTTAAGGAAACTACGCTGCCTTCAATCCCTTCGTAGGATTTTGAAATATTCACATCTCCTCCGTTTATTTCAAGTTTAGAATCAGCATGAATACCGTCATCTCCTGAAGAAAGTGCAAGAGTTCCTCCGTTTATGAAAGCGTTGCCGCCGGAATGGATGCAGTCGTCTGCTGAATTTATCAAAATGCTTCCGTTTGAAACCGTCAAATCCATACCTGCTTTAATTCCTTTCATACTTGCGGCTGAGGAGTCATTTTGAGGCTGCTCTCCTGGGATAGAACCATGCATTGAGCCGTTATCCGGCATACCGCCATGCATATCGTTTGGCGGCATACCGTCTTGCAAATTGCCCTGAATCATGCCACCATCAGGTATGCCGCCTTGCGTATCTAAACTTGTTCCGCTTCCTCCGCCGGCGGTTATGACAATTGTTCCGCCGTTTATCAAAGCGTTTGTCTGCGCCTGCACGGCATCTTCCGTACTCGTAATGTCAATGTTGCTGTTTTCAAGCAGAATAAAGCCCTTTTTTGTGTCCGTATCATTTGTTGACTTGAGCCCCTCGCTTTGTGTATTTATCGAAATCTCAGCACCTTTAGCTGCGAGGAAGTCTTTGCCTATGATGCCGTCGCCGACTGCGTTTATAGTTATGTTTGCCCCTACGATTTTCAGTTCATCTTTGCTTTTTACGGCGTCATTATAGTTTGCATTGACTAAAAGGGCCCCACCGCCGTTAATTGTAAGGTCGCTTTTGCTGAAAATTGCTGCATTCGGTTCCTTCTCTTCGGTATTTTCAAATGTATATTCACTGCCGTCAGTCACGCTGTTTTGAGTACCGTTGGCTGAGGTTATAATGGTCTTTTTTGATTTTTCGATATAGATTGGTGAGGTGTTTTCGCATATGATATCAGCGCCGTTTAGGACCAGCTTTACAATTTCCTGTGAATTTACCTTAATCTGCCTGTTAGCCAAGGTGCCACTTAGTACATATGTGCCCGCGTCGGTTATAACTACATTAGAGCCGTTCACTTTTGCGCCGCTGCCGCTTATTTCGGCAGATGAGCCGTTTAGCGAGATAAACGTCGCATTCTCATTGCTATATGACTGATCTTCGTCATAACTGTCATATTTGACCGAAATGCTGTTTTGTGTATTTTTAACTTTATCTTGCTTGCATGAGGTCAAGAGCCCCAAGCACAACAAGATTGCAAGAATAGCAGACAAAGTTTTTCTATTATTTTTTTTCATGATTCTTTCCTTCCCTAAGAAATGAGTATTAGAAATACAAAATATTTCTAATACTCTCATTACATTTATTCAAACAAATACAGTGAGCCTCCTGTTTCAAATCCTTGTTTGCCTATTTCCTCAACACCACCTTTCATATTCGATGAGGATGTTCCGTTGTATTCCGAGGGGTCAATAAACCTTGCATTTGCCTTTACATATTCTGTAATGCTATTTCCGCCGCTCCCGTTTTCTCCACCTCCGGGCGTACCCATGCCGCCGTTTGATACAAGGAAGTAGGTAATCTTTCCTTCAGCCACATATTCTTTGAGTTTATCAAGCGTCAGAGAATTGTCTTTTCCCATAAAGCCACCATACGCATATGCAGGCAGTCCTGTATCTATAATATACTTTGCCACGTCATTTGCTCTATTTCCCACAACCAAAAAGCTCCCCTCCTTGTAGTTTGCGACAAGATACTCTTCAAGACTAGAAGTCTTAGTTTTTGAAACATCCACCGTTTTGCTATTTGATAGGAGGTTCGGGTCTGCTGCGGGCATTGTGAAGTTTGTGGGTACGGATAAAACAGGCGTAAGAGCCCAGTAAAACGGAGCACAAAGAATGGATACGCCCATTAATATTGCTGCCGCATAAACAAAGGTATTTTTCTTTTTGAGATAGGAAATTCCCATCAGAATGAGAGCTGCTGCTCCAAACGCCGCCATAACGGGAACAAGCCATGTTCTAAGCTGTGAATAAGCGTATACATAAGGAATTTGAATTGCCAAGGTGGCAATTAGAGCCGCAGGCATAACAAACTGTTTGATGCTTGTTTTATCTTTAAATTCTTTTCCCATCTTCACAATCCCCATACCGCACAATGCCGCAATTCCCGGTGCGAACATACACAGATAGTAGCGGTGAAAATACCCTGCAAAACTGAAGAAGAAGAACATTGTGGCAAGCCAAAGAGTGAAAAATACAAAAACACCATGCTTTGTGGAAAGTTCTTTTATATTTATCTTTTTGAGGTACACCAAAACAGACAAAAATGCAAGGATTAGAAGCCATGATGTTTGACCATACATACTCTTTACCCACATTCTCAAAAGGGAGCGGTTCCCTATGTCGTCACCAGTAGCTCCATTTCCGCTCGGGCGGCTGCTGTTTTGCCCGTCGCCGGGGGCGCCGCGCTGACCTTGCATTGGAACTGTATTTTCGGGCGTCTGAGAAGATACAGTTCCATTTTCAAGAGCTGGCATAGCCGTTGAGGCAGAAGTCTGATACTGACTGTTATCTGTTGCAGCTTCAATGCTTTCGGAAGATGTAGAAGGCTGTATACTACCATTTGAATTATCTATATCGGGCGGGGCAATTCCGTCTTGCGGGGGATTATTTGGCATTTGCCCGTTTTCAGCCATATCGGGGGGCATTTGCCCGCCCTGTGGGGGATTATTTGGCATTTGTCCATTTTCGGTTATATTAGGAGGCATACCCTTGTCCTGAGGAAGAGAATCAGAGCTTTCATCACCTGTCATGCTGCCTTTTTCGGATCTATTTTCCGGGTTGGGAGTTGCGGCAAGTTGTACTAAGCTTATATCGCCTGTACTTGATGAAAGCGGTTTTGTTTCAGTGGCGTCGTTTGGGCGGGTATTTGGCTGACCATGCTGCGCTCCGTTCTGTCTGTTTGGTGCACCACCAGGAGTATTTCCCCCATTTTTCGAAGATCCGCTGCCGCCGCGATTTCTTCCGTAGAGCCTTTCAAGACCGTTATGGCCTATAATTAACTCTAAAACGGAGTTTTCACTTGAACTGTCAACATAGGGACGTTTGTCGGAGGGATAAAGTTCCACTGCCGCAACCCATGAAAATGATACACCAAACATGATTACCAAAGCAATTGCTCCGCTGAGAAATCTTTTCAGTAGTTTTTCCTTCGCGAAAAACAAATATACCAAAACAAATGCGGGAAGAGCCAGATATGCCTGAAGCATTTTGATGTTAAAACCTACGCCGATCAAAGCTCCTGCAATAAAAAGATAACGTTTTTTACCCGAGTCCAATGATTTAAACAAAAAATATGCCGCAAGCAGAAGCATAAATATAAGTTGCATATCTATGGTATTGTTGCGTGAAACCGCAACAACAACAGGGGTAAACGAAAAAATAAAGGATGATATCAGCCCAGCCGCTTTTCCGAAGTGCTTAGAAACCAGAATATAAAGCATCACACACGATGCGGTGCCTGCGAGTGCCTGTGGCAAAAGCATTGCCCAGCCGTGGTAGCCGAAAATCAGTACGGATATCGCTTGCATCCAAAAACCGAACGGTGGTTTGTCAATGGTAACCATGCCAGCGGGATCAAAGGATACAAAGAAAAAGTTTTTAAAGCTTTGCGTCATGCTTCTTATCGCCGCAGCATAGTATTCGTTGCCGTATCCGTAGTTTGATATATTATAAAAATTAAACCAGAATGATAGTATCGCAATTAGGCTCAATAATATAATATGCCAATTTCTTTTCACAAGCAGAAAAAGAGAATCTTTGCTTAAATTTAATGTTTTCATAAATACCTCATTCCCTGTAAATTAATATGGTCATTATCTCATATATGTGTGATCGTTCTGTGAAGAAAATATGATTAAAGGGGGAAATAATTTATTTTCCTGCAAACTACAAAAGCAGACAAAATTGTCTGCTTTTGTAGAAAGGATGGGAAATGGTCATTCTGCATCATCAATAATAACCGTTTGGCTGTCTGAGTCCCACTCAACATCGAGCCCGAAAGCCTCTGAAATAAAGCGTACGGGGACGAAGGTGCGCCCGTTATCTATCATTGGTGCTACTTCAAGTGTTGTTTGCTTGCCATCTACTGTCGCACTTGTATCATTGATTTTAAGAGTTACTTCCTTCCCGTCAAGAACAATGGTGATAGTACCCGTATCCGAATCATAGTTTACTTCAGCTCCCAGGCTTTCAGCAATCGCTCTTACCGGGATTAAGGTTCTTCCATCCTTGATAATAGGGGTAACATTGTCATAATTCTCAAAGTTTACGGCACTTCCCTTTACAAATA
This sequence comes from Clostridia bacterium, assembly GCA_026418715.1. Lineage (GTDB taxonomy): Bacteria > Bacillota > Clostridia > UBA1381 > UBA1381 > SKW16. The sequence goes on from JAOAAV010000056.1 coordinate 5,517, forward strand.
CACCGATAGATGAATCACCAACATCTTTTTTCGCTTGGGCAATTTGGTTCAAAAGCTCTTTTTTTGTGCTTGAATCTGCATTCTTGAAGCTTTCCTTTAAAGTTTGGAGTTTATCTTTTGATGTATCGGATGAGTTATTTCCAGGCTCATTTCCAATTTGTTTGCCGTCTTGCATCATATTCTGTTTTTGTGAAACTAAGCCTAAGGATTCCAAAACAAAATTAAGAGGAACAAGCACATCGTCGTCATCAATAATAGGTGCAACTTTAATAGTCACTTCCTCATCGTCCACCGTTGCAGTAGTGCTGTCAATAGTCATAACTATAGTTACATCATCGCTTTCTATTGTGATGGTATCATCGTCCTCATCATATTCAACGTCCGCATCCAGCAAATCTTCAAGAGTGTCAACATTTATGCGCCCGTTGTCATCTGCCGTAAGACCAAGACTTTCAAGTATGAAATCAAGAGGGATAAGAACATCATCATCACTTGTTGTGGGAGCGAATGGCAATGTTGCATCCTCATCATCCACTGTGGCGGAGGTACTGCCAACAGTCATTTCAATCGTTACATCATCAGATGCAATTGTAATTGAGCCAGCATCCTCATCATAGTCAATGTCAACATTAAGTACATTCCCAAGCGTTTCAAGCGTTGTACTGCTTCCCATGCCCTGCATAGGCTGTTTTATACTATTCTGTTGCATACCGCCAAAGCCTATACCTTGCATATTCATACCAACTCCATGCATATCGTTTGCAGCAAACGCGCTTGTGCTTGATACACAAAGCGATACCGCAATCAGTGTTACAATAATTCTTTTTTTCATAAAAACATCTCCTTCATTTTGTTAAGTATTTTAACTATGGCTTTAGTATACAGTCTCCATATGTTGGAATTGTGTATTTCGGTTTAAATCGATGTGAAAAAACAGTTAAACAATAAGTTTAACCGGTCAGAGTTGTCGACAAAGTCGACACTCCATTATTTTTGATGTAAAATAATATTAGTGATGAAAATGTCAACTAAAAGCTATTGATGTCGGTTACAAGACTCCTTATATCTCTAAACTCCTATATAGAAGCAAATGTATGTAGGCGAGAATGAAAGTGCGAAATTCTGACTTTCAATACTTAATGGTCTGAAAAACAGAGGAGTTAATGATATACTGATTGCCTGTATTGATGGACTTGTAGGCTTTCAGCAGGCAATCTCAGCAGTGTTCCCTGATACCGAAACCCAACATTGTATAATACATCAAATAAGGAATATAACAAAATTTGTATCATACAAGGATTAAAAAGAACTTATGGCTGATTTAAAACGAATTTATACGAATCCTACGGAAGATACTGCACAGCTTGAATTGGAAGTATTTTCCGAGAAATGGGACGACAAATACTCTACAATATCAAAATCCTGGAATGAGCATCGGTCGACATTATCGACGTATTTTAAGTATACGAGCGAGGTCAGAAAAATTATATACACCACCAATACGGTGGAGGGTTTTAACCGTCAGCTTCGCAAGGTAACAAAGAATAAATCTGTATTTCCAAGCGATGACAGCTTATTGAAAATGCTGTATTTAGCTACTATGGATACAACTCGGAAATGGACAGGTCATAGGCAGGATTGGGGTAAAATCCGCACTCAACTTATAATATATTTTGAGGACAGACTGTCACAGAACGATCTCAGTTATTGACAACTACATATTTTAAGTGTAACATGAGACGAGGATAGAACATTTTGCCTTGTTCTATCCTCGTGAGTACATACCGGTTTTACGTTTACACAAAACTTGAAACAGACTCTACTTTTATGATGGGAGCTGTTGTTTTTAGAGCCGCTTTTGCATCGTCTTTTTCATAATATACGAATCATTTCAAATAAACCTTCGACCGCTTGATAATCAGAAGGTTTATTCGAGATTTTATTTCTTAATTTTTCAATAAGTTTAAATGTTTTCATAGAAAAATAGCACCATCCTTTCATCAAGATTGGCGCTCAAAGGCACTCACTTAAAATTATATGTATTTTACTTATTTGTTAAAGTGTCTAAGAAATCAGCCTTTTTTCTTTCGCTTTCAAACACCCTATTCGGAACAATGCGAAAACCATCGGGGCAAGCAAGATATATTAAATCATCATCTAATATTACATCTCTAATTTCATCTAGCGATATGAACTGAACTATACCCCTAGTTTCAAATCTCAAGCATTTTCCCCATATTGCCATTATCCACTCTGATAAATATATTGGGTTTTTAATTAATGTTCGCTTTAACTGCATTTTAATAAACTGTTTGTATATTTGTCCCGACAATATCCATAATGGTATGATAAATATGAGATATAAAGGAAACAACCAAACATTTGCTGTTTCTCCGCTTACCGCAAGTGAATCAATGCCTAAAATAACCATACTGCATATTTTGAAAAATAATAACTTGTTTTTCTCACTTCTTTTTGATTTTAACAGATAATACTTTAATTTTAACCAGTCTTCCACAGTTAATTGATATTTCAACAAACCATCCCTCCCTTCTTTTATTTAGATTTCTTCGTCACTGCTAATATAACCATTATTGATAAAATGAAAAACAATTACCTCTCACTACTTACCCCCCATATTCGATTTATAAACACCTTAATCTAAATGACCTTTTTAGCTAAATTATACCACGTTGACCGAATAATGCCAAGCTTTTTTATTGCATCATTGACGGTTATCAGACTGTCTTTTCGTTTTTTGAGAAATTTTTCAAAATCCGGGACATTTACAGACGGTCTACTTTCCCTGTAACCTTCTCTTTGTTTGGCAATCTCTTTGCACTCAGACGTTCTTTCGACAATCATATCTCTCTCGAACTCAGCAAAAGCAAAAAACACATTGCGAATCAACTTACTAGATGGAGTGTTATCCATTACGCCTATGTTTAATATGTTCAGCCTTACGCCAAGAGCGAGCAATTCCTCAACTAATTGCGCTCCATGTATTGTGCTTCTCGCAATACGGTCAAGTTTCGTTACAATCAATGTATCCCCTGATTTAATGTCCTAGTCAAGTAAAATTGTAACAGTACAATCCAAAGTAATTAAGCAGAGAAGCGTTTTTGAAAAGGCGTCTTGCCTTTGTTAAAAGTATGGGGACGGATATGGTTATACCAAAGAAAAGCGAAGTCTGAAACTGCTAA
>JAOAAV010000023.1 GCA_026418715.1 Clostridia bacterium
AGATGTGTATAAGAGACAGTTAAACGGTGATATTGTGCTGTATTATCCCGTTTTGGATATTGCGTTTGAGATTTCAAGCATGGGTATTCGCGTAGATGAGGATGCGCTTATCAGACAGCTTAAGGAAGCCGACTGCGAAGAACGCTTGAAGATGGATTTTCATAAAAAATTGCTTGATCGCAGTCTTCCATATACAATCGGCGGCGGAATAGGACAGTCCAGATTATGTATGTATATGCTTGGCAAAGCGCATATTGGTGAGGTTCAGGCGTCCGTCTGGAGTGATGATATGTATAAAAAGTGCCAAAAGGAAAACATTTGTTTGTTATGATGGAGGCTCATATGACAAAAACATTGGTAAGACAGCTTTTTAGGGAAACGGAAAAGTATGCTCATAAAAATATAACTGTTTCAGGCTGGATCAGAACGATTCGTATTTCAAAAAGCTTTGGCTTTATTGAACTCAATGACGGCTCATTCTTTAAAAATCTTCAGATTGTGCTAGAGAAGGATAAGATTGAAAATTTTAACGAGGTTTCAAAGTTGAATGTGGGCGCCGCAATTACGGCATCCGGAGTTTTGGATATGACTCCCGATGCAAAGCAGCCCTTTGAATTAAAGAGTGGGTTTGTGGAAATTAACGGTCTTTCGACATCGGATTACCCCCTTCAGAAAAAACGTCATACTTTTGAATATCTGCGCACATTAGCACATTTAAGACCGAGAACTAACACATTTTCCGCCGTGTTTCGCGTGAGATCGATTCTTGCTTATGCTATTCACAAATTTTTTCAGGAGCGAGGCTTTGTTTACGTTCATACTCCGATCATTACGGCAAGTGACTGCGAGGGTGCCGGAGAAATGTTTCAGGTTACGACTCTTGATATTGAAAAGATTGCACAGTCGGGTCAGCAAAGTGTCGACTATTCAAAGGATTTTTTCGGCAAGGCGGCAAATCTCACCGTAAGCGGTCAGCTTAACGTGGAAACTTATTGTATGGCTTTTCGAAACGTATATACCTTCGGCCCCACTTTTAGGGCAGAGAATTCAAATACCACGCGCCACGCGGCGGAGTTTTGGATGATTGAGCCTGAAATTGCATTTGCCGATTTAAAGGATGATATGCGTCTTGCGGAAGAAATGCTAAAGTATGTCATCAGCTATTGCATGGAAAACGCACTGGAGGAAATGGAATTTTTCAATCAGTTTGTTGACAAAGACTTGCTTGAAAGATTAGCAAATGTTATAAACAGTGATTTTGCACATATCACATACACCGAGGCAATAGAACTTTTGCAAAAGGAAAAGGATAAATTCGAGTATTCGGTGGAATGGGGCAGCGACCTTCAAACGGAACACGAACGTTATTTGACGGAGAAGGTTTTTGGGCGTCCTGTGTTTGTTACTGATTATCCTAAGGACATTAAGGCTTTTTACATGAAACTCAACGATGACGGGAAAACGGTTGCGGCTATGGATTTGTTGGTTCCGGGTGTAGGTGAGCTTATAGGCGGAAGCCAGCGTGAGGAGCTTTATGACGTTTTGGTAAGCCGCATGGAGGAGAACGGATTGAGTCCGGAGGACTACGGCTGGTATCTGGATTTGAGGAAATATGGCACAAACAAGCATGCAGGCTTCGGACTGGGTTTTGAACGTTTGGTTATGTATGTTACGGGTATGGGAAATATCCGTGATGTTTTGCCGTTCCCAAGAACAGTGGGCAATGCGGATTTTTAATATTTTGGAGAGATATTATGTTTAAATATAATATTTTAGCTATTTTTATCATACTGGTGTGTTTTTGGGTTAATAAACTGTTTGGTGTGGCAGTGCTTGGACTTTTTATCATATATGCGGGATATTCTTTTATTCCGCATATTTATGCGTTTAAAGCAAGTACCGCACTGTCAAAAGGCAGCGAAGAAGATGCTCTCAAGCTGTATGAAAAAGCATACCGTACGGGCAGAGCTAATCTTTTAATTAAGGTATCCTATTCCTACATCTTAATCAAAACGGGAAATCCTGAAAAAGCTGAAGCTATTTTGAATGAAATACTTCAGAACAAGCGTTTGCCTGAAGCAAAACGCAATTTGGCAAAGCAAAACAGATGTATGGCAATATACAGTCAGGGCAGATTGGAAGAGGCGATGGAAGAGGCAGAGACTTTATTTGAAAATTATAAAAATACCGTCATGTACGCCATGCTGGGATATTTTAAGTTGCTTGCCAATCAAGATTTGGATGAAATATTGAAATTTTGTCTTGAAGCATACGAATTCAACAGTGATGACAGGGATATATTGGATAATTTATCAATTGCATATTACAAAAAAGGCGAGTATGAGAAGGCAAGGGAGATTTCAGACAAGCTACTAAAGATGGCGCCACGCTTTATAGAGGCGTATTATCACGGCGCGCAAATTGCCGAAAAATGCGGGGAAACTGAATATGCTCTCGAGCTCTTAGAAAAAATCAAAGATTGCAACCGTTCATATTTGACAACGGTATCGGAAGAAGAAATTTTGAAATATACCGAAAAACTAAAGGGTAGCAGGATATGAGTTTATGTGCTTGTTTCTACTATATCGGCAGGGACAGCACATTTTTGCTGACGAGGTGATACAAAATGTCAAGGACTCCATTGGCGGACAGAGTGCGGCCTTTGAAAATTGATGATGTTGCGGGACAGAAGCATCTTCTTGGTGAAGGCAGGCTTTTACGTAAAATTATACAAACGGGTGAGACACCGAATATGATTTTTTACGGACCAAGCGGAACGGGAAAGACCACGGTTGCAAATATTATAGCTTCAAATACGGGAAAAAAGCTTTATAAGATGAATGCTACAAATGCATCGGTTTCGGATATTAAAAATATTATAGCCGAGCTTGATAGTTTTATGACAATGAATGGGGTTTTGTTGTATCTCGACGAAATACAGCATTTTAATAAAAAGCAGCAGCAATCGCTTTTGGAGTTTATGGAAAACGGCACAATAACAGTGATTGCAAGTACGACAGAAAATCCATATTTTTATATTTACAATGCCGTTTTATCGCGTTCGTCGGTATTTGAGTTTTATCCTCTCAAGCCCGAAGATGTGGAAGAGGCACTTTGGCGGGCGGTAAAAATAGAAAAAGAAACTGATTATAGAGGCTACACATTAAATATAGACAGTGACGCTATCCGCCATATTTCTCATGTATCTGGAGGAGATGCAAGAAAGGCGATAAATGCATTGGAGCTTATGCTACTTTCGGCAGTGCCTGACAGTAGCTCAAATATTCATATTACATTGGAAACCGCCTGTCAGGCGACCCAAAGGAAGGCGCTGCGCTATGATCGTGATGGTGACAGCCATTATGATATTTTGAGTGCATTCCAAAAATCAATACGAGGAAGTGACCCTGACGCGGCGGTGCATTACCTTGCAAGACTGATATCTGCCGGAGATTTACAAAGCATTTGCAGGCGGCTTCTTGTGACGGCCGCAGAAGATGTAGGCTTGGCATATCCGCTGGCAATGTCAATTACTAAAGCATGCGTTGACAGTGCACTTCAGCTTGGATTACCTGAAGCGAGAATTCCGCTTGCTGAGGCGGTGATATTGCTTGCAACTACCCCTAAGTCTAATTCTGCGATTTGTGCGATAGATGCGGCAATGTCAGACATAGAAAATATGGATACCGGAGATGTTCCAAAGCATTTGAAGGACGCACATTATGTCGGAGCGAAAGAGCTTCGCAACGGAACAGATTACAAATATCCGCATATATACGAAAATCATTATGTTATCCAGCAATATATGCCTGATAACATCAAAGATAAAAAATACTACGAATATGGGAATAATAAAAACGAAAATATGGCAAGGGAATATTGGAAAAAAATCAAGAATGGAGAATAGTATATATGTTTTGTGTAAAATGTGGAAGAAATATTGATGACGAAAAAGTTTGCCCGTATTGCGGTGCCGAAAACGGACAGTCTGCCAATGACATGCAGGATGGGCAGTATCATGTGTTTGAGAATTCTTACAATGTCGTATATGATACATATGATGGCGCTATGCAAAAATCGCGTGTTGTAGCGGGACTTTTGCAGATATTTTTGGGATGTATCGGGATAGGTCGTTTTTATATGGGTTACATTGGAATCGGGATTGCCCAGATTATCGCCTCGATTTGCAGTTTTGGGTTAGTAGGAGCGGTTTGGGGATTTGTTGACGGTGTTATGATTTTAAACGGAAAACCGGACCGTGATGCTAATGGCATTCCAATGAAAAATTAATCAAAACGGGTATTTTTATGACCAAAAATTTATCGTTATTTGCTTATATTCTTGTTTTATTGACACAAAAATCTCAAATTGGTATAATGTACTTCGTGCGATGTTGTGATAGTAATTGTGAAGAAATTCACAATCTATATATTAGTATTGCAATTATTTAGTTTTAAGGGAGGGAATACCTTTATGTCAAAAGTTGTTGAAATCAGATGGCATGGCAGAGGAGGTCAGGGTGCGAAGACCGCTTCTTTATTGTTGGCGGATGCAGCTTTTAATACCGGAAAATATATTCAGGGATTTCCGGAATACGGTCCTGAGCGTATGGGAGCTCCTATTACTGCGTACAACAGAATAAGTGATGAGCCTATTACCGTACATAGCAATATATATGAACCGGGATACGTTGTTGTGGTTGATGAAACCTTGATTGATTCCGTTGCTGTTACGGCAGGACTAAAAGATGACGGTGCAATCATTGTAAACACCGCAAAGTCGCCGGAGGAGATTGCCCCGAAATTACGAGGATACAATGGCAAGGTTTATACTATTGACGCAAGAAAAATTTCAGTGGAGTGTTTGGGCAAATATTTCCCCAACACGCCTATGCTTGCCGCTACCATTAAAGTGACGGGAGTTATGGATCCGGATGAATTTATAAAGGATATGGAAGCTTCGTTCAAGCATAAATTTGCGTCTAAGCCTCAGGTTATTGAAGGCAATATGAAAGCTTTGAAGATGTCCATGGAGGAGGTAAAGGGAATATGAAAAAAATAAATTGGGACCTTAACAATATTTCATGGAAAGATATTACCCCCGGAGGCATAGTAGAGGTTCCGGGAAGTGCATCGGATACTATAACCGGCGAATGGAGAAGCGACAAGCCTATTTGGGATAAGGACAAATGCAAGCAATGCTTGATTTGTTTCCCTGTCTGTCCTGATTCGTCCATAAATGTGTCTGAAGGCAAGATGGTTGGCATAGATTATGACCATTGCAAGGGATGCGGGATATGTGCAAATCAGTGTCCTTTTGGCGCAATAGAAATGGTTCGTGAAGGTTGATAAGGAGGGAATGAACATGGGAAAAAGAGATAGATTAAGTGGTAATGAAGCAGTTGCGGTGGCTATGCGTCAGATTAACCCCGATGTTGTTGCTGCGTTTCCTATAACGCCTTCTACGGAGGTCCCGCAGTATTTTGCGGCATTTGCGAATGACGGATTGGTGGATACGGAATTTGTTCCGGTTGAATCCGAGCATAGTGCTATGTCGGCTTGTATTGGAGCAGAGGCCGCAGGTGCAAGAACAATGACCGCAACGAGTGCAAATGGTCTTGCATATATGTGGGAAATGCTTTACATAGCGGCATCCAGCCGTTTGCCTATTGTTTTGGCTGCTGTTAATCGTGCACTGTCCGGCCCGATTAACATACACAACGATCATTCCGATACCATGGGTGCGCGTGATTCGGGTTGGGTTCAGCTTTATGGAGAAACCAATCAGGAAGCATATGATAATTTCATTATGGCAGTAAAGATTGCGGAGCATCCGGATGTTTGCCTGCCTGTTATGGATTGCTATGACGGTTTTATTACAAGCCATTCGGTTGAAGTAATTGAGCTTTTGGATGATCAGGATGTTAAAAATTTTGTGGGAGAGTACAAGCCAAAAGCATATTTAAACAACCCAAACGGCAAGGTTTCAATGGGACCTTTAGATATGCCGGCGTATTATTTTGAACATAAACGTCAGCAGGCTGAAGCAATGAAAAATGCAAAGCGCGTTATTTTGGAAGTTTCAGAAGAATTCTATAAGCTTACAGGCAGAAAATACGGTTTATTTGAAGAATATAAAATGGAAGATGCGGAAGTTGCCATTGTTCTATTAAACTCAACAGCAGGTACTGCAAAGGCGGTTGTTGATGAACTGAGATCCAAGGGAGTTAAAGCAGGCCTTATTAAAATTCGTGTATTCAGGCCGTTCCCGGTTGATGAGATTGTGGCGGCGTTGAAGGGTCTTAAAGCTGTCGCTGTTATGGACAAAGCAGATGGATTCAATGGCGCAGGAGGTCCTTTGTTTACCGATATTACAAGTGCACTCTACGGTAAGGCTGATGTGAAGGTAATTAATTATATTTACGGTTTGGGCGGCCGTGATGTCAGGACGGATGATATTGAGGTTGTATATGATGAACTTTTGAAGATTGCCGAAACAGGCAGTGTGAAGTCCGTATATAACTACCTTGGAATTAAAGAATAATAGGAGGTGCATATAAGATGGCATTCAAATTAAAAGAAGAAGCTTTAAAGCCTGAAAGATTGACAGGTGGTCATAGAATGTGTGCCGGCTGCGGGGCTCCTGTTGTTGTAAGAGCTGTGCTGAGGGCGTTAAAGGCTGAAGATCAGGCGGTTATTTGTTCGGCTACTGGTTGTCTTGAGGTTTCTACGTTTATGTATCCATACACTGCCTGGAATGATTCTTTCATCCACAGTGCATTTGAAAATGCCGGTGCGACTATTTCAGGTGCTGAGGCTGCGTATAAAGCAATGAAGAAAAAAGGAAAGCTTCCTGCTGATCAGACGATTAAGTTTATTGCTTTCGGTGGTGACGGCGGCACATATGATATCGGTTTGCAGTCGCTTTCTGGCGCAATGGAGAGAGGACATGACATGGTTTATGTTTGCTATGACAACGGGGCATACATGAATACAGGTATTCAGCGTTCCTCAGCTACTCCAAGATTTGCGGATACGACAACATCTCCTGCTGGGAGCAGCGTACCCGGCAAGCAGCAGCAAAGAAAAGATCTTACTGCAATCATGGCGGCGCATCATCTTCCATATGTGGCGCAGACAGCTCCACTAGGAAGCAAACATGGCGGATTTAAGGATTTGCACGAAAAAGCTGAAAAGGCGATATATACAGAGGGCGCATGTTTCTTGAATGTGCTTGCTCCGTGTCCAAGAGGATGGAGATATGATACGCCTAAGCTTTTGGAAATGACGGATATTGCCGTTGATACGTGCGTGTGGCCCTTGTATGAGATTGTTGACGGAAAGCTTACGCTTTCTTATATCCCGAAGGAGAAAAAACCTGTTGAAGAGTATTTGAAGGCTCAGGGCAGATTCCGTCATGTGTTTAAGAAAGGCAACGAATGGATGATTGAGGAAATTCAAAAAGAGGTTGATAGAACTTGGGAAGACCTCTTAAACAGAAACGAAACGAAGTAAGGGCTCTAAATGAAAAGAGCAGACAGAAGCCTTTGGTTTTTGCCTGCTTTTTTTTTTATGCATCAGCTGCATCATATTTTTATCTCATGATTCGGACAATATAAGCCCATAAAAAAGCAATTATTGCATATGGAAAAATATATATTTATGATTTATAATTAGACATAATCAAATAATAAGGGGGAATTGATATGTTATCGAAAAGAAAATTGGCTTTGTCTGCGGCGGCACTTGTACTTTTTTCATCCGCCGCTTTTGCAGAACAGGCAGAAAAAACCATAAGCGTTGCCTACAATAACATTAAAATTCTTATAAACGGCACGCAGATTTCACCGAAAAATGCAAATGGCGAGGCGGTTGAACCGTTTATTTATGAGGGGACCACGTATCTTCCTGTACGCGCCATAGGTGAAGCGCTTGGCAAAAAGGTAGGCTGGAACCAGGATACTAATACCGTATCCATTGACGATGATACTGCAGTGCAGACAAATGCTAAAAGCGGAGTTTCCTTCAAATATGGAGATTTGATATACGAAAATCCTCTCTCATCAGAGGCGGACGTTTCTGGCTTTGTTATGGAGGGTGACGCTAAAGTGTCTTTCCCAAACGGAAGGATGCGTCTTGAAAACAACCTTGACCCATCACTCGGACAAGCTTCAAACTACGTATTTTGGTGCAACAAAAAGCTGCCGGATTCTGTTGCAATAGAATGGGAGTTTACTCCTATATCAGAGCCAGGTCTTGCAATAATGTTTTTTTCGGCTGATGGTCAAAATGGCAAGGATTTGTTTGATACGTCACTTGCCAAAAGAACGGGTGAATACAAGCAGTATCATTCAAGCGATATAAATGCCTTTCACGTTTCGTATTTCAGACATTCAACACCGGATGAGAGTGGTTTCCGTGTATGCAATTTGAGAAAAAGCGCAGGCTTTTATATGGTAGCTCAGGGCGCAGACCCACTTCCGCCGGCGGAAGCGGTTCAGAAGCCTTACAAATTGACAATTATCAAGGACAAGGAAATTGTTAGGTTTTTCATTTCAGATCCTGTAACAGGTATAGAACTTATGCCGTTTGAATTTGTTGACAACGGAACCTCATACGGAGATATTCTCGGCGGCGGGTATATCGGATTCAGACAGAAGGCACCGTTGGTTGCTGAATATTCAAATTTGAAGGTTTATTCAGTGGAAAGAGTTAAATAAGATGTACATAAAAATTCTCTAATAAAAAAGCCTCCGCAGGGTTTTCCCTGTGGAGGCTTTTTTATTAAAGCTTTGAGAGCCAATCTGAAATTGTTGCGTCATCTGGAGACGGTGCTGCGTCATCAATCACGATTATGCCCCGTGCATCCCAGAAAAGCTGCTTGCCGAATGCTTCAAGAACTGCTCTTATTGGAACCATAGTTCTTTCATTCATGATTTGCGCAGGCACATCAAGTGTTTTTTCTTCGCCATTTACCGTGAAGGAATTTTGATTTATAACCATAACAATTACTTTATCGTCTTTCGTGATAGTTATGGTCTGGGTTGTTCCATCCCAGGCAACATCTGCTCCGAACGTTTCTGATAAGAAACGCAATGGAACCAGAGTTCTTCCATCAGCAATAACGGGAGTCACATTCTCGTTGCTGCTGTCAATAGATACAATTTCGCCGCCTTTTATAGCTTTGGGACTGCCGATTTTAAGCACCACAGAAGATGAAGCCGATTTATTTTCCGAAAGCACAGGAATGAAAGCGTGTGTTTTCGAGTCAGCCGCATACACGGGATTTATTGTCTTTGTACCATTGTGTACAGTATACATTTCAGGCACCGGCACCTCGGTTGTTTCTGCTCCCATATAAAAGCTTACGTTTGTAGGCTGATTGTAGTGGTTATTCTGCCATGCAACGGCTTCCCTGTATGTCCAATCGTGCATTAAAGTGGGGATTTTGTAATTCGTGGGGATATTGGTTGAGTAAATGCGCATCTCCTTGTTATCTGCGGTTCTGTATATGGTTTCTTCTCTCCAGTCTCCGAATATATCTGCTGTCAAGCACGGCTCAGCTTTTGTGCCAAGGTTTGACACACATCCTTCCGCTTTTACAAGTGTGTTTACGGTCTTATTTTCCCAGTCATATTTACTTATGGTGATATCATCCTGCAGTTCGCTCAAAAGGTCGCCGTCCCAGTAAATTTTAAAATTCATAGGAAGCGTTGCGGCGAGGTCCTCGCCTGTATCCGCATTTTTTGCAAAGCTGCCGTCTTTGTTTTTGTATTTGAATGAGTTCCAACTGTCCACAAGAACTTCACCTTTGATGGACTGAAGCTGTGTTCCGGTAGAGCCCCAAACTTCCCAGCCTCTGCTGGTTGGATCTATATCTGCCGCTCTTGCTCTGCCTGTATCTTTCTCTTTTGGATAGCCGAACAGAACCTGACCTGTTCTCGCATCATGCAGACCGATATTTACAGGCATATTCTTGTTTTCCTGACATGCCCATACATAGTAGCCCTTAAAATCAGGATCCATCATGGCAACATCAAAGGCATCGCCGTGGCCCATCTTCACCCAGTTTCCGTTTGAGTCCTTAGAATGTGCGGCATATACAAAGCTTCCGTCATTGTCTATACAGAAGGAGCCTGACAAAAGCTCGTCTTTTCCGTCGAAGTCAACATCCGCAACAGCCATGCTGTGATAGCCTGAATTATAAAGATTATCAAGGGCATTGGTACTCGGACAGTCAATAGTCCACAAATGATTGAAGTTGTTGTTTTTTATATCCCATGCGGCGGCTTTTACCGCATCCCATGCCCCTCTGACATATGTAATAGCAGGAGTTATTCCGTCTAAATATGCAACCGCCAGCAGATGATGGCTTGCACGTTTTGTAAGTCTTGCTGTATCCGTATATGCCGCAGCCCAGCCAGATAGCGGATCACGTGTCGGGACAAGATCCGTTCTCGCGATTTCTTTTCCTGTCATGCCGTCGTACATGGACAAAAATTCAGGTCCCTCTGACAGGTACTGACGATCCGGGAAAGACTGTATACTGTAGCTGTAATCGGTTTTTCCGTCGCCGTTTGCATCACCTATCTGCGCTCCCGTACCGTCAACCGTACCTTCAAAGGAACGCATAACCATCTCGGCTTTTCCGTCTTGATTGAAATCATACACAAGGAAGTTTATATCTATGTCATTGATTTCATTCGGACCCACGTCAATAGTCCAAAGCCGTGTTCCGTCAAGCTTGTACGCTTCAATTATCGGGTAATTGGTGCCTCTTGCCTTAATATCCATTGTGGGGGGATTCCTGCGTACCACAAGTTCATATTCCCCATCACCGTCAAGGTCACCTACGGTGACATCATTGATATCGTAGCCCGTTCTTTCCGAAACGGGAACCGACAAATACTCGTTGTTCCATGTTGTCGCACTTTCTTTTTCCGATTCTACCTCTTGTCCTCCTGACACGGGTACTACGGTATATGCTGCAGACGACGGAGCCCCCTCATCAAAATAGTTAGTCTTATTGGAAATAGGGCTTGAGTTGAGTTTTACCCCGTCACGGTACACGTTAAATGCGATATCCGTCGCATCAGTACCCAAAAACCTCCAGCTTACAAGAGTTCCATTGTCGCTTTTTACTGCGACCACACCTCTTTTCAAATATTCCAATTGCCTTAAAACTACGGGTCTTGACGCATAAAGCTCCTCTGTTTTTGCCTTTGCCGCTTTATCAGCATCTTCCACATAACTAGGTGCGGCAAACACTGTGGGCGACAGTGTGCCGACAATCAACGCTGCTGACGTCGCAAAGGATACAAATTTTTTCTTATCCATGCTTAATCTTCCCTCTCCCTTTAAGAAATCTGTGTTTATGTATTATATCATAAATTTATCGCTGTTTCAACTTCAGATTTTATCATAATATACAAAGAATATATAGATTTTTTGCTCTATTATTTGCGGATTTTGCGGAGAAAACAAAAAACAAGGCTGTGACAAAAGATTTATCTCATCACAGCCTTGGTATGAATCATGTAAAATATCCGTTTATTCAGTTGATCCTTCTACGTTCGACGCAACGGGAGATTTTGTGGAAACGGCGGCAGATACGGCGGGAGTCTGAACGGGTGCGACGGTGCTTGTGGGTGCAGGTGAGGCGACGGGCTGCGGAGAATTTGCGGCGGAGGTAGGTTTGTCGGTTTTCGTTGAAGACGCAGCTCCAATTCCAACCTCAACCTCCTCGGGTACCATCTTATATGTACTTTTGCCAAGCGAAACCGATGAAACCTGTTTTCCGTTCTCATACACAAGCTTAACAGAATTTATAACATAGCCCGGCTTGCCTTTGCTTACAACCTTTCGCGTTCCAGACGGAAGTTCTGCCGTCTGGGTTTCTTTTACGGTCGGCATAATTTCAGAAACGGTGGTATGTTCTAATTTAACAGTTCTTTCTACATCCCTTTTGGTTCCGATAATGGATATATTTATCGTTCCTCCTGATGCATGGGCTGATATTTTTATGGGATATTCCGTGCTATTTTTAAACTTAAAGTCTATAGAGCCGTCAACCACGGTGGCGTCCTGACCGAGAGGTACATATGACACAGTGAGAGAGTGATTGGTGCGTGACACTACGTCTAAATCCGCATACAGCACGGCACTGTAAAGCGTGGTGCTCACCTGACACACTCCCCCGCCTATGCCGTCCACCGCTTTCCCGTTTTCGTATACGGGTGCATTTTTAAAACCTCTTGAAAGCGTACGCGGACCTACCGTATCATTATAGGAAAAAACTTCTCCCGCAGCCAGAATCGTACCGTTTATTTTGCTTGCCGCAAGTTCCACATTGTGTGCACGATTTTCTGCCTGCGTGCTGTACTTTGTAGAATATGACGACAGTGTAGCATTAAACAGCTTTTGCTTAAGTATTTCTGAAGTGACAGAAGGCATTGTAGTTTTAATTGGAATTTTTACAGCCTCCCCGCCTTCCTTAAGGCTTTGGAGCTTCTTTTTTGCTTCGCTTTTGTCTATCTCAATACCGACTACGTGGTTTATTATATTTACCTTACTGTTTTCAACATCATACCGTGCGTCCTCAGCTTGCCTGTATACTGAAGAATACAAAGAGTCCGCATCAAGCTCCTTAGGCTTTTCATAATCAAGGTCAATATGTATAGAGTCCGTTTTTTTCTTTGAAATACTCTCTAAAACCTGATTTCTTGCCTTTTCCATATTTGTTCCGCAGCCGGATTTTCCTGGTATGATAAGTACATAACCGTCCAAAATTTCGACATCGTGCTGCTTTAGTTGCCCGTAGAGTTGTGTTCCGAATTCGCTTAGCTTTGCGTCAAGCTTTAGAGTATCTGCTTTCTGAAGAACTGGAATGTTTGCTTTTGAAAATTTGAGTTCGAGAACATGCCACATATTTGCGAGCTTGTTTTTTGATCTGCATATTCCAAATGCTTGATTTGCTATAGCTTCAGCGTCTGTCTGCATCTCAACCTCGTTAAAGCGAATTGAGAGAGTTTTTCCTTCTGTATACACCGAAAAAGAGTCTGTGTCAAAAAATGAATGGTTTGATATTTTCTCTATCGCTTCTTCGCGGGTGAGACCACCCAGATTTAAGCTGTCCACATACACTCCTGAAGCAATCTTGCCGGACGGCAGAGACCCCAAAAGAACAAAAGCTCCCAAAACTGCAGACAGTCCAATAATTACAATTGCCGCAGTGCGCCGCTTTCCCCCAAAAACAAGCACACCGCTTTTTTCTACCTTCGCATTCATGCAATACCCCTTTTTTATTTAAAAAATTTTTTGTACCCATTTAAGTACATGGTATACTCCTTCATAAAAGCATATACCTGCTTATTTTTGCAAAGCAATGAAAATGTCTTTTTTACGTTTTTTACGAACGTTCTGTCATAGTCTTCTGCATCAAGACTGGCCAAGGGACATACCGCCTTTGCTCTCGGGTCGACTATAACATCAACCTTGCCGTCATCCGTCAAAAAAGGTACGAGCGGGAAAATCCTGCACGAGAGAGGGCGCTGATATCTGTCGCAGACGCCATTGCAAAATGCAATAGGAGCAGACTTTTTTTGGCCATCATAAAAATACGTAAAATCTGAATTTTCAATTTTTATCCAATCAGGCTTCAAAAATTCGTATACCGATTTTTCGCCTGGAAAAAGATACATTCCCAAATCGTCACCCCGACAACAAGCCTTGCGGCATAGCCTGCCGCAATCCGCATTTATCGGGGTTGCATCATCGAATAAGCGGTAGATCTGAAGATACACATAGCATACATTCATATTTTTTCTCCTTGTCACGGTTAAAGCCGTCTCTAGAATATTTTATCACAAAAACTCAACCCAGACAATACATAAATATTTATCATTTTCATGACATATCCGTGACATATTGTTAAAATTTGCGAAACTTATTTTTAAAAAAGCACTTCAAGTTTTTAAACGGATGCCTTCTTGTAATCTCGCAGAGAAAGCGGTCGACTTCCATAAAGCTTTTTCTGGCGTTTTCGAGCGGACTGCATTTCACTTTTTTCCCCTCCTTCAAAATTAAATATTGCATAAAGTCCAGCAATAATATATAATATGCTTGAATTTGTCAAAGGAAATACTTTGGAGGATGATTTTGTGAACAAAACCAAAAATACGATTTCTGCGGCGCTTTTGACAGCCCTGTCTATGCTTATTGCCTTCTCTCCTGTAAAGCTCCCAGTTCCACCGCCTTTTAGCGTAACTCTGGCGAGTCATGTGCCCACCATGCTTGCGGTGTTCATAAATCCGTGGGTAGCTCTGTTTTCAGTAGTCGGCTCTTGTTTGGGCTTCTGGCTTCTTACCTCAAATATTATTATAGTAATAAGAGCAGCCTCGCATATACTGTTCGCTTTAGCGGGTGCATATATGCTAAAAAAAGGGAAAGTAAACATTTTTGCGGTAATTGTTGCAACATCGCTTATTCATGCGGCAGCGGAAGGACTTATTGTATACATTCTTACGCCACTTGTTTTTCCTGACAAGGGCGCAGCCGCCCTTGCTCTTGGCTATACCGCAGCAATTGGAACTTTGTTTCATCACTATGTTGACTGTGCCATAACCGCACCGATTTTGTATGCGCTTTCGAGAGCAAAGCTTATATCTACAGGGGTTTTTGAAAGAAGGATATAAACATTGTTGTCTCGGAGAAAATTTTCAAATGTGTTGTTTTTGAAAATTCAAATTTTATAATCATTTTTGAAGGTAAGTTGTAAAATAAATTGCCCAAAGATATAAAAAATAAGATCCATTAGGATCAAAACCAGTTATACTTAAGTTGCATACAAAAGTGACTGGAGGAGATCGTAATGGATCAAATAAAGTATACCACAGAAAAGAGGAAATGGAAACACCTATCGGAAGTAGAGCGATATAAAATTGAGATT
>JAOAAV010000083.1 GCA_026418715.1 Clostridia bacterium
GTAGACGGTAGTATTTTCTGACGAAAATCTCCACCGTTCCACCTTGACAAGGGCAATTTGGAGATTATTTTTATTTTTTTGAAAAAAGTGTAACCCATCATTGTGTTTTCAACACGTCATACCTTTTGCACCAGCGCTTTACGCTTGACAGGCTCACGCCATACATTCGGCTTGCAGAGCTTTTTCCTTTCCTGTTCGCTAACTTTACTACCGCTTGACGTTTCCTTGCTTCTTGTGCTATCATATTCATGAGAAGCTCTCCCCTTTTTGGTTTATGGTTTTGTGATTAACTCCATTATACCACATCTGGGTTCGAGCTTCTCTTCTTTTGGGTTCATATCATTTTAGCACATACAATCTTGCGCTGACGTATTTTTATGCTTGCTTGACATTATTGCAAAAATACGATAAAATCCTAATGGAATTCATTTTAAAGGAGTCATTATATGTTTGACAAGCTCGAAGCGTTGGAGGAACGTTTTCAAACACTCAGTGAAAAAATCAGCGATCCTGCCGTTATTGCGGATCAGGATTCATGGCGCAAATACTGCAAGGATCATGCGGAATTGACGCCTATCATAGAAAAATTCAGAGAATATAAACAGGCAAAAAAAACTATTGCCGACGATAAGCAAATGCTCTCAGAATGTCAGGACAAAGATTTTGAGGAGCTTATTAAAGCGGAACTTGCCGAAGCAGAAGCATCTCTTGAAAAAATTTCACAAGAACTTAAAGTGCTTCTTTTGCCTAAAGATCCAAATGACGAGAAAAATGTAATCGTTGAAATTCGCGGCGGCACAGGAGGCGATGAAGCAGCTTTATTTGCTGCGGATCTTATGCGTATGTACTCTATGTATGCAGAATCTAAAAGGTGGAAGGTGGATATCTTAAATTCAAATCCCACAGATATCGGCGGATTTAAGGAGGTTTGCTTTTCAATCGAAGGTCAAGGTGCATACAGTCGCATGAAATATGAGAGCGGCGTACATCGTGTGCAGCGTGTTCCGTCTACGGAGTCAAGCGGCCGTATTCACACATCCGCAGTAACAGTTGCAGTACTTCCAGAGGTGGAAGACGTCGAAGTGCAAATCAACCAAAACGATCTGCGCATTGATGTGTTTCGTGCAGGCGGTCCGGGCGGTCAGTGTGTAAATACAACCGATTCGGCAGTTAGAATCACTCATTTGCCTACCGGAATTGTTGTTTCCTGTCAGGATGAAAAATCTCAGCATAAAAACAAGGACAAAGCAATGAAAATTTTGCGTTCGAGAATCTATGAAGCTATGCAGGAACAGCAAAATGCGGAAATTGCTCAGGAAAGAAAAGCACAGGTGGGTTCTGGCGACAGAAGTGAGCGTATCCGCACATACAATTTCCCCCAAGGACGCGTTACCGACCACAGGATCAACCTCACTCTCTATAAGCTTGATTCTATACTAAACGGTGACTGCGACGAACTGATTGATGCTTTGATTACGGCAGATCAAAGCGCAAAGCTTGCCAACGAAAAATAAAAAAGTAAGGGTTCATCTTTCCCTTACTTTTTTTCTTTTTCCTAAAATCTCTACGTCATCCTCGCCTGACACAAAGAAATAGTCCAAGCTGACATTAAACACGTTAGCTATCCTGATAAGTCTTACCGCGTTCGGCTTTGAATAGCCCGTTTCATAATCAGATATGGTATTATGCTTTACACCAATTTTTTCTGCAAGCTCTCCCTGTGTCATATGATGCTTTTTTCTTAAGATGCGAAGCTTCTCTTTTGCGTACCTCATAAACCCACTCCAATTTCTTTCTTATCCCATATAATATCAATTAAAAAATATATATGTGCATATCCCGCTGCATTTTTTAAAACTCAAGCTTTTCCTCCAAGAATTTATCAAGTTCATCAATTTTAACACGAAGCTGTTCCATCGTGTCACGGAAACGCACTGTAACACAATTATCCTGCTGTGACTCGAAGTCGTAGGTGATGCAAAAAGGCGTTCCGATTTCATCCTGACGACGATATCGTTTTCCGATTGACCCAGCCTCGTCATATTCACAATTATATTTTTTACTCAGATTTTCAAATATTTCGCCTGCTTTCTCTCCCAGCTTTTTCGAAAGAGGAAGCACTGCCGCCTTAACAGGTGCAAGTGCAGGATGCAGACGCAGAACAACCCTGCTGTCGCCATCTCCTAAATCTTCTTCATCGTATGCATCCACCAAAAATGCAAGCGTCACCCTGTCCGCTCCCAGAGACGGCTCTATGCAATATGGAATATATTTTTCATTTGTAATCGGATCAAGATATTCCATGCTCTCACCCGAATGTATCTGATGCTGCTTTAAATCGAAATCAGTTCTGTCCGCAATTCCCCAAAGCTCACCCCAGCCAAACGGGAATACAAACTCAATATCTGTTGTGGCGTTAGAATAATGAGAAAGCTCTTCTTTCGCATGATCTCTAAACCGCAGATTATCTCTCCTTATTCCAAGTGCAAGAAGCCAATTCATGCAATATTCTTTCCAATACAAAAACCATTCCATATCCGTTCCAGGTGCACAAAAAAATTCAAGCTCCATCTGTTCAAATTCACGGGTACGAAATGTAAAGTTTCCCGGAGTAATCTCATTTCTAAAGGATTTTCCTATTTGTCCGATACCAAATGGAACCTTTTTTCGGCTTGTCCTCTGCACATTTTTAAAATTTACGAAAATTCCCTGTGCTGTTTCCGGACGCAAATAAATCTGCGCCTGACTGTCCTCGGTCACTCCCTGAAATGTTTTAAACATCAGGTTAAATTCTCGAATATCCGTAAAATTTTGTTTCCCACACTCAGGACAGCAAATATTATTTTCCGATATAAAGGCTAGCATTTTTTCCTTGCTCCAGCCATCAACGGTAATTTGCTCCCCTTTTGCAAAAGCATAATCCTCAATAAGTTTGTCCGCACGGTGACGGGCCTTGCACTCCTTGCAGTCCATCAACGGATCCGAAAATCCGCCCACGTGTCCGGAAGCAACCCAGGTTTGAGGATTCATTAAAATCGCACAATCGATCCCCACATTATATTTCGATTCCTGAATAAATTTCTTCCACCATGCTTTTTTCACGTTATTTTTAAGCTCCACACCAAGCGGGCCATAATCCCACGTGTTTGCCAAGCCTCCGTAAATTTCGCTGCCGGGATATACATACCCTCTGCCCTTGCAAAGAGCAACAATTTTATCCATCGTTTTTTCAGTATTCTTCATATTACACTTGCCTTTCCTACTGGTATTGCATCTTATTATTATAGTTTATCAGAAACACAATATTTGTCAAGTATTTGTCATGCAAAACGCCAAGAAAACTTGTTGAAAACACAATGATGGGTTACACTTTTTTCAAAAAAATAAAAATAATCTCCAAATTGCCCTTGTCAAGGTGGAACGGTGGAGATTTTCGTCAGAAAATACTACCGTCTACCTTGCACAACGGAATAATGATATAATATTTTTAGGGTTATGGATACCATAGGTATACATGAC
>JAOAAV010000116.1 GCA_026418715.1 Clostridia bacterium
AATCACGTTCAATGTCCCTGGGATATCTCGCGAAGTCTTCACCCGGACCGAACTGAATAGGATTCACAAAAATACTTACCACGACCAAATCATTATGTGCTTTGGCTTCTTTAATCAATGATAAGTGTCCGTCATGAAGAAATCCCATTGTAGGTACAAACCCAAGCGTTTTATTTTTTCGGTCATAGTTTTTGAACAATTCATTCAGCTCACTGACCGTTTTTACTAAACTCATTTAGAAATCTCCTTAAACTTGTTATTCATGCAGCTTTTGAAGAATGGATTCGTCCATTGTGAAAGTATGTTCCTTCTCCGGAAACCGCTGCTCCTTGACATCCTGAATGTATTCGTTGACGGCCTCAGAAATATTTGCTTTTAAATGGGCATACTGTTTTACAAATTTAGGTGTGAAATCGGAAAACATGCCTAAGATATCGTTGATAACTAAAACCTGACCATCGCAATAACGGCCAGCACCGATTCCGATAGTAGGCACTTTCACTTTTTCGGTAATAATTCTTGCGAGTTCTTCCGGAACCGCTTCAAGAACAATACTAAATACGCCGGCTTCTTCCAAAGCGAGGGCATCTTCAATCAAGGCTCTGGCCTTAGATTCATTTTTGCCCTGAACTTTGTAACCTCCGAATATATTGACGGACTGAGGAGTTAATCCGATATGTCCCATAACAGGTATCTGTGCCCTGACAATTGCTTTGACAGGCTCTATCATATTTTTCCCGCCTTCAAGCTTAACAGCATTCGCCTTGCCTTCTTGGATAAGTCGTCCGGCGTTTTTGACTGCTTCTTCTGTGCTGGTATGATAGGATAGAAAAGGCATGTCCCCAATCAATAATGCGTTTTTGACGCCCCGTGAAACACAGCGGCAATGGTACACCATATCGTCCATTGTCACATCTAATGTTGAATGATGTCCTTGCATGACCATCCCAAGAGAATCGCCGACTAGGATGGAATCAATTCCGCTTGTGTCAATTATCTGCGCCATTGAATAGTCATAGGCAGTCAGCATTGTAATCTTCTCTTTTTTTAGCTTTGCGTCTAAAAATGATTGAGTTGTAAATTTATTGCTCATTACTGCTGTTTCCTTTCAATAAATCCCGAAACCTATCTGCTTGTTCGTGCCCTATTCTTCGCTCTTCTATCATATCTAATGTTTTCAGTGCTAACGTCCGATATATATCGGATTCTTTAGGGATATTTGCTTCAATTGCCTTTAGATGCATGGATACGGTATCATAATCACTTCGGACGATGGGGCCGGTCAGCGCATCGACCGTGCCTTTTTCCTGTATATTTTTCAGAGTTCCGTCAATAAGCGGCCGAATAGCTTGAAATAGCGTCTTTCTATCCATCCCGGCGGTCTCCATAAATCTCATGCCGCAGTCAAGCAAAGTTACAAGATAATTTGAAATGACACAGGCACCAGCATGATACAGAGGTTTATGTCCGGCAGAAATTTCGTTATAGTATCCTCCGGTTTTTTGAAGGATGAATTTGATGGCATCCATCGCTTCCTGTGTTCCTTCAATACTGAAAAAAGTCTCTTCAAGCATTTTTGCACTTACAAAAGGATCACCAAAACTCTGGAGTGGATGCATGCAACCCACTGGACAGCCGACCATCTTTAAACTTAAAAGACAATCGGAGGGATACGCTCCGCTGGCGTGAACCCATATTTTTTTATGATTGTTTTGTAAATCAGAAGCCTTTTTGTCAACATCATAGAGGGCAGAATCAGGGGTTGTAATAAATAGTAAGTCAGAAGAGCCCATCAGCGCCTCAATTGAATCAAAGCAGTTCGTATCTGTGGTTTTTGCCGCTTCCTGTGCTGACTCCAATGACTTGCTGCAATAGCCCGAAATATTTAAATTGTGATTTTTGAAATAAAGACCGAGAGCTTTTCCGACTTTTCCGGCTCCAATAAACCCTATTTGCATTTTCATCATCTCCGAAAATACCCCGTTGTTTAAAAGAAAAAATTTGTTTTAATAGTATATCCACGCATTATAAAAGTTACTGTCTTTTGTAACTCTTTTTTTCTGCTAAAAACTATAATACATCATTTCTTATGAATTGATAAAGGGTTATTTAATAATATCGATAATATTTTAAATGTAATTAAAAAATCAGCCTATCAAGATGGAGGGATTTTTGTTCCCCTACATGGCGTAGCCTCTTTATGTCTGACGCATATAGCGCGTGGTTTATATATGCTTCGGCTTAGCTCGAAGCATATAATTTAAGGCAGTTGTCATTTTACCGACACTGCCCATTTGTTTTATTTGTTTTGCAACAATATGTGTAAGGTATTCGCTTTAAGTACGCAGATACTTTGAAATATCCGTAGTCTCCTTCATTTGGATCCGCTTTAAGCCATATAGTCCACCGCTGATATCGGCTACCTTATTGCCATTTAAAAATGTTACCTTAATCCCGTTTTCTTGTAATACATTAACCGACCATGGATCGTATGCGCCAAACGGATAGGAAAATGAGTAAACTGTGCATTCCGTATTTTCATAAATAAGCTGAATACTCTTTTTAATATCTTCATTTAACCGGATCTGATAATTTTCTTTTGTTTCGCCCCTGTAATGTTGAATTCCATTTGATTGTTCGTGCCCTATCTTAAAAAAACCTTTGCTTTTTGGATTATGAAGGTCATCGGTATGAGATCCAAATTCGATGAGCCCGCTTTTGGACATCTCCCTTACGTTGCTCCACGACAAAGACGCAATGGAAAGGTCTCCGAGCGGAGCTTGTGTTTTAATATGCGATGTAATCAGCATAATTGCTGCTTTCATATGGAGTTTTTTTAATATGGGAAGAGCCAAAGAATAATTCGAGTAATATCCATCATCAAAAACAATCATAACTGTTTTCGATGGAATTTTTAGACCAGATGACCGAAGATTATATAATTCTGACGGCAAAATCGTTTGATAACCGTTGTCATAGAGCCATTTCATATCCCGAGAGAACTTACTTTGCGTAATGTTCATTGAATCGGCGACTCCATGATCAATTATATTATGGTAGCTAAAAATATACAGTTTGTTGGCAGGCATATTCTTATTTCTTATTCCAAAGTAAAAAAATGTTCCCACAGAAAAAAATAACAAAATTCCCGCTGTTATAAACACTTTTGATTTCATATTTTTAAACCGTATAAACACGTTGTGTCAACCTCTATTTTATTTGAAATATAAGAGTCTGAACGAGCAAGATCTGCTCGCATTATAATTAGACAAAATCTCATTTCTTTTTGTTCCCTTTGGTACAAGAAACGAAAAATTAGGTCTGTCTCTTATACACATCT
>JAOAAV010000012.1 GCA_026418715.1 Clostridia bacterium
AAATAACCTGATTTCATCATAACTGATGGCGGCGCATCATACTGCACGGCAGATGTTTTCTTTTTTTGTGACGTCGTGGGAGCACCGGGTACATATCCTGCAGGAGGATTTACCATGAGCAACGAAAGACCACAGACAACAATTATAAACGATATTCCAAAAATCATCATAGACTTATGAATGCCATAGGTATTCAATAAATATTCAGAAAGCGGTGCAATATATACTGACGCAAGACCAAAGCCTGAAACAACCAAACCCGCTATTAAGCCTGTTTTTGCAGGAGGAAACCATTTTAATGCAGGAGGGGTTGCAGATGAATAACCAAAACCTATGCCTGTGCCGACAAGCAGACCAAAACCCAGCACCCAACTAATATAGCTTGATGTCTGGGAAATCCATAAAAGTCCAAGTCCGACTAAAATACCACCAATAAATGCTGTTACTCGGGGACCGAATTTATCCTGACATTTGCCAGCAAGAATCATTGAAAACGCAAAAGCAAGACAGCAAAGAGAATAGGGATCGTTCAACTTGGCAAGATCCCAGTTAAACGCCCCTTCTCCGCCAACTTTAATTGATTTTTCAATCCCTCCTTTAAAAATACTCCAAGTATAAAGAATTCCCAGCGCAAGATTGATTCCTGTTCCTGCAAATGTTACTATCCATCCTTTGTTTTTTACTGTATCCGCCATTTGTTCCTCCTTCCATCTGTAAATTGTGGTGTATAATTTTTTCTTGGGACAAGAAAAATTATTTGTATGCTAAATATACAATTCACATGCCAAAAAAGGCACTGAAACAAATTATATCTATTTATATTAAAATATAATAAATGAATGTTTTTTTATGCCTTAAAAATTAGATGTTTTTCAGAGCCTAATACATGATTTGTTTTCTTTTTTAACATTAAAAACAAAACAAAACGATAAATGCGATAATATGAAGCAATTTTGATAAGTTATTAAAATGTAAAAGTGTTAAATAAATATACATTTTAATGTTTCTTTTCTTACCTAATTTATAAGAAATGTTAATGCAATGGAATATATAAATGCTACTGCTTTGGATATGGGGTATTCTTCAGGTGCAATGAGAAGAAAAATCCAATAGAAAGAATAACGGTACAAAAGGCAAAAGTCATATGACGTCCGGCAGCATCCGGATACATATCCTTTAACACCGCTGCGAGCTGCGGTCCTACAACACCTGCGCATGACCATGAAGTAAGCATCATTCCATAAACTTTTGGCATAAGCCGTGAACCGAACACGTCGAGCACAAACGATGGCATAGTGCCAAACCCCCCTCCATAACACAACAACACATAACAAACAACAACGCTGAACAACAATGGAGATGTGATAAAGTTCAATGCAATAAAAGCAGCAACTTGGGTCACTAAAATCAAACGAAATGTTTGGGCTCGCCCGATTTTGTCTGAAATACCTCCCCAAAAAAACCTCCCTATGCCGTTACAAATTGAACTTACTGCTATAAGTGTTGCTCCTGCGGTAGCAAGTGCATTGGCATTCATATTTGGTTTTGACTTTGCAAGTATGTCTTGGAGCAAAGGAGACTGGAAACCAATAAACATAATGCCTGCTGTAATATTGATAAATAGTACACACCACATAAGCATCCATGTTTTAGAAAAAATACAAACATGAACACTCGGAGTATCATTTTCTTTCTCTGCAGACGCGTGTGATGCTGAAGAGGCTGCATGGAAAAGCATACGTTTTTTAGGTGG
>JAOAAV010000063.1 GCA_026418715.1 Clostridia bacterium
CATGACGACCCTACGGTTATACGTATGCTGTCGGATTTGACGGGTGTCGATCCGCGGACAATTCCGCTTGACGATAAGGAAACAATGAGTCTGTTCACTTCGACAAAGGCGTTGAAAATTACGACAGATATCGGTTCGGAAGTGGGTACATACGGAATACCTGAATTTGGCACAAAGTTTGTGCGCCAAATGCTTATAGATACAAGGCCTACTACCTTTGCAGAGCTTGTGCGAATTTCGGGTCTGTCGCACGGAACGGATGTGTGGCTTAACAATGCTCAAGATTTGATCAAAAACGGAGTTGCCACTTTGTCTGAGGCTATTTGTACCCGTGATGATATCATGATTTATCTGATTTTTAAAGGAGTTGAGCCCGGATGTGCCTTTAAAATTATGGAAAGTGTGAGAAAGGGGAAAGGACTAAAGCCCGAAGATGAGGAGGCAATGCGCAGGGCGAATGTACCCGAGTGGTATATTACATCATGCAAAACCATAAAATATATGTTCCCCAAGGCCCATGCGGTGGCATATGTGACTATGGCATTTCGCATTGCATATTTTAAGGTGCATTATCCTGAAGCGTTTTATATTGCTTATTTTTCCGTGCGCGCGGATGATTTTGATGCACAATTAATGGCAAACGGTATGGATGCCGCAAAGCGGGCAATGGAAAATCTCTTGAATAAAAAAAGAAACAATACTATCTCTCCAAAAGAAGAAAATTTAATTCCTATCCTCGAAATATGCATTGAAATGTATGCAAGAGGCTTTAAATTCGCGAAAATTGATCTGTATAAATCTCATGCGGTAAACTTTCTGCAAACACCCGACGGTATATTGCCTCCGCTTAAAGCTTTGGCGGGTTTGGGCGAGAATGCCGCAAGAAGTATCATGGAGGAAAGAGAAAAGGGAGAGTTTAGAACTATCGAGGATTTAAGGCAGAGAACCTCAGTTACAAAATCTGTTATTGAGCTTTTGCAGAAAAATCATTGCCTTGATAATCTGCCCGAATCGAATCAGGTTTCATTCTTTGACTTGATATAAAAAAGCTGTGACGAATTTTATGTTTCGTCACAGCCTTTTTATATATTCTTTTGCTGATGCAATTGCCTTTTCTACGGTTTCCTTTGCAGGGCCGCCAATAACTTTTCTGTCGTTTACACAAGTTGCCATGCTGATCGCAGAGTAAATATCCGTTTCAAAAACAGGAGAGCAAGATTTGAATTCTTCTATAGTAAATTCGTCAAGAGTTTTGTTGTTTTCAAGAGCGTAAAATACCATTTTCCCTACAATTTCATGAGCTTCTCTAAACGGGAGACCTTTCTTCACAAGATAGTCCGCCACATCCGTAGCATTTGTAAATCCACCCTTTGCGCCTTGGAGCATAGCTTGTTTTTTTACGGTCATAGTGGAAATCATATCGCAAAACACAGGCAGACATAATTTGACGGTATCAATCGCATCAAAAATAGGCTCCTTGTCCTCCTGCATATCCTTGTTATATGCGAGCGGGAGACCTTTCATGGTGGTTAAAAGTCCCATCAAATGTCCGTATACACGTCCCGTTTTACCTCGAATCAATTCCGCAACATCCGGATTTTTCTTTTGCGGCATAATGCTGCTGCCCGTGGAATACGCATCATCCATTTCTACAAAAGAAAATTCATGACTGCTCCAAAGAATAAGTTCTTCACAGAAACGGCTCAGATGCATCATAATGATTGAAAGGCAGCTTGCAAGCTCAATTACAAAATCACGATCACTCACGCCGTCAAGAGAATTTAGCGTAACACTGTCAAAGCCAAGCTCCGATGCCACAAATTCACGATCTAACGGATATGTCGTCCCCGCAAGGGCGCCAGAGCCCAACGGCATGACATTGGTGCGTTTTTTGCAGTCTGACAAACGATCATAATCACGCTTGAACATTTCAAAATATGCCATCAGGTGATGCGCCAGTGTAATCGGCTGTG
This sequence comes from Clostridia bacterium, assembly GCA_026418715.1. Classification (GTDB taxonomy): domain Bacteria; phylum Bacillota; class Clostridia; order UBA1381; family UBA1381; genus SKW16. The sequence continues at coordinate 1,974 of JAOAAV010000063.1, forward strand.
CTTTTTGAAGATGAGTATATCCCGGCATAATGGTTTCCGTATGAAGAGCAGCCAAATTTACGATTGTGTCAAGGGTACGTTTTAGCATACCTTCTATTTCTTTAATTTCGTCCATAAGATACATACGGATATCAAGAGCCACCTGATCGTTTCGGCTTCTGCCCGTATGCAGCTTCTTCCCGCTGTCGCCGATTCTTTCAATCAATATTTTCTCGATATTCATGTGAATATCTTCGGCATCAATTTCAAATTCTATTTTTCCGGCATCAATATCGGCTAAAATCCCATTAAGACCTGCGACAATCTTTTCAGCATCCTCTTTGGGTATTATATTTTGTCTGCCGAGCATGGTTGCATGGGCAATACTGCCTTTTATATCCTGTTTGTACATACGTTGATCAAAACGAATGGATGAGTTGAAATCATCCACGTTTTTTGCAGTGCCTTTTTGGAAACGTCCGCCCCATAATTTCATTGGTATTCCTCCTTGAGTATTTTCCAAAAATAAGGGGTGCATCATTAAGGACACACCCCGTAAAAATCTTTACTTATGCTTTTCCATCATCATAGCGCGAACCTTAAGCGGCAGTCCGAACAGATTTATGAAGCCTTCCGAATCCTTGTGGCTGTAAAGCTCACGGCTGTCTCCAAAGCTTGCAATATCCTCGTTGTACAAGGAATATGGAGATTTTGCGCCCGCAGGGGAAATGTGCCCTTTGTAAAGCTTTAGGCGAACTTCTCCAGTTACCGTTTCCTGTGTACTGTCCACAAAGGCGGAAAGTGCTTCACGAAGCGGAGTGTACCAGTTTCCGTCATATACAAGCTCTGCAAATTTAATTGCCGCCTGACGCTTAAAGCTTTGCGTCATACGGTCTAAACACAGATATTCCAATTCCTCATGCGCAGCATATAAAATAGAGCCTCCTGGTGTTTCATAAACACCTCTCGATTTCATTCCAACCAATCTGTCCTCAACGATATCGGCAATCCCAACGCCGTATTCGCCGCCGATTTTATTCAATTCCTCAACCAAAGCAACAGGTTCATAAGCTTTTCCGTCAATTGAAACAGGAATTCCCTTTTCAAAGCCTATCGTCACATATCTCGGCTTATCGGGTGTTTTTTCTGGAGGCGTAGTGAGCTTTAACAAATTATCAAGCTGAGGCTCGTTGGCGGGGTCCTCCAAATCCATTCCCTCGTGGCTGATATGCCAAATGTTTCGGTCACGGGAATACAAATCTTTTTTTGTAACGGGTATAGGAATATTATGAGCCTCCGCGTAATCTACGGCATCCTCACGGGACTTGATATCCCAAATTCTCCAAGGAGCGATAACCTTCAAATGCGGAGCAAGAGCTTTTATGGTAAGTTCAAAACGAACTTGATCATTGCCTTTGCCCGTCGCACCGTGACAGATTGCCGACGCCCCCTCAGCTAAAGCAATTTCCACCAGTCTTTTTGCTATGATAGGTCTTGCGTGAGAGGTGCCCAAAAGATACTTGCCTTCATATACGGCTCCCGCCTTTAAAGTCGGAAATATGAAATCTTTTACATATTCTTCCCTCAAATCTTCTATATAAAGCTTGGACGCACCGCTTGCCTTAGCTCTTTCTTCCAGACCTTCGGTTTCCTTTCCCTGTCCTACATCTCCACATACGGCGATAACCTCACAGTCATAGTTTTCCTTAAGCCATGGAATGATAATGGAAGTATCTAATCCGCCCGAATATGCCAAAACAACTTTTTCTTTGCTCATGGTTGCATTTCCTCCTACGTCAGTGTTAAAATAATATCGGAAAGCATTGATTAAAAACTTATGCTTTCGAAACATTCTACATTGTCCACAACATTATATACTAACGAAATAAATTGTGCAAGATGATTAAAAATATTTTGTGGCTTTTGGGTAAAAAATTATTTTATTTTTGGAGGTTTTCATGCGAATTATAGGGATAGATCCGGGATATGCGATTGTGGGAATCGGGGTAATTGATTATGTGGGGAACAAATTTCGTACGCTTGAGTATGATGCAATTATTACCCCCGCAGATATGCAAACTCCGATGAGGCTGAAAAAAATCTATGAGGATATAAATATTATGCTCAATAAATACAGGCCGGATGCGGTTGCAATAGAGGAGTTATTTTTCAACACCAATGTTAAAACCGCAATTTCCGTGGGCCAGGCAAGGGGAGTTCTTATAGTTGCCGCAGCAAATAAAGGAATTCCGACGTATGAGTATACGCCGCTTCAAATAAAACAGGCTGTAACGGGATATGGCAGAGCGGACAAATCCCAAATGCAGAATATGGTCAAGATGCTTTTAAATCTGAACGCAATTCCAAAACCCGACGATGCCGCAGACGCACTTGCTATTGCAATATGTCATGCACATTCTTACAGCATGAACGAGAAGATAAAAGTAACATAAATGTAATATAGATTTTATTGACACATTCTGCGATAACCTGTATGATATAAAGAAGGAGAGTTTTGAGTTGTTTTACTATATTAAAGGCGAACTCGTACATAAAGGGGATAATTTTGTCGTAATTGATGCCTGTGGAGTCGGGTATAAGATATTTACATCCATGACAAGCATATCAACCCTTCCTGAAATAAACAAGATAGCAAAAATGTTTACACACCTGCACATTAGGGAAGACATTATGGATATATACGGTTTTGTCACCTACGAGGAATTGACCATGTTTGAGAATTTGATATCGGTATCTGGTGTAGGGCCTAAGGCGGCGCTTTCTGTTTTGTCAGTGGCAACTCCGGCGAAATTGGCGCTTGCTGTAATCACGGATGATGCAAAAACAATCACAAAAGCTGCGGGTGTAGGAATAAAACTTGCCCAGCGTTTGATACTTGAACTTAAGGATAAGCTTAAAAATGCGGATATACCGACGGCTGGAGAAAATGCGGCCGAAAATGTGGATAACAGCTTTGGTGAGGCTGTAAGTGCGCTTGCCGTTTTGGGCTATTCCGTGCAGGAAGCAAAAAGTGCGGTAGCGCAAATTGACGGAAGCCTAAGCGTTGAAGAAATTATCAAGGCGGCGCTTAAAAAATTGATGAAGTAGGCAGGTGTGAAAATTGCTTTTTGACGATAATGAGAGAATTGTAACAGGGGAGCTTATCGGCGAAGATGCGGAGGTCGAGGCGGGGCTAAGGCCGAGAACACTTGCTGAATACATAGGTCAGCGCAAGGCAAAGGAAAACTTGGAAATTTATATCAAGGCGGCGGCGGAGCGTCGGGAGGCGCTTGACCATGTCCTTTTATACGGCCCCCCCGGACTTGGTAAAACCACTCTTGCGGGAATTATCGCTAATGAGATGGGTGTTAATATCAGAATTACAAGCGGACCTGCTATTGAAAAGGCAGGGGATTTAGCGGCGATATTGACCAACCTTTCCCAGCATGATATTTTGTTTATAGATGAAATTCACAGGCTAAGCCGAAGTGTGGAGGAAATTTTGTACCCTGCCATGGAGGATTATGCGCTTGATATTATAATAGGCAAGGGGCCGTCGGCAAAGTCAATAAGGCTTGATTTGCCTAAGTTTACCCTAATAGGTGCCACGACAAGGGCGGGACTTCTTACGGCTCCGCTTCGTGACCGTTTTGGGGTTATAAGTCGTTTAGAGCTTTACGAGCCTGAGGAATTGGTTTGTATCGTAAAGCGTTCGGCAGGAATTTTGGGAGCCCAAATTGACGATGAAGGTGCAAGGGAAATTGCCTGCCGCTCAAGGGGAACGCCTCGTATTGCAAACCGTCTTTTAAAGCGTGTTCGTGATTTTGCCCAGGTTAGGGCGGACGGGCGCATTACAAAAAAAGTAGCATCTGCCGCACTCGAGATGATGGAAGTAGACCCTAAGGGGCTTGATATTATTGACAGCCGCATGATTATGGCTATGATTAAGACATTTGGCGGTGGACCTGTTGGTCTTGATACACTTGCCGCAACAATAGGAGAGGATGCGAATACCATCGAGGATGTGTACGAGCCCTACCTTCTCCAGCTTGGATTTATAGCGAGAACTCCTCGTGGCAGGACAGTGACGCGTCTTGCTTATGAGCACTTTAATGTACCGTTTCAAACGGACGAAAGTCAAATTAGTTTTGATGAATAGATGTTGGGTTTATCTTTTGGAAGGTGGATGAGAATGAAGAAGATAGTCCTTCTGTTTTACATACTTTTTATGCTTTGCATGGCAAATTCCGCATATGCAGAGCCTCTAACTTTGGTATATGACGGACAGCAGGTTGAATATACTGGGGCGCAATATACTTTGGTTGTAAATAACAATGTTTTAAATCCGCCGCTGCCCCCGATTATTTTCAATGACCGTGCTTTGGTGCCTATTCGGGAAGTATTTGAAGCTCTGGATGCCGAAGTCAGCTATACGAGCGAAACGCAGCGCATTGATGTGAAATCGGACAATGTTTCTGTCAGCTTGAATATAAACAGCAATACGGCATATGTAAACGGCAAAAAGATGGATATACCGGACAACATCGTTCCCAAGCTTATAGGAAAAGTGGGGGAACCTGCCAAAACGATGGTGCCTCTGCGTTTTATTTCCGAATCGCTGGGAATGAATGTTGAGTTTGATGGAAATCTTGGGGTGATTAGTGTCTCATCTTCAGAGGTTTCCGCGTCTAAAACTTTTTCTATAACCGATGTTGAATATAAACAATCCGGAAACGGAACATTAATAACGGTAGCCGCGGATAGTACATTTGGTGAGTTTTCAAAATTTATGCTGACAGATCCGCAAAGACTAGTAATTGATGTAAATGGAGCAAGGCTGCAGACTGCTCAAAGTACTTATGACGTGAATATAGGGCAGGTATACAAAGTTCGTTTGGGCGAGCATGAGACGAGTACCAGAATTGTAGTTGACGCACAGAAAATAGACAATTATTCTGTGTCTTTATCATCAGACAAGAAAAAACTTCTCATTTTGATAAGGTCGGACAAAACATCAGCGTCACCGACACCTGCACCTACAATTGCGCCCTCAAAAACGTCGGAAGCAAAAAAGATTGTTGTAATCGATGCAGGACATGGGGGAAAGGATGCTGGAGCGTTGGGAGTTTACAACGGGATTACATACTATGAGAAGGATATAAATTTGGCGATTGCTAAGAAGGTGGAAAAATTATTGAAGGAAAAGGGAATTTCAGTAATCATGACTCGCAGTGACGATACTTTCCTTGAGCTTACGGAACGTTCTGATATTGCTAATAAAAATAATGCGGCAATGTTCGTGTGCATACATTCAAATTCGGTGGAAGGTTCTACTGAACCAAACGGTACGGAAACATATTATTGTGAAACAAATAATAACAGCAATTATGGGATAACCAGTCAACAATTGGCTAAAAATATTTTGACAGCTATGATTTCACACATGGGAACTAAAAACAGAGGAGTAAAGACTGCTAATCATGTTGTTACAAGGACAAGCAATATGCCGGCGACATTGATAGAGGTTGGGTTTATGTCCAATCCGGATGAACTCGGCAAGATGATTGACAATTCTTTTCAACAGGCAGTTGCAGAAGGAATTGCTGAGGGCATAGTCAATTCACTGGCAAGTATCGCAGTACCGAATAATTAAAAATATTGAAAAGGACAGACTGATGGATACACTTAGGAAAAAGGATTTTTATTATTACCTGCCGCAGGAGTTGATAGCGCAGGAACCGCTAAAAGACAGAAGCGCCTCAAGAATGATGACGCTGAATAAAAATAACGGAGATGTGGCTCATGCCGAGTTTAAAGAAATTATTAATTACCTAGAACCAGGTGATTGTTTAATTTTAAATGATACAAGGGTTATTCCTGCGCGCCTGTACGGTCAGAGGGAGAAAACCGGCGGAGCGATTGAGTTTCTCTTGCTGAATAAACGGAAGATTGATGAGTGGGAGATTCTTGTAAAACCTGGTAGAAGGGCAAAAATTGGAGCAAGGTTTGTATTTGGGAACGGAGAACTGGTTGCTGAAGTGTTAGACGTGATAAATGACGGAAACAGAATAGTAAAATTCTATTATGACGGGATTTTTGAAGAAATTTTGGATAGATTGGGAGAAATGCCGCTGCCTCATTATATCACCAAGAAGCTTGACGATAAAGAGCGCTATCAGACGGTTTATGCAAAAAATTCAGGTTCCGCTGCTGCGCCCACTGCAGGTCTTCATTTTACGGAAGAATTGCTTGAGAAAATCAAGGATAAAGGTGTTCATGTTGGGTATGTTACTTTGCATGTCGGATTGGGGACATTCAGACCTGTAAAAGAAGATCTTGTGGCTGAACACAAAATGCATTCAGAGTTTTATATATTACCTGAAAAAACGGCGGAGTTGATAAATAATGCCAAGAAAAACGGGGGACGTATTGTTTGCGTGGGAACGACCGCAACAAGGGTGCTTGAAACGGTTGCGAGTGAAGATGGCCATGTTGAGCCTGCCACGGGATGGACAGATATTTATATTTATCCGGGATATAAGTTTAAATTGACAGATGCACTTATTACCAATTTTCATCTGCCTGAATCTACATTGATTATGCTGGTCAGTGCTTTGGCAGGCAGGGAGAATGTTCTGCGTGCTTATGAGGAAGCAGTTAAGGAAAGATACAGGTTTTTCAGCTTTGGAGACTGTATGTATATATACTAAAAATCTAAGGGATTGAGAAAATGTTTAAATTATTGCATAGAAATTTGTCGGCACGGCGTGGTGAATTTCATACTGTTCATGGCGTTGTGCAGACACCTGTATTTATGAATGTAGGCACCATTGCCGCTATTAAAGGTGCTGTATCTACTATGGATTTAAAGGATGTGGGGTGTCAGGTTCAGCTTTCGAATACTTATCATCTTCACCTTCGCCCGGGGGATAAAATAATAAAAAAGCTAGGCGGTCTGCATAAATTCATGAATTGGGACAGACCTATTTTAACGGACAGCGGCGGCTTTCAAGTGTTTTCGCTTGCGCCATTGAGAAAAATTACGGAGGAGGGGGTATACTTCAGTTCGCATATAGACGGCAGGAAAATATTTATGGGTCCTGAGGAAAGTATGCAAATCCAATCAAATTTGGCGTCTACAATTGCCATGGCGTTTGACGAATGTATTGAAAATCCCGCACCGTACGATTATGTGAAGCAGTCCTGTGACAGAACCTATCGATGGCTTGAACGCTGCAAGATAGAACTTTCCAGATTGAATAAAATGGAGGATACCATAAATAAAGATCAAATGCTGTTCGGAATTAATCAAGGCAGTATATATGACGATCTTAGGATTGAGCATATGAAAGCGATTTCAAAGCTTGATTTGCCCGGCTATGCAATCGGCGGACTTGCTGTAGGCGAAACACATGATGAAATGTATCGTATTTTGGATATTGTTCTTCCGTATGCTCCCGAGGATAAGCCGAGATATTTGATGGGCGTTGGAACACCTGCAAATATTATAGAGGCCGTTGCAAGAGGAGTTGATTTTTTTGATTGCGTCATTGCAAGCAGAAATGCGCGTCATGCCCATGTGTATACAAAAAATGGAACAATGAATTTGATGAATGTAAAATATGAGACAGACCTTCGACCGATTGAGGACGACTGTGGATGTGAAGCGTGCAAACACTACTCAAGGGCATATATTCGCCACTTATTTAAAGCAAAAGAAATGCTTGCAATGCGTTTGTGTGTACTTCATAATTTGTATTTTTATAATAATTTGATGTCGAAAATCAGAATGGCAATTGAGAATGACTATTTTCAGGCCTTCAGGGAAGAAAATGTTGAAAAACTTGCGAGAAGAATTTAAAAAATACCGGCAAAATTTTGCCGGTATTTTGGGACTATTTACAAAATATGCTTAGAATAAAGTGTATCGCTTTCAGACACAAAAAACCCACACAGCTTGTGGCTATGCGGGTTTTTTTGGTGCCGAAGACCGGGGTCGAACCGGTACGGGAATCACTTCCCACAGGATTTTAAGTCCTGGGCGTCTGCCAATTCCGCCACTTCGGCATAACTGTATCTCACAATGCCCATTTATGATAACATATATACATTGATTAGTCAAGTATTTTTTTCTCACTTTCTCAAGAAACAGAACCAAATTTTGCAAACAATCTATATTATGCTTGAATATCTATTGCATAAGTGATATAATACTCTCATTATTCCAAAAATATTATGCGGACGGAGGGGCGAATGCAAGGGAAAAATTGGGTATTCCTGAATAAATCAATAAAGCGGGAAAGCATATTGGCCATGTCGAAGCAGTTCGGCATACCTAATGTTATTTCCACCATTTTGCTCAACCGCAAAATACAAACCGAAGCACAAGTGAAAGCGTATTTGTCAAAGTCCATGAGCACTATCCATAATCCAATGCAAATGAAGGATATGCAAAAAGCTGTTGAGCGCATCATTGCTGCGATTGAAAAGACAGAAAAAATCGTTGTGTATGGAGATTATGATGTGGACGGAATTACGGCTACTGCACTTTTATATATGTTTTTTCAAGAGCTTGGAGCGAATGTGGACTATTATATTCCTGATCGTATCGAAGAAGGTTATGGAATGAATATTATGGCTGTAAACAAACTCGCCAAAAGCAGGACAAATTTAATCATTACTGTGGATTGCGGAATTACTGCGGTGGGGGAAGTAGAATTTGCTAAACTTCGTGGTGTGGACATTATTATAACGGATCACCATACATGTAAGGAAAAAATTCCGGCGGCATTTGCGGTCATCAATCCCAAACAGCCGGACTGCGAGTATCCTTTTAAGGACTTGTCAGGAGTGGGAGTCGCATTTAAGCTTATACTCGCTCTTGCAATGGTATTGGGAAAGAACACAACCGAAGTTTTTAATAAGTATTCGGATATTGCGGCAATAGGCACCGTTGCCGATGTTGTGCCGCTATTGGATGAGAACAGAGTGATTGTCGATAAAGGATTATACGCGCTTTCTTCCACACATCGTGAAGGACTCAAGGCTCTATTGGAAATTTCAGGGCTTGAAGGAAAGCTTATAAGTGCAGGTTCAGTAGCTTTTGGAATTTCTCCGAGATTAAATGCGGCGGGCAGGCTGGGAACAGCATCAACGGCAGTAAAGCTTATTTTGTCAGATGATAAGGACGAGGCATATAAAATTGCGATTGAACTCAATGAAGAAAACCGCAAACGGCAATTGACCGAGCAGGCAATTTTCAATGATGCGGTGGGAATGATATCGTCTGACCCAGACTTTGACAAAAAAAAGGTTATTGTTCTCTGCAAAGACGGGTGGCATCATGGTGTAATTGGAATTGTTGCATCTCGCATAACTGAGTTGTTTTACAAGCCATGTATCTTAATCACTCATGAAAACGGAATTTGTAAAGGTTCGGGGAGAAGCATACCCGGTTTTAATCTTTTTGACGCACTTAATTTTTGCGGTGAGTTGCTTGCCAATTTTGGTGGGCACGCCGTTGCAGCAGGACTTAGTCTGGATTTTAATGATGTGGATGCCTTTTCGTCAAAAATAAACGAATATGCCGCATCCGTATTGACTCCGGAGGATATGCTGCCTCACGTAAGTATTGACTGCCTAATTTCACCAAATGACATAAGTCTTGAAAATGCAAAGCTCTTGTCAAAGCTTGAGCCTTTTGGAATCGGAAATCCAAAGCCTGTTTTTTCCATTATGGGAATTTTGGTTTCTACAATCAATCAAATAGGAATAGATAACAAGCATATCAGGCTTCGTTTGGAGGCACAAAATAAATATATAAATGCTGTGGGTTTTCATATGGGAGAGTATTATGGAAAGTTTAAAGCGGGAGATATTGTAGATATTGCATTTACAATGGAAATAAACAATTTTCAGGGAACCGAAAATGTGCAACTGCTTTTGAAGGATATAAAAAAGCACCAATTCACATAATTTAAGGTGTTACGTGGAAAGGAACGGGTACAATTATGAGCAGCATAATATCTGATACCAATATTGATGATAATGAAATATTAAATCCTGATAAGTATGTGCCTGCAGATACTGATGCCCTGATTGACGAGATTGTGGACGCTGTAAAAAAACATAATCCGAATGCAAATACAGATATGGTTATAGTTGCCTATAAGCTGGCAAAATCCGCACACAGGGGGCAATTTCGCCGCTCTGGCGCGCCGTATATTGAGCATCCCGTGCAAATTGCCCACATTGCCGCCGATTTGTCCATGGATACCACAGCTATTTCGGCAGCACTTTTGCATGATGTCGTGGAGGATACCAACTATAAGCTTGAAGATATTAAAACGCTGTTTGGCCCTCAGGTTGCAGAATTGGTTGATGGTGTTACAAAGCTTAAAAAACTTCAATATAATACTCACGAAGAACAGCAGGTAGAAAATCTTAGAAAGATGTTCCTGGCAATGGCAAAGGATATACGGGTTGTCATTATCAAGCTGATAGACCGCCTGCATAATATGCGTACTCTTAAATTTATGCCTCGGAATAAACAGCTGGAAAAAGCTAAGGAAACATTAGAGGTATATGCTCCTCTTGCACATAGATTGGGAATGTCCAAGATTAAAACAGAGCTTGAGGACTTATCGTTAAAATACCTTGACCCTGTTGCATACGAAGAAATAAGAGACGGTATACGTCAAAAGAAAAAAGAACGTGAGGAATATATATCAGGTATCATGGATGCTCTGACTCAAAAGCTTGACGAATTTAAAATAAAGGCTCAAGTTACGGGTCGTGCGAAGCATTTTTACAGTATTTTCAGGAAAATGTACGGTCAAAATAAAACAATAGACGAGCTTTATGATCTTTTTGCCGTACGCATCATTGTGGACACCGTCACAGATTGCTACGCTGTTTTGGGAATGGTACACGAAATGTATACTCCTGTTCCGATGCGCTTTAAAGATTATATTGCCATGCCAAAACCAAATATGTATCAATCATTGCACACAACGGTAATAGGTCCTAACGGAACTCCCTTTGAAATCCAAATTCGGACATGGGAAATGCACAAAATTGCGGAAGAGGGAATTGCAGCCCACTGGAAATATAAGGAAGGAATTTCGGGCGAAACCGATATGGATTCAAAATTGGAGTGGGTTCGTCAGCTTTTGGAAACTCAGGTGGATATTATTGACACAGATGATTTTTTGAATACTTTAAAAATTGATCTTTTTGCAGACGAGGTTTTTGTATTTACGCCGAATGGAAAGGTCATCAGTTTACCTGCGAAAAGTACGGTAATTGACTTTGCGTTTGCAATTCATTCAGCAGTCGGTTACAAGATGATTGGTGCAAAGGTAAACGGAAAGCTTGTAAATAATGACTATACGCTGCAAAACGGGGAAATTGTTGAAATTATAACGTCATCAAGTTGTCACGGACCAAGCCGAGATTGGCTCAAAATAGTAAAAACATCGCAGGCAAAAAATAAAATCAATCAATGGTTCAAGCGTGAACGCCGTGATGAAAATATAGAGCATGGCAAGGAACTTATTGAAAAAGAATTGAAGCGTCTTCGTTTTACTCATTCACAGCTTTTTGTTCCCGAGTGGGTGGAGCAGATTTTGCGCCGGTATAGCTTTAATTCGCTTGATGATCTATATGCAAGTATAGGTTATGGAGGTTTGACGGCTCAGAAGGTGGTTATGCGCCTTAGAGATGAGTATATAAAAGCTCAAAAAGAAAAAAATGAGACTTTGAATATTCCTCAAAGGCTTCCGGAAAATATTAAAAGACGAGGCGCAAATAACGGCATAATCGTTGAAGGTATTGACAATTGTTTGGTTCGTTTGGCAAAATGCTGCAATCCTGTGCCGGGAGATTCCATAAAAGGCTTTATAACTAAGGGACGTGGAGTATCGGTTCACAGGAGCGACTGCCCAAACATTCAGCCCAGTGCACTCGCCGAAGAGGACAAAAATCGTTTTATCGGCGTATCTTGGATAGATTCTAAGAGTTCGTCTTATATAACAACCATACAGGTTGAAATTTATGATCGTGACGGAATACTGCTTGATATTTCCTCAGCAATAGCGGATTTGAAGATACCGTGCAAATCAGTAAACGCACGTGTGAACAAGAAAAATATCGCCGTTATTCATTTGGGGCTTGAAATATCGGGAAAATCCGATTTGGACAAGGTTGCAAAGAGGCTAAAGCAAATGCAAGGCATAGTAAATATAACTCGAACTTCAAATTAAGGAGAATTTATGAAAAGAGAAACTATAACCATAAAAACTGAATTCATCAAGTTGGATCAGCTTCTTAAATTCAGCGGAATTGCCGAATCGGGCGCTGATGCAAAAGATATCATTTTAGACGGCATTGTATCCGTAAATGGCGAAGTGTGCACCATGCGCGGAAAGAAAATACGCACGGGAGATAAAGTAGTTGTGAAGTTTGCGGATGGAGCATACGAGATAATAATTGCATAGAAAAACGGAGTTTTTAATATGTATGTAAAATCGCTTTCCCTTATAAATTTTCGCAATTATGAAAAGGAGTACATTGAATTTTCTCCGTACACAAATATTATCTGTGGGAACAACGCTCAAGGCAAAACGAATTTATTGGAGGCTGTATACATCTTTGCTCAAGGAAAAAGTTACCGTGCCAAGTCAGATAAGGAACTAATTAAGTTCGGCAAGGATACTGCCGAACTTAAAATCAGTTTTGATGCGAGATTTAGAAGCTGTGAAGCGTCCATAAAGCTGCAGCAAAAAGAAAAGAGAAAAATAAGAGTAAATGATGTTCCGATCGCAAAATTAAGCATGCTGATGAATTACTTAAATACTGTTATGTTTTCTCCCGAGGATTTGGATCTTGTAAAAGGCTCTCCCGCAGTTCGCAGAAAATTTTTGGATCTTGCAATAAGTCAGCTTATGCCTAACTATTTGTCAAGCTTGATTCTTTACTACAAAACATTAGAACAAAAAAACAGTCTCTTGAAAGCTTTAAAAGGGTCAGGCAGAAAATGCGACCAGAGTCTTTCTGCTTGGAATGAACAACTTTGCGAGGCAGGTGCGGATATTTTAAAATATCGTCGGGATTTTCTCAGAAATTTAAGTGTGTTTGCCAAGAAAATTCACAGCGAAATAAGCCGAGAAACATTGGAAATTTTTTATGAGCCCAGCATTAATTTCGATGTGGACGATAAAGACTGTATCAAAGACCAGATGTTTCTTAAACTTGAGAATATGCAAAGTAAAGAAATTGATGCAGGCACCTCTGTTTTAGGAGTGCATCGGGATGATATAAAAATAACAACAAATGAAAAAGACGCGCGTATATATGCTTCTCAGGGACAGCAACGTACGGTGGTTTTAAGCCTTAAGATGGCACAAACCGAATATATTCACAGCATAAAAGACGAGTATCCCATTCTTCTTTTGGATGATGTCATGAGTGAATTGGATAAAGCAAGGAGAGTATATCTGTCGGAGAAAATGAAAGATAAGCAAGTACTTATAACTTGTACAGATGCGGATGTTGTGCATCTTTCAGACAGTGTGAAATTATTTGAAATACGCAGTGGAAAAATTGTTTTATGAATAACGGGAGATGATAATTTGTTTCTTCATTTAGGACGGGATGTACTTGTAAATACGAAGAATGTCGTAGCCATATTTGACATGGACAATACTACCATATCAAAAGCAAGCCGAAAATTTCTGTCTGAAGCCCAGCAAAACGGAGCTGTTGTAAATGTCTCGGATGAGCTGCCGAAAACATATATTGTGACCAATACAAACAACACAACAAAAGTATATATTTCATCCATTTCCTCTGCGACGCTTCTTAAACGGGCACGGTCAAAAAACATTATTATATTATCGTGACGTATATAATATATTCTTTATTTTTAAGAAACTTGCATAATTTTTGATTTTGGAGCATAGAATATACGCCGAGGAGTTGAATATTATGCCTGAGAATAAAAATAAATTCTTTGATACGGATTCTGTAGCATCCGCAACAGATTGCACAGGACTCATACCGACACCGCCGGTTTCTGATGCTCAAGCAGAGTCCTACACACAGCTTCATTCCATACCTAAAACTCATAAAAAAAGACAGGCTAATCCAAAGCAAATAGGAAAACAATAGTGGACATATAAGGAAATTTTGAGTTTAAGAAAAGAGCGAAAATAGATATTTTCGCTCTTTTTGGAGTTTTAACGTCCGCCCCAAAGCTTTGAAATAAAGCTGCTGCTTTTCTTCTGTTCACTTTTTATGATATTTTTTTCAGGTTTATCTTCGGTATTCATAGTGTTTCTGATTAAATCTCTTTGTTCAAGAGCCATATCCTTTATTCTTTTTTCACACGCCTGTGAAACGACCACGTTGCTAAAATATTTCAGAGCTTTGTCATTGCTACCTAAGGTTCTATATAGTTCCCCTGTTAAATACATGATGGTATAAACATTCATTCCATATATGGGAAAATCCTCATTCATGTAAGCATCCTCAAAACCTATTGCCGCCTGTTCACGAAAGATTCGTTCATTATCTGTATCTTTTATTTCACGATACATCCATGCAAGTTTCAAGCAACACATAGCCTTTTTACTAGACTTTGATTCCGTAATCACATAGTTGAGCAATGCCAATTTATATCTTTCTATCGCTATGCTCGCATCGTATATAAGAGGATATTCTCTTTTTTTCCACTTTGGAGAAATATTATTTTTAATTTTTTCAATCTGACTTTTTCTTATATCTTCAAAGTCAGTCTTCATAGCGGCATAGCCACAGGAATTACACAGCCAAACATCGTAAAAATAAGGATTTATGGTTTCGTATCTGACGTATAAATCGCTTTCATGGCCTTTTACCTTGTACGCAGTGCTTTTTACGGCTCGAACGGAAAGCCTGCTTTTGCATACTGGACAAATAACCTCCTTGTTATACAAATAAATTCCTTCATCCGTTTTGTTTTCATTTTCCGTTTGAACAATATCCTCTTTAATATAACTTTTCCTTTCATATAAGTCTATATTTTGGATATCATTAAAACCTAAATCCTCCAACCCCGAAAAAATTCCTTTTTCCATATTGATTGCATCCCCCTTGCAGTCAAAAAAATAAACAATACCTCTGTCATTATACATTATTTTCTTGTAAAATGCCACAGGAATTAATTTACTGTTATTCTAATTAAAAAAATATGTTGACTGCTAGGAAAGCATATAATATAATAGTTAATAGATTAGTTGAGATTGAGAAGAGATGAGAATAGACGAGCAGAATATGTGTATTTTCATGTCTTCTTCTGAAAATGGAGGAGGCTTTTTTATGTTTTACCCGAGTTTAAAACAGGCAGCGGAGTTTGCAAAGGAGTATAATATTATACCCATTACGGTAGAATACCATGCTGATATGGACACACCAATCAGTATTTTCAAAAAACTCGAAACAAAAGAGTCATGCTTTTTGCTTGAAAGTATAGGCACAAACCAAACCACTGCAAGATATTCATTTATGGGAAGAAACCCCTTTTTGGTATTTAAAAGCACAGATGACAAAATTACAATAACCGATAAAACAGGCAAAACAGCGCATATTTTGGGCAAACCTATGGAAGAGCTTGAAAATCTGACAGCCTGTTATAAATCTCCTAAACTTGACAATATACCATCTTTCAGCGGAGGAGCAGTAGGATATTTTGCCTACGATGTGGTGCGCCAATATGAATATCTGCCAAATACCCCGCATGATGACCTAGGCATACCCGATATGCATTTTATGTTTATGGATGAGATTATTGCTTTTGATCATAAGAGACAAAAAATTGTTATTATCGTCAATATGCATACGGATGGTGACATAGAAAAGCAGTATAATAATGCGGCAAGCAGAATTTTGGACATCCGTCGCGAACTTGCAACAGATTTGAAAGAAAAAGTTTCCCATCCTCAAAATTTCGGCAGAATTGAATCAAATATGACAAAAGAAGAATTCTGTAAAAATGTTAGAAAAGCGAAAAAATACATTAAGGAAGGTGACATTTTTCAGGTGGTTCTTTCTCAAAGATTTTCGATTCAAACTTCAGAGGATCCGTTTAACGCATACAGAGCGTTAAGGCTTATAAACCCGTCACCTTATATGTATTATCTTAAATTTGCCGAATACCAGCTTGTAGGAGCATCGCCTGAAATGCTTGTGCGTGTGGAAAATAAAGTTGTGCAGACGGGGCCTATTGCAGGTACACGTCCGCGCGGGGAAAATGATGAGGAAGACGCGGCACTTGAAAAAGAGCTTTTGGCGGATGAAAAAGAAATCGCCGAACACACTATGCTCGTGGATTTGGGAAGAAACGACATAGGAAGAGTAAGCGAATTTGGGAGCGTGAAGGTATCAAGCTTTAAACGCATAGAAAGATTTTCACACGTTATGCATATAACGAGTACCGTTGAAGGGAAGCTAAGAGAGGATAAAACAGTTTTTGACGCATTAGGTGCAGCGCTTCCCGCCGGTACCCTTTCGGGAGCTCCCAAAATACGAGCAATGGAAATTATTGATGAGCTCGAAAAAACAAAGCGCAGTACCTACGGAGGAGCGATTGGCTATATAAGCTTTAACGGAAATTTCGATAGCTGCATCACAATCAGAACAGCACTTTTTAAGGATAAAAAAGCCTATATTCAAGCGGGCGGAGGAATTGTATACGATTCCATTCCCGAAAAAGAGTATCAGGAATCGGTTAATAAGGCTATGGCTGTGATTCGTGCAATTGAAGAAGGCGGAAAGATAGAGTAGGAGGAAGCTGTTATGATAATCATGATAGATAATTATGATTCATTCACATATAATTTATATCAATACTTAGGAACATTGAACCCCGATATAGAGGTGCACAGAAACGATAAGACAACCGTCGAAGAAATACTAAATAAAAAACCGTCACATATCATTCTTTCACCCGGTCCGGGTTATCCGAAAGATGCGGGAATATGTATAGAACTTATAAAAAAAGCAGGAAATATTCCTGTTTTGGGTGTATGCTTAGGGCATCAGGCAATTGGGGAGGCTTTTGGAGCTAAAATTGTGCACGCTCCTCAAATTATGCACGGAAAGACTGATGTTATAGATATTGATAATGAGTGTGATTTGTTTTTTGGGCTTCCTTCAAAGCTTGAAACCGGCAGATATCATTCTCTTGCAATAGAAGGAGGAAGTCTGCCCGAATGTTTACAGATAATTGCCAAAAGTTCTGATGGCTGTATCATGGGTGTGAAGCATAAAAAAAGACCCGTTTACGGAATACAGTTTCATCCTGAATCTGTACTTACCCCAAAGGGTATGACGATTATCGAAAATTTCTTGAAAATTTAACAACAACACTTCACCATTATGATTTCCCACTTAATAGAAGTGCAGATATTGCACTTGTTGCTTTATACTTGAAATTATTTGTTTTTTTCTCTTTCATTGCATGATAATTTTCATAAAAAGAAAAAATGCCTAACAGCGTGAAATCACACTTGAAAATATCAACTAGATCTGTATGTGACTTTGCGCTGTTCAAGCATTATTTTTTACTCTCAACTTTTTCTTTAATCTCTTTTTTAAAGTAATTCATATCATTTACGACATACTCAATGCCATTATCAATACCATTGAGTATGAAATTACAAAGTTTTCATACATACTGGCAGTTAAGTAATATATATCAAATTATATAAATAGCTTCAAAATGCAATATAACGATAAAATGAGATATTGTTTTTTAATTTTTACCAGCATATTATTCCTTCCTCTACAAACAATATTTACATATTGAAGTATGGAGGGTTTAAAATGCTTAGCAATGCGATGATGGCAATACAATTTTTCTTTACGGTAATAATAGGTTTATATTTTTGGAGCCAGCTTAGAAGTCAGCAGGATAATAAAACCGGAATTCAGGCAGAATCTAAAAAAGAGATGGAAAGGCTCCACCAAATGCGAAAAATATCCTTAGCCGAGCCTCTCACGGAAAAAGCTAGACCGACTTCTTTTGATGAGATCATAGGTCAGGAGGACGGAGTAAAGGCGCTAAAAATAGCGCTTTGTGGTCCTAATCCACAGCATGTAATTATATACGGACCTCCCGGAATAGGTAAAACAGCGGCTGCGAGAGTAGCACTTGCTGAAGCAATTAAAATGGGTATATCTTCTTTTAAGCCTGATGCAAAATTTATTGAAACCGACGCTACCGTAATGCGTTTTGACGAAAGAAGCATTGCAGATCCACTAATCGGCTCCGTGCATGATCCTATATATCAGGGAGCGGGAGCATACGGACAAGCAGGTGTCCCACAGCCGAAGGAAGGAGCGGTAAGCAAAGCACATGGGGGGGTACTGTTTATTGATGAGATAGGGGAACTTCACCCCATTCAGATGAATAAGCTTCTAAAAGTTCTTGAAGACAGAAAAGTAATGTTTGAAAGCGCATATTATTCAAGTGAAAATCGCAATATACCAAGGCATATCCATGATATTTTTCAAAACGGCATCCCGGCTGATTTTCGCTTGATAGGAGCAACCACACGAAGTCCGGAGGAAATTCCGCCCGCCGTGCGCTCAAGGTGTGTGGAGATATTCTTTCGCCCGCTTGATGAACAAGATTTAAGAAAAATAGTTGAAAATGCGGCTACGAAATTACTAATTGATGCAAGCGAGGAATGCAAGGACCTGATATGTAGGTATGCGAAAAACGGAAGAGATTGTGTACGCATCCTGCAAACCGCTGCAAGTGCGGCAATTTTGGAAAAGAGAAATTATATAGCGTTAAACGATGTAGAATGGGTAATAGAGATGGGTCGGTATACTCCGAATTATGAAATCAAGATATCAGATGGAAAAAGAGTCGGAGTTGTAAACGGACTTGCCGTATCGCAAAATCAAAGCGGTATAGTGCTCTGCATAGAAACCACCGCGGAGCGTACCGAAAAAGGGATGGGGAAAGTCACCTGTACAGGCATTGTCGAAAAAGAGAGCATGGAGCAAGGCGCGAGAAAATTTTCAAGGACAAGTACCGCAAAGGCTGCAATAGATAATGTAATGACTGCCCTGAAGGGTATAGCAGATATAGATGTTTCAAATTATAACGTGCATATCAATTTCCCCGGAGGTATGCCTGTAGACGGGCCTTCTGCAGGAATTGCAATTTTTTGCAGCGTATATTCTGCTATAAAGGACATAGCCGTAGATAATTTGACTGCCCTTACAGGAGAGGTGTCTATTAAGGGATTGGTAAAACCTGTGGGGGGAGTTGCAGCGAAAATAGAGGCGGCTAAAAAGGCTGGAATTAAAAAAATAGTTATTCCTAAAGAAAATTCACAAAAATCATTTGAAAATTCCGAAATCAAAATTATATACGTTTCAAGCCTGGAAGAAATATTAAAAGAGGTATTTGGCATAGACAAACAAAAGGTAGTTAATATCATACATGGAGGGAGTGTGACGGAAGTAATAAGTGCAAGTGAATTGAAAAATTAGAAAGTCGTATATAGTATCCGTTTTCAAAGGGATTGTAAAAAACTTTTAACATCTGTGTATGCTTAAAAAAAGTAGTTGAAATATGGTAAAAAAGAATGTATAATAAAACGACGATAAGAGAAAAAAACGGGAGTTGAAATATATTGGCAGATAAGCACTTAAAACAGACATTACCCCTTTTGCCGCTTAGGGGAATGGTTGTTTTTCCATATATGATTTTGAATTTTGACGTAGGCAGAGAAAAATCCGTAAAAGCCTTGGAAGCGGCTATGGCTGAAGAACAAGAGATTTTTCTGGCAGCGCAAAACGATATAGGTGTGGACGAGCCGACGGATAAGGATATTTATGCAGTTGGAACAATTGCCCAAATAAAGCAGATTATGAAGCTTCCGGGCAAAGTTGTTCGCGTTCTAATAGAAGGTCAAAGACGTGCAAGAATGCTCTCCATAGTGGATGATGAGCCCTTTATGAGTGCTGAAATTGAAGAACTTGAGGATATACAAATACAGGATGAAACACAAAGCAAAGCGTTTGTGAGGCGGCTTCAACAGGCGTTTGAGGAATATTTCTCTTATAATCCAAGAATCAATACGGAAAGCTTTATATCAATCATGTCCATAGAACAAGCGGGGCAGTTTGCCGATGTGATTGCGTCAAATGTTAATTTTGCGCTCGAAACAAAGCAAAAAATTTTAGAATGTGTTGATGTTTGCGAACGCATAGAAACGCTGATTGTGGGAATTAAAAATGAGCTTGAGGTTTTAAAAGTTGAAAAGCAAATTGATGAAAAGGTAAAAGCTAAGATTGACAAAAACCAAAAAGAATATTACTTGCGTGAGCAGGCAAGAGTAATTCAGGAGGAGCTTGGGGATAAGGAAGGACTTTCCGCAGAGATTGCAGAATACAGGAAAAAAATAGATGAGCTTAAAATGCCGAAGGAAGTTAAAACAAAGCTATTAAAAGAGGTTGATCGCTTATCTAAGATGCACTCGTCATCTTCGGAGCTGGGTGTAATACGAAATTATTTGGATTACGTGACTGATCTTCCTTGGGGAAAAAAGACAAAGGAACGCTTTGACATAAGAAAAGCGGAAGAGATTTTAAATGCGGACCATTATGGACTTGAAAAGGTAAAAGAAAGGGTGCTCGAATATCTTGCTGTCCGCAAATTCGCAAAATCGGTTCATGGTCCTATTTTATGCTTCGTAGGCCCCCCTGGAGTAGGAAAAACATCAATAGCAAAATCCATAGCTGCGTCCATGGGCAGGAAGTATGTGCGCATTTCATTGGGCGGCATCCATGACGAGGCGGATATTCGCGGTCACAGGAAGACATATATCGGGGCTATGCCGGGCCGCATTATGACTGCCATCAGACAGGCGGGAAGCAAAAATCCGCTTATGCTGCTGGATGAAATCGATAAAATGGGTTCGGATTACAGAGGTGATCCGTCGGCGGCATTGCTTGAAGTCTTGGATGCGGAACAAAATTTTGCCTTTCGTGACCATTATTTAGAGGGGGATTTTGACCTTTCGGACGTTTTGTTTGTCACTACCGCAAATACTCTTGACACCGTGCCTCGCCCGCTTTTAGACCGTATGGAAGTGATAGAAATCACCGGTTACACGGAAGAAGAGAAGGTGAATATTGCACAACGGTATTTAATACCAAAACAACTTGAAAAAAACGGACTAAGCGGCAGGAAAATTGCAATTGAAGAAGAAGCAATCCGAGATATAATCAACTATTATACTCATGAAGCAGGCGTACGTGGTTTGGAACGTGAGATAGAAAATTTATGCCGGAAAATGGCTAAAAGCATCTTGTACGAAAAGAAAAGAAGTATTACAATTACATCGAAGACTTTAGAAACCTATATAGGGAAAAAACGATATCGATATGATCCCATGAATGATGTTGACGAAGTGGGAGTTGCAAGAGGTCTTGCATGGACTCAGGCAGGCGGGGATACTTTGTCTATTGAGGTAAATGTCATGCATGGCACAGGGCAGATTGAGCTTACAGGAAAGCTTGGCGAAGTCATGAAAGAATCCGCAAAGGCGGCGATTAGTTTCATACGGTCTAGAGCGGAGGATTTAGGCATTGATGTTGATTTTTATAAAACAAAGGATATTCATATCCATGTCCCCGAAGGAGCAGTTCCGAAAGACGGGCCATCAGCAGGAATCACAATGGCGACAGCTCTGATTTCCGCATTGACAGGCTGCCCCGTAAGAAAAGACGTTGCAATGACAGGAGAAATAACACTCAGAGGAAGAGTTCTGCCAATCGGGGGCTTAAAGGAGAAGGTATTGGCGGCCTATAGAGCTGGAATACGAACGGTTATAATTCCGATTGAAAATAAAAAAGATATAAATGATATCCCAAAAAGCGTTAGGGATGAAATGAAATTCGTGGCCGCTGACATGATGGATACCGTATTAAAAAGCGCACTTGTAAAAAAACGCGTAAGAAACAGTAAATTCCAAGTAAAGGACATTGATATAAGCATACCCATAGAAACGCATGAAAATACGGGGTTGTCCATAAAGCAATAATGAAAAGTCATCAGGGCGCAAGAAGCGCCCTGGAAATTTTTCTAAACTCAACAAAAAAATTGAGTTTATAGCCGTATACAAAACTTGAGTATGGGCAGTTTTTTCAAAAAAGGAGAATAGAATATGAATATTCATAATGCAAGCATAGCGGTTTCAGCCGTCAGAAAAGAGCAGTATCCCAATACGGGAATGAAGGAATTTGCTTTTGTCGGGCGTTCAAATGTTGGAAAATCTTCGCTGATTAATAAGCTTCTAAATAGAAAAAGCTTGGCTCGTGTGAGTGCAAAGCCTGGAAAAACGGCAACAATCAATTTTTATAATATTGACGATACCATATTTTTTGTCGATCTTCCCGGATATGGTTATGCGGCACGTTCTCGAGATGAAATCGAAAGTTGGGGAAAAATGATAGAGGATTATCTACATAGCAGAAAAGAGCTTGTGCAGACGATTCTTTTAGTTGACTCAAGACATAAGCCGACTCAAGATGATATTTTAATGCTGGAATGGATACGAAATTATCATGAAAATGCAATTGTAATTGCCACAAAAACGGATAAGCTTAAAAAGCGTGAACTTGAGAGCAACCTAGAACTCATATGGAAAACATTGGGGCTTGGTGAAAACGATATTTTAGTTCCGTTTTCAATAATGGACGACGAAGGAAAGCTTACCGTTTGGGACATGATAAACCTCATGTGCCAGAGAAATGACGGCTAAATAGCTGTCAAAAAGCAGTCATAATTTTATGTGCTATAATTTTGCAAAAATTCTTTGAATTAATATTAATTTGCGTACGTTGGAGGTCGATGTAATGAAGGTATTGTTAATTTCTATAAAAGCAGGTTTTGGACATCACTCTACAGCAAAAGCAATTATGGAATACATGGGAAAGCAAGGCGTTGATTGCAGGATGCTGGATACGTTTGAGTATATTAATCCTAAGCTGAACAACTCCGTAGCAAAGGGATATTTGATGACTACAAAATATACTCCCGAAGCTTTCGGCAAGATTTACAGCACCCTCGATAAAAAAGACCAAAAATACGATAAGTATTCCATTATATCTATTTTGTCGAATATCATATCATACAAATTAAAGGACTACATAGCTGATTATGCGCCGGACATTATTATAGGAACCCATAGCTTTGCCTGCATGGTTATGAGTTATTTAAAGGAAAAGGGGCATATTTCCTGCCCTACAATAGGAATTGTAACCGATTTTACCGTGCATCCGTTTTGGGAGAGCGCAAGCCTTGATTACTATGTTACCGCAGATGCCCTTTTAAATAATCAGATGAATAGGAAAGGCATAGCAACCGAAAAAATTCTGCCGTTTGGAATACCTATAAAAGAAGAATTCTCATCAAAACTTGCACCTGAAGAAGCAAGAAGGCAGCTGGGAATAAAAAATAAACAAACCATCCTAATCATGATGGGTTCTATGGGCTTTGGAAATTTAGAAAGAACTCTTGAAAATATAGACAAATTGGATTTTGACTTTCAAATTTTGTGTGTCTGCGGCAATAATCGAAAAATGAAACGTGAAATTGATAAGCGTAAATGGAATAAAGATATACTGAATTTTGGCTTTGTAAATAACATTTCAACTCTTATGGACGCCTCAGATTTTATCATCACCAAGCCTGGCGGTCTTACAATGTCGGAAGCTCTGGCAAAGCATCTGCCGCCGATTATTATGAACCCAATTCCGGGGCAGGAGGATCGTAACATGGAGTTTTTAGTAAACAACGGTGCTGCCGTTATGGTAACTGAAACGTTTCCTGTTGATGAAGCTTTGTTTGAGCTTCTCAATAATGAGTGGAGATTGAATTTGCTAAAACAAAGCGTAATTCATCTTGGCAAACCATATGCAACAAAGAACTTATGTGAATTCATAATGCGTGATTTGTGGCACATCATCAATTAAAACACATAAAAAGTGAAACTGCGGCAAGAATGTCCATATAAGGTTTTCTCGCCGCATAATGTATTGTATTTACCATATCCAATTAACTTACAATGTTTTCTAAATCCTGTTTTGCCTTTTGCATTATTTCTACAATTTTAAATTTTACTTCCACATCAAGATGTGACGGGTCCGCATTTGTAATAATTTCGTAGGACTGGTCATTGAGATTTTGTTCCAACATTTCATTTGATTCTGCATCCATGCTTCCCTTTGTTTCATCCACAAAGCATAGCGGAGGGAACATAACACACCACCAGTTTTTGCCATAACCATTTCCGAGTATAACCCTTACCGCTTCATATTTTCCCGGAGGGAGCGTTATATTTTCATACACCTTTGTTGGAAACTCAAAATTTCCATAAACCGCCGTTGCGGTGTATGGGAGATTATTTTTTTTAAGCTCATCGTTTGCAATTTCTGTTATCCTATCAATATTTGACTGTATAATTGTTTTGCACTCTTGCGTACTCTGACCTGAAGAAAAGCAATCGGACATTTCGTAAATTATTCTATCCCTTACTTTCAGTTTAATTTCTTGATCAGTTTCAGAATCGCTGTTTGCTATAATATGAAGTCGTACAAGATTATTTGACAAATTTGCTTGTACATCAGATGAATAAATTGCCGCAAAAATTGCAACAAGAAAGCCAATTGCAATTGAACATATAACTTTTTTCATTTATGTACCGTTCCTTTCTCCATAAAGTTAAAAATCTCAATGCTGCAGAAATATTTTGCTGTTATTTGGATTATTGACATAAAATTCATTATCTATACTTTAAAAATCAATATTGAAAGCGATTGTATAATTTAAGGGTTAAAGGATAAAAATAGAGAAAATAATTGTGAAAGGAGAAGTGTATTTTGAAAAAATCGAAAATCCGGCTTGCAGCTGAAATATTTTCAATTTTGGTTTTAGCATCAGTACTTTTTGGGGTCTGGGTCTTAAATCAAAGCAAAATATATGCACAAACCGGCAGACGTGCAGGAGATAATCAGCTGCTGGCACGTGCGGTAAACGGTGAGGCAAGAGGCGAACCCTATGAGGGGCAGGTTGCCGTTGCTGCAGTAATATTAAACAGGACAAAGCATCCGTCATTTCCAAATTCGGTAGCCGGAGTTATTTATCAGCCAGGCGCCTTTACGGCAGTTGCAGACGGACAAATCAATGTTCCTATTGACCCGAGTTCCAGTGTATATAAGGCTTGTCAGGATGCTTTAAACGGATGGGACCCTACTGGCGGTGCAATTTACTATTATAATCCCAATACTGCAACCAATAAATGGATATGGTCAAGACCGGTAGTCAAAACGATAGGAAAACATAAATTTTGCAAATAAAAAGGAGGTGTGAAAATTGGATTATCAAGAAAAGCTTGAGTATGATAGAAGACGTTTTATCGACAGATGGATTTACACTGTTTTAATTATTGCATTGATTGCCATTGCATGGTGGGGAATAGGGCAGTATCGTGAGTCTACACGGCTTAAAATCAGCTTGGGAAATCAATATACACGTTCATTTCACGAGCTTGTAGATTATGTGGATGACATACAAACTTCATTAAATAAGGGGATGCTCGTAAGCAGCCCGTCACAAATGGCAACCATATCAAGCGAAATTTTCAGAAAGTCAACAGCGGCGAAGGCTTGCCTTTCCCAACTGCCTGTTTCTGACATTCAAATGGATAATACCTCTAAATTTTTATCACAAGTAGGGGATTATACCTATGTATTATCTCAAAATATGATTAATAATCATAAGGTTTCGGATGAAGAGTATAAAAATTTGGAGTCTTTAAGCAGCTATGCTGAAAAACTCAATGCTTCACTGACTCAAATGCAGAACGAAATATACAGCGGAAATATCGATTTTGGGAAACTTGCATTTCAATCTGACAAGCAATTTGAAAAAGCTGTGAAAGCAGAAAATAACGGCGCCCTTGCAGATTTAGAAAAGGTGGAGCAGGAATTTCAGGAATATCCGTCTTTAATTTATGACGGACCTTTTTCCGAACACATTCAGAACATGAAGCCTGCTATGCTGGAAAATGGAGTGGAAATTTCAGTTGATGAAGCAAAACAAAAAGCAAAGGATTTTTTGGGAGCCAGAGGAGACAATCTTGTATTTGAAAGCGAGGTTCAAAACAGCTATATCGATGCATATTCATTTGCATACAGGGGAGATGACGGAAGACAAATCAGCATCAGTATTACAAAGAAAAACGGTTATGTAATATACTTCTTAGATAATCGCTCGGTAGAAGAAGACAAACTTGATTTCGTTCAGGCTACGGAGATGGCTGCAGGTTTTCTGGAGAAAAAAGGATATACCTATTTGAAAAGCAGCTACTATGATAAATCAAACGGTATTGCCACAATCAATTTTGCATTCCAGCAAGGTGAGACCACCTGTTATTCAGACTTGATTAAAGTCAGAGTGGCTTTGGATAATGGTGAAATCTTAGGCATGGAAGCGCACGGATTTATTATGAATCATAAGATAAGAGATCTGCCTTCGGCAAAAATAACAGAAGCAGAGGCAAGAGAAAAGGTAAACAGTCGTTTGAATATCAAGACCGTAAATATGGCTCTTATACCGAAAGACAGTCTGATGGAAGTATACTGCTATGAATTTCACGGACAATTCGATGACAAAAACTTTATAATATACATCAATGCGGAAAATGGAAAAGAAGAAAAAATTCTAATGCTAATCGAATCTGAGGACGGCGTTTTGACAATTTAAACAGCTTAAAGGAAATCTACGGAAAAGAAAATTATTTTTCTTTTTTTGTAGATTTTCTTTATTAATTAGTGTAAAATAGTATTTGTGATTTTACATAGATTTTACTTTGATTTTATTTAGGAGGATGTTTTTATGGACGCAATTGCAAAATGGCATGCGGAGTGTAAAGCTCAGGAAATTGTCGAAATTCTCAAGAAGAAGGATTTTAATGCCATATATGCGCAAAATTCCGAAGCTGCAAAGAAAATTGTCATGGATATGATTCCAGAAGGTGCTTCCATAGCTGTAGGAGGATCGGTTACTCTCTCAGAAACGGGGATCATGAGTGAAATTACGAGCGGGAAGTATAAGTTTATTGACAGGTTTAACACCCCATCTTTTGAAGATATGTTGGAAAAATATCGGGAAGGTTTTTTTGCGGATTATTTTGTAACAGGCACTAATGCCATAACAAAAACAGGAGAACTTGTAAATACCGATTGCACCGGCAATCGTACAGGGGCAATTGCCTTTGGCCCAAAGCGCGTGATTGTTGTTGCCGGCGTTAATAAAATTGTGGATACTGTTGAAGATGGCATAAAGCGTGCAAAAAGTATTGCCCCCATGAACGCAAAACGCATCACACACAAAACTCCTTGCACAATTGATGGCAAGTGCCATGAATGTCATGATACTCAAACTATTTGTAATATAACAAACATCATACATAATTGCTATAAGTTCCCCGGCAGAATAACAGTCGTTATCATTCCTGAAATTTTGGGTTATTGATAGTATTTTAAGTCTAAAACAATACGGAGGATAGCATGAATTTTGATTGGATTTTAACTTTAATTGCGGGACTTGGCTTTTTTCTTTATGGTATGAAAATAATGGGGGACGGGCTTGAAAAAGCAGCCGGAGATAGAATGAGCAAAATCATAGACAATCTTACCGGCAGTCTTTTAAAAGGAGTATTGGTCGGAACTGCGGTTACCGCACTCATACAAAGCTCCAGTGCTACAACCGTTATGGTTGTTGGTTTTATCAATGCAGGTATTATGTCCTTGCAGCAGGCGGTTGGTGTCATCATGGGCGCAAATATCGGAACAACCATTACCGCTGTTTTGATTAGTCTTGAGGACATAAATTCTAGTCTGTGGATTTTGGATTTTGTCAAGCCTTCAAATCTGGCGCCTATAGCAATTGCTGTTGGAATAGTCTTTTTGATGTTCATCAAAAAACGCAAGTATAATAACATCGGTGAAATTTTAGCCGGATTCGGATTTTTGTTTGTTGGAATGGATATGATGAGTTCTGCAATGGACTTTTTGCGTGATTCGGTTGTATTTCAAAACCTTATGATTCAGCTTCAAAACCCTATTTTAGGCGTCTTGGTAGGTGCGGGAATTACGGCAATCATACAAAGCTCCAGTGCTTCTGTGGGCATTTTGCAGGCGGCGTCCGCCACCGGATTCATTAAATTTTCCGGTGCGGTATCAATTGTATTAGGACAAAATATAGGCACTTGCATTACCGCTATTTTGTCTTCCATCGGAGCGAATAAAACGGCGAAAAGAGCCGCAATCATTCATTTGTTGTTTAATATTATTGGTTCTATTATATTCATTATTGTGCTTTACGGCTTCGGAATAGGAAAGTTTATTCCAGTGTGGACAGATAATGCCACAAAAACGAATATAGCAGGATTTCATATTTCCTTCAATGTCATAAATACTATCCTATTGCTGCCGTTTTCAAATCAGCTTGTATTTTTGGCGAATAAAATTCTTCCGTCAAAAGATAATGATGTTGCGGGAAGCGCTTTGGAAGCAAGACTTCTTTCAACACCCGCTTTAGCGCTTTCGCAAACTACAAAAGAGCTTGTTAAAATGATGAATTTAGCCGCAGACAGCGTGAAAATTGGCTATGACATATTAAACGATGCGGCGGCTAAAAGTTTAGATGAACTTGAAGAAATTGAAAACTCAATTGATGTCTATGAATCAAATATTACGCAATATCTTGTAAAGATTGTTGATGAGCCGATAAACGAAGAAGAAAACAATCTTATATCAAGCCTATTTCACGTTATTACCGATGTTGAGAGAATAGGGGATCATGCGTTTAATATATCCAGTTCATTAAATGAAATGAAACAGAAGGGACTTGATTTTTCTTCTCAAGCCAAAATAGAGCTTAATAAAATGTATGAAGCGGTAAATAAATTGGTAAGCATGACGCTTAAGGCATATGAAATGCAGGATGCCCGACTGGCGGCTGATATTCAGCCACTCGAAGACGTTATTGACTATCTTAACGAACACCTGAAAAATTCACATTTGGAACGTTTGGCAAAACATGAATGCGGATTTACAACAGGCGTATTCTTCTTGGATATAGTGGGTAATCTTGAAAGAATAGCTGACCATTGTTCAAATATAGGTCTTGCCGTGGAACAGGTAAAAAGCAAAAATACGGAGGCATTTGATCCTCATGCTTATTTGAAGCATTTGCATGAAAATAAGACCGAAGAATATACAAATGTTTATGATAAATATATATCAAAATATGCTAAATAATTTCACATATGCGGCAGTTTGCAGGAAAACTCAAAATCCTTCGGACTGCCGTATTTGCACAATTGAAAGCTTAAAAAAATTTGTCTAAAAATTCCTCCGCCTGCCCAGTTTGCAAATTGCAGATTTTATTGATATTTTTAATAATTAAGACTTTATTTTTTGGGAATTTTAATATATAATGATTGGGACGTAGAAAAAATCGGAGGAATTTATGAGTAAAAAACAGTCGCGGAACGAAGCGAGAGCAGAGGCATTCAAGCTTATATTCCAAAAGGATATGCACAAAGAGGATATTGATTCACTATTTTCATATTTGCTTCAAGAAAAACCCGAAAGCAGCCGAAATATGGACTATATAAGGAAAGTCGTAAACGGTGTGACAGAACATGAACACGAAATTGAGGAAATTATCGGAAGAAATTTGAGTAAAGGGTGGAAACTTGGGCGTATTTCAAAGGTGTCACTTTGTATATTGAAGCTTGCAGTCTATGAAATGAAGTACGTGGATGATGTTCCTCCGAGTGTGGCTATTAATGAGGCGGTTGAACTCGTTAAAATTTATGACGAACCGGACAAAGCCGCTTTTGTAAACGGAGTTTTGGGTGGAGTTTACAAGGAAATAAGCGAAAAAAAGGAATGATGCGCTATCTATATAGGAATTGATACAAGCAACTACACTACCTCTGTTGCATTGGCAGACGGCAGTAATATAAAAAGCTTTAGGCAGATTCTGACTGTTCAAAAAGGAGAAAAAGGCATTAGGCAAAGCGATGCATTTTTTATTCATGTCAACACCATGCCAGAGCTTTATGAAAAGTTGGCAAAACAAACACAAATAAAGAAAGTTAAAGCGGTCGGAGTAAGCACAAAACCGAGAAACGTTGAAGGCTCATATATGCCAGTATTTTTGGCAGGTGCATCGTTTGCCAAAGTTATTGCGGACACCTTAGGAGTTCCGCTTTATGAGTTCAGTCATCAGGATGGACACATTATGGCAGGGATTTTTTCGTCTGATGCGCAGGTTCTGCTTAGTGAACCGTTTTTATCGGTTCACCTTTCGGGCGGAACAACTGAAATTTTAAGAAGTGAATACAAAAATCAAAGCTTTGCCAATGAAATCATCGGTGCGTCAACCGATATCAGCGCAGGGCAGTTTATAGACAGAGTGGGTGTACGTTTGGGACTTGATTTTCCTTGTGGGAAAAAACTTGAAGAACTTGCGGAAAATTCGGATGAACCGTACATATTTCCCATATCTGTTAAAAATGCTGATATGAGTTTTTCTGGTGTAGAAACCAAAGCGTCCCGCATTATAAATGAGATAAGTGCCAAAAATTTGGCGATGGGAGTTTTTTTACACGTTGCGAAAACCCTCGCCAAAGCACTAAATTATTCAGTAAAAAAAACGGGCTTGAAATGTGTATTGTTGGTGGGCGGTGTAGCGTCAAACCGAATTATCAGAGAATATCTGAAAAAATATGTGTCTGCGAAATTATTTTTTGCATCAAGAGAATATTCTACCGACAATGCGGCGGGTATTGCCGTTTTGACGGGTAAAAAATATGAAATAGAGTGAGTTTTGTATGGAACAGAATATAAAAGTAGCTACGGTATCGCAAATAAACGGCTATATAAAAAAAATATTAGACAGCAATATTATTTTGAACAATATCTGGATAAAAGGTGAAATATCAAACTGCAAACTCCATTATTCAGGGCATCTTTATTTGACTCTGAAGGATGAGGGGTCTGTTTTGAAAGCTGTTATGTTTAAGGGTGCAAATAAAGATCTTTCATTTAAGCCGGAAGATGGTATGAAGGTGCTTGCAAGAGGCAGAATTTCAGCATATGAATCGGGCGGCGTATATCAATTATATATCGAGGAAATGATCCCTGACGGGGTAGGTGCGCTTTATGTTGCTTATGAACAGCTTAAGGCAAAGCTTGCTTCAGAAGGGCTTTTTGATGAACGGTTTAAAAAAGCCATTCCTAAATATCCCGAGAAAATAGGCGTTGTTACGGCCGCCACAGGTGCGGCTGTAAGAGATATTATTCATGTGATTACAAGACGTTTTCCATATGCGGAAATTATATTGTACCCTTCTTTGGTTCAAGGTCCTGAGGCGGCGGCAAACATTGCGGCTGCCATTGAATATTTCAACAATGCGAATATGGTAGACACTCTAATTGTCGGTAGGGGTGGAGGCTCTATTGAAGATTTGTGGGCGTTTAATGAGGAAATTGTCGCACGAGCTGTTTTTGCGTCAAAGATACCCGTTATTTCTGCCGTGGGACATGAAACAGATTTTACCATTACCGATTTTGTTGCCGACTTGCGTGCTCCTACACCATCGGCCGCAGCAGAGTTGTCTGTGCCTTCCCAAATTGAATTGATGAACCGTATTCGTACAATGGAGGGGAAAATATCCTTTGACATTGCAAAAAGATTGGAAAGAGAAGCAATTCGCTTAAAAAATATCAAATTAAAAAATCCGCATGAAAAGATACAGGATTATTCAATTACTCTTGATAACAGAATAAAACAGCTTTCAAGCAATTTCATGATGAATTTGATGAGAAAAAAAGAAATTTTAGGAAGTATTTGCGGCAAGCTTGATGCTATGAGTCCGCTTTCGGTTATGTCAAGAGGATATGCCATTCCTATCGATGCAAGCGGAAATATTATAAAAACAGCAAAAGCATTGAAATCGGGAACAAATTTCACATTAAAGCTGTCGGACGGAGAAAAAGAATGTATAGCAAAATAGGAGGATAATATGGAAAAGCAAACATTTGAATCAGCGATGACCGAACTTGAGGAGATTGTTAAAAAGCTTGAAAATGGCGATATATCGCTAGATGAATCCCTCTCGCTTTTTGAAAAAGGGATAAAGCTTTCAAAGGCTTGCCAAAAAATGCTTGATAATGCGGAGAAGAAAGTATCGGTATTGATGGCGAACGAAAACGGAGAAATGGAAAAGAAAGACTTTTTGCCAAAGGAATAATGGAGAGAAAAATGAATTTTAACGAAGTTCTTAATAACAAAATAGATAAGGTTAACAACGCATTGGAAGGATATCTAAAAAATTATAAAAATCCTCAGAAAAGTATTTATGAAGCGATGGCGTATAGTCTGTTTGCTGGAGGCAAGAGACTAAGGCCCGTTCTTATGATGTCCGTGTGTGACATGTTGGGAGGAGATGAGGAATTTTGCTTGCCGTTTGCCGCAGCAATAGAAATGATACATACATCCTCTCTTATTCATGACGATCTGCCTGCTATGGATAACGACGTACTAAGACGGGGAAAACCGACTAATCACGTTGTGTTTGGTGAGGCTATCGCTATTTTGGCGGGAGATGCATTATTGATTAAGGCTTTTGAAATTGTTGCTGAATGCGGTCTTAAAAATGTAAACCAATCCAATGTTCTTCGTGCAATTCGTATGCTTGCTGAAGCTGCCGGAAGCGAAGGCATGATAGGCGGTCAGGTGGTTGATATAGAAAGCGAAGGAAAAAATATTGACGGAAAAATGCTCGAATATATACACCTTTATAAAACCGGAGCAATTATACGCGCTTGTGCAACTATAGGCGCTGTGCTTGCCAATGCGGATGAAAAACAAATAAGTACGGCAGATGCTTTTGCAAGAAGTTTAGGGATGGCATTTCAAATTCAAGATGATGTTTTGGATGTTGAAGGCGACGAACAAAACTTGGGTAAACCCATTGGCAGCGATACCGAAAAAAACAAGAACACTTATGTTTCTTTGTATGGAATGGAAAAATCGAAACAGCTAATTTGCGAATATTCATCTAGAGCAATAGATACGATTGGCGAATTTGGCGAAAAGGCGGAGTTTTTAATAAATCTTGTAAAATACTTGATTGACAGAAAGTCATAAGTCGGAGGATTTTATGGAGTATGTTAATGATTTTTTGAACAATTCGGTGTTGTTCACCGCGTTGATTTCTTGGTTTGCAGCACAACTGCTGAAAGTTGTTTTTACTTTTATTTGGAGCAGAAAATTTGATTTTAAGCGTTTTGTAGGCTCCGGCGGAATGCCCAGTTCGCATTCATCGTTTGTAGTGTCGCTTGCAACCGCAGTAGGGCTTGTGGAAGGATTCGCAAGCACGATGTTTGCCGTTAGTGTTGTTGTAGCCATGGTGGTCATGTACGATGCGGCAGGAGTGCGCCGTGCGGCAGGTATGCAGGCAAGGATATTAAACAAAATTGTAGATGAATGGGGAAAAGAAGATTTTTCGGTAACAGAAAGAAAGTTGAAGGAGCTTTTGGGTCATACACCGATAGAGGTAGTCGCTGGGGCAGTACTTGGCATTATGATCGCGGTTATAAGACATGGGTAAAATAATGGCAGACAATTCTTTAATGATTGTCTGCCATTATTGCGCTTATTAAAAAAAATTAAATATACGTACATTACAGCCTTCTGAAAACCCCCACAACTTTGCCGATAATTGAAAGTTCATCCACTATAATCGGCTCCATTTCATCATTTTCAGGTTGAAGACGAAAATGACCCTTTTCCTTATAAAACGTTTTAACCGTTGCATTTTCGTTATCAATAAGAGCTACCACGATATCACCGTTCGACGCAATCGGCTGTCGCTGTACGATAATATAATCACCATCCAAAATGGCGGCGTTAATCATTGATTCTCCTTGCACCTTGAGCATGAATAAATCCTTATTTTTTGCGAAATCCATCGGCAGAGGGAATGTGTCCGACAAATCCTCAATGGCAGTAATCGGTTCTCCTGCCGTAACCTTGCCATAAATTGGAATTTCTAAATATTTTTCTCCGGCATATTCAATAGCCGGCGTTTTCTTTTCTTTTGTTTTATAGTTTACTATACGCAGCGAACGGTTTTTTGAGGATTCCTTGACAATATAGCCTAAGCCCTCAAGCTTTTTCAAACGTGCATGAACGGTTGCGGTAGAATTGAGTCCCACCGCATCACAAATTTCTCTGACGCTGGGCGGAAATCCTCTCGCCTCTGTTTGATTGTATATAAAATCAAGTATCTCACGATCTTTTTCGGTCAATTGGGGCATTTTCCAGACCTCCTGAATTTAATACGTTTTTTAATAGAAAAAGTACATTGTTTATTATATCATAAATTTTAAAAAAATCAAACAGATGTTTTGTAAATTTTATTTTTATTCATTGGAATGAATTATCGATTTGTAATAAAATCTTCTTTGCATATAAATTTTGATTGAGTGCAAAATAATAGCGTAGCCGATTGAAAAATTGGCTGAGTTACTACTTGAATGCTTCTTCATGCGAAAAAGAAGTGAAAATGTAAGTTTAAACGGTTTGGAGGATTTACAGATGAGTAGAAACAGAATTATTGTCCCTGAAGCAAAACAGGCAATGGATCGATTCAAGATGGAATCGGCAAATGAAGTTGGCGTTAATCTCAAGCAAGGTTATAACGGCGACCTAACCGCCAGACAAGCAGGTTCGGTTGGTGGTCAAATGGTTAAAAAAATGGTGCAGGACTACGAAAATAAGATTAAATAACTTATCAGCCTTAGGACTTTTATCCTAAGGCTGTTTTAACGAAAGAGGGAAGACTTTTATGAACAACACAGATCACGGGGACATTCCTCTGGGATTGGGGATGGCGCTTGCACAAAATCCGGATGCTATGATGCATTTTTCAACTTTTTCTTTTGAAAAAAAGCAAAAAGTGTTAGAACATGTGCATACCATAAATTCAAAACACGAGATGCAGGAATATGTAAATCAAATTTCAAAAAATT
Organism: Clostridia bacterium; assembly: GCA_026418715.1. Classification (GTDB taxonomy): domain Bacteria; phylum Bacillota; class Clostridia; order UBA1381; family UBA1381; genus SKW16. The sequence continues at coordinate 37,131 of JAOAAV010000063.1, forward strand.
TAGTGTGAATATTAAATCATTTTTAAAAATGGCAAAGCACAAGAGATACTTTTTGCGTAAAGCTCTCTCTTGTGCTTAATTTTGTTATTGAAAAACCATTTTTAAATATTGGTTTTAGAAAACATCCAAGGGATTTTTATATGATTTATTGATAAATAAAAAACAAATAATTTTAACCAAAATTTGTTGATAAAACATTTCTTTTGTGCTACAATATAAGATGTTTGGTATACATAAGGAGGAGTTGAAATGGTTAAAGGAATAGAGCATATTGCGATTATATCAAAAGATACCGCTAGAATAAAAGATTGGTACCTTGAAATGTTTGGAGGCAAAATTGTTTACGACAACGGAAAGGGAACTTTCTTTTTAGCCTTTGAAGACGGCAGCATGATTGAATTTATCATGTCAGATCTGTCAAACGGAGAAAATGATCTTAAGACGGGCGGTATACGCCATATTGCTCTTAGTGTCGGAAACAGTGAGTTTGATGAGTTAGTGCAGAAATTGAAGCTTGCAAACGTTGAGGTTTTAACAGATGTTGCAATCAATCCCAGCGGTCTTAAAACGTTCTTTTTTAGAGACATTGACGGGAATATTCTGCATTTAATTTACAGACCCAACCCGCTGGTTTGATATTAATTTACTTAAATTTAGGAGGCTTTTACAAATGGAGATGGAGATCAGATATGCTTGCCATCCGGATGATGTTAAGTATTACACTACAGAAGAATTAAGAAAAAACTTCTTGGTTGATGACCTGTTCAAGGCAGGAGAAATGAAGCTTGTTTACAGCCACGTTGACAGAATTATTTTTGGCAGTGCCGTTCCGACGAATGATGCTTTGGTCTTGGAAGCAGGCAAGGAACTTGGCGTGGAATTTTTCCTGCAAAGACGCGAGATGGGCATTATCAATATCGGCGCGCCGGGCAAGGTCATTCTTGACGGCAAAGCTTATGAGCTTGGCAAAAGATACGGAATGTACGTGGGTATGGGAATTAAGGATGTGAAGTTTGAAAGCGTTGATCCGTCAAATCCTGCAAAATTCTATATTAATTCCGCACCCGCACATCAGACATATCCGACCGTTGTGATTACACCCGAAATGGCTTCTCCGACTATGGTAGGTTCTGATGCGGAGTGTAATAAAAGAACCATAAACAAGTACTTAAATCCTGCTGTTTGCAAAACCTGCCAGCTTCAGATGGGACTTACAGAACTTGCGGAGGGCAGTGTGTGGAACACTATGCCTTGTCATACGCATGACAGAAGAATGGAAGTTTACTTCTATTTTGATATGGAACCTTCCACAAGAGTGTTCCATTTAATGGGAGAACCAGACGAAACACGTCACATTGTTATGGCAAACGAGCAGGCTGTAATTTCCCCGAGTTGGTCTATTCATTCCGGCTGTGCAACAAAGAGTTACACCTTTATATGGGGTATGGTCGGCGAAAATCAGACTTATGACGACATGGACGTTATTAAAATGGATGATTTGAAATAATTTAATTTATGGAGGACAAAATGGATATATTAAACAAATTTTCACTTGATGGAAAAATTGCTCTTGTTACGGGAGCATCCTATGGAATAGGCTTTGCAATTGCAAGCGGATTTGCCGCTGCTGGAGCAACTATTGTATTTAACGACATCAATCAGGATTTGGTTGATAAAGGAATTGCTGCTTACAAGGAGGCAGGTATAGAGGCTTATGGCTATGTTTGTGATGTGACAAATGAAGAACAGGTCAACGCAATGGTAGCACAAATTGAAAAAGAGGTCGGAGTTATTGACATATTGGTAAACAATGCGGGCATCATTAAGCGTATTCCAATGTGTGAAATGACAGCAGCCGAATTCAGACAGGTTATAGATATTGACTTAAACGGTCCTTTTATCGTGTCTAAAGCCGTGATTCCGAGCATGATCAAAAAAGGTCATGGAAAAATCATCAATATTTGTTCTATGATGAGTGAATTAGGACGTGAAACAGTGTCTGCATATGCAGCCGCTAAGGGTGGTCTTAAAATGCTTACAAAGAACATCGCATCCGAGTATGGTGAGTTTAATATTCAATGCAATGGTATAGGCCCAGGTTACATTGCAACCCCTCAAACGGCACCTTTGAGAGAAATTCAACCTGACGGTTCAAGACATCCGTTTGACCAGTTTATAATTGCAAAAACTCCTGCGGCACGTTGGGGAGAACCCGATGATTTAACAGGTCCCGCCGTATTTTTGGCATCCGATGCGTCAAATTTCGTAAATGGTCACATTCTTTACGTTGACGGCGGTATATTGGCTTATATCGGAAAGCAACCTAAGTAAAGTTTTATTCGGTTTGATAAGCCGTTTGACAAATATTAAAATAAGCGTATAATAGTAACTAAAGACGATGAAGGAGACAGTAGCCATTTCATAAGCCAAACAGAGAGAGAGTGTCTTAGGCTGGAAGCATTCTTTTGGTGGAAATGGTGAATACCACTCCGGAGTTGCGCACTGAACGACTATTTGTTTATTAAGTGTTGCCGCTATCCCTTGCGTAAAAGGTTATTGAGTGATGATGTTGCCATCATAATTAGGGTGGAACCGTGCAATTATTTGCACCCCTAAAAGGAATGTTTTAGACTGTTTTTGTCTATACTTCTTTTAGGGGTGTTTTTTTAATATTCAAATTTGAGCAGGAGGAAAAACAATGAGCGAAATGAACGAATTACAAACTTTAAGACACTCCGCTTCCCATATACTTGCGCAAGCGGTGAAAAGGCTATTCCCACAAACTAAATTGGCAATAGGGCCTGCCATAGACACCGGCTTTTATTATGACTTTGACAGCGAGCACACCTTCTCTCCGGAGGATTTGGAAAATATAGAAGCTGAAATGAAGAAAATAGTAAAAGAAAATTTAAAAATCGAGCGTTTTGAACTTCCCCGTTCAGAAGCGCTTAAATTGATGGAAGATATGGGCGAGCCGTACAAGATTGAATTAATCAATGATTTGCCCGAAGACGCCGTTATCTCATTTTATAAGCAGGGCGATTTTACTGATCTTTGCGCAGGACCACATGTGAGCTATACAAGCAAAGTGAAAGCATACAAGCTTTTGAGTGCAACAGGTGCCTACTGGCGTGGAAACGAAAAAAATAAAATGCTTCAGCGCATTTACGGTACTGCATTTGCGAACAAGCAGGATTTAGAGAATTATTTAGTACAGCTTGAAGAAGCGAAAAAACGTGATCATAATAAGTTAGGGCGTGAACTGGAATTATTTACGACATCTGATTTGATTGGACAGGGATTGCCAATTTTACTCCCCAAAGGCGCAAGGATTATACCTGTCTCTTATACACATCT
>JAOAAV010000098.1 GCA_026418715.1 Clostridia bacterium
AAGAAAACCCTGACTTTATTTGCCCGGAATCAAGAAAAAAGGAAATGGTAAACAACTTTTTAAAGCCAGGACTTCAGGATCTTTGCGTGTCCCGAACCAGCTTTTCATGGGGAATCCCAGTGGATTTTGACGACAAACACGTTGTATATGTCTGGATTGATGCACTTTCAAACTATATCACAGCACTCGGCTACTCTCCCGACGAAAAGGGCAGCTTATACCAAAAATATTGGCCTGCGGACGTTCATATCATAGGCAAGGATATTTTAAGATTTCACACCATTTACTGGCCTATTATGCTGATGGCACTCGGCGAACCGCTTCCAAAGCAGGTGTTCGGTCATCCGTGGATGCTGTTCGGTGAAGAAAAAATGAGCAAGTCAAGAGGAAATGTGATCTACGCTGAAGATTTGGTACGCCATTTTGGAGTTGATGCCGTCCGTTATTATGCGCTCTCGGAAATGCCGTTTGCCAATGACGGCTCCATCACCTACGATGTGTTTATAAGCCGCTATAATTCCGATTTGGCAAATACGTTAGGAAATCTGGTAAACAGAACCGTTGCCATGATAAACAAATATTTCGGCGGAGAAATCAAGGCTCCCGCGAATAACGGCGAATATGACGACGACCTCAAAAAAACTGCTACAAATGCAGTTTGCGCCGTTGCAAATTATATGAACACCTATCGTGTGTCCGACGCGCTTGCCCAAATTTGGAAGATTGCAGACCGTGCCAATAAATATATTGATGAAACTATGCCTTGGGCTCTTGCAAAAAGCGAAGATACCATCTTGCGCCTGCAAACCGTACTTTACAATTTGGCGGAAAGCATCCGCTTTATTGCATCGCTGCTTTCATCCTTTATGCCTGAAACGGCATATGAAATTGCAAAGCAGATTGGTGCGGACGATATAAGCCTGCAAAGCCTTACCGAGTTCGGCGGTATCAAAGCAGGAACAAAGGTGTGTGAAGCCAAGCCTTTGTTTCAGAGAATTGATGCCGAAAAAAAACTTGCGGAGCTTGAAGATGAATGGGCAAAAGCAGATGAAATTAATGTAAAAATTGCACCATATAAGGACTATATAGAATTTGAAGACTTTGAAAAGCTTGATATAAGGGTTGGAAAGGTGATAGAATGCGAAAAAGTGCCGAAATCATCAAAGCTTTTGCGCTTTATGATTGAGGTAGGAAACGAGAAAAGGCAAATTCTCTCCGGCATTTCAAACTTTCATACACCCGACGAGATGATAGGCAAAAACGTAGTATTTATCGCCAATTTAAAGCCGAGAAAAATCATGGGGCTCGAATCATGCGGAATGATTCTATCTGCAGAACATGACGGCAGATTAACGGCGCTCACAACAATAAAGGATATTCAAAGCGGAGCGGAGATTGTATAAAAGATACCGATTAAACTTATTTGGTGTGTATGAATATTTCTGTAAATTCAAAATTTATAATAAGATTTTTGACGAAATATTGGTAAGTTGTAAAATAAAGTGACGCAAAAAAATGAGACTCATGGTAAATCCATTGTATAATGTTTAATGACCAATCAAAACATTGCAAAGGAGAAATCCATGAGTCAAATATATAGAAAGCAGAAAAAATAAACACCTTACAGAAAGAGAACGATATACAATTGAAATTTTAATACACCGTGGCGATGTGTTTCTTACCAATAAGAATCTTCCGATAAAAAGAGATGGCAAAAAGAGAGAATATAAAAAAGTAAAAATTACACATAAAATCCTCAATGTATACTATGCACACCCATATTGTTCGTGGGAGCGAGGTACAAACGAAAATATAAACAAGCTGATACGG
>JAOAAV010000101.1 GCA_026418715.1 Clostridia bacterium
CATAATATGAAGAATTGGAAAATAAGGTGAATAATCAGGCTGCTTTACAGATATTGCAGGTGTGGGAAATATGTATGAAAATTTTATCGTAATCTAGATATAATCCTCTTTATTGTAGAGGGCAAACTCTTGATTTGAAAAATACAAAAATAAATGCCGCAGTTCTAATAATAAAACTGCGGCATTTATCATAAAATGGCGACCCGAATGGGGCTCGAACCCACGACCTCTAGCGTGACAGGCTAGCGTTCTAACCAACTGAACTACCGGGCCATTTTTAATTGTCAACTTATTACCACAACAAAAGACAAACCATATATCACAACAAACGAAGATAAATGGTGGGCGCAATAGGGCTCGAACCTATGACCCTCTGCTTGTAAGGCAGATGCTCTCCCAGCTGAGCTATGCGCCCACATATCAAGCTGCCGAGGCGTTTCCTCAACAACGCAAGATTGATTATAACAGGGTATTTGATAAATGTCAACACTTTTGACGAAAATTTTTTACTTTTTTTTTGAGTACAGATTAATATAACCCTAAAATCCGCATAAAACCCGCTATTTAAAGAACGTTATAGATAAAATTTCATAAAAAAGAAGCTTGCAGGAATCTTAATGTTCAAATTCATTAAGCCAATCGACGCAGGAAGTGCCGAAGCTTTTGACAAGCTTCTTTTTTGACTTTATCAAAAGTCTTACAATGAAATATATTAATAATCAACAGTTTGTGTTCATCAAATAAATACAGACCCGATTTGATACACCAAAACAGATATAACCCAAGCAACCGCAACTTGATAGAAAACTGAAAAAAGTGCCCATTTCCATGAATTCATCTCACTTTTAATCGCAGACACTGCAGCAATGCATGGAACATACAATAGCACAAACACCAGAAACGAATATGCTGCAAGCGGCGAAAACGTACCGCCTATTACAGACATAAGCGAATCGGTATCAGGAGCATTGTAAAGTATCCCCATAGTGGAAACAACAGCCTCTTTCGCCGCAAATCCCGAAAGAAGCGACACAGCCGCCTTCCAATTTCCAAATCCGGACAAAGTAAAAACAGGAGCTATAAAATGACCAATTATACCAAGCATACTTTCTCCGCTGTCGTCAACCATTCTCAAATGAAAATCAAAGTTCTGTAAAAACCATATAATAATGCTTGCCATCAAAAGCACCGTGCCTGCTCGAATTGCAAAATCCTTTGCTTTTTCCCACATATGGTGAAAGGTTGATTTAAACGTAGGCATTCTGTATGGAGGCAGTTCCAGCACGAAAGGAGGCGTTTCGCCCTTTAAAACAGTTTTGCTGAATATGAAGCCAGATATCGACGCAAGCAATATACCGAGAAGATAAAGGCTGAAAATGACAACCCCCGCCTGCTTTTGAAAAAGAGCTCCCGCAAATATTGCATATACTGGCATTTTAGCGCCGCATGACATAAACGGCATAAGAAGTATGGTAAGTCTTCTGTCACGTTCGTTTTCAAGCGTACGAGCCGCCATAACAGCGGGAACCGTACACCCAAATCCCATAATCATCGGAACAAAGGATTTTCCCGAAAGCCCCAGTCTCACAAACAATCTGTCAACAATAAACGCAGCTCTTGCCATATAGCCGCTGTCCTCCAAAAAAGATAAAAACAAAAACAAAAGCATAATCTGGGGAAAAAACGTAATTACTCCGCCCACACCGGCTAAAATACCATCTATGATAAGGCTTATCAAAAACTGAGAGGTATCTAGCCTTTCCAGCCAAGCAAGCAGCACACCGGATAATTTTTCATTTATAAGCATATCCACTCCATCAGATAAAAAGCTTCCCACGGGGCCAAAGGTTATCTGAAATATCAAAAACATTACCGCAACAAAGATAGGTATGGCAAGAAGATGATGTTCAACAACAGAGTCAATTTTCTCCATTATGGTATATTGCTTGTTATCTCCTGTCTTTTCTGTGCATTCCTTTATTGTCCGCTCTATGAATGCATATCTGGCCTCCGCAACAAGAGTTTCAATATCGCCAAGCTCCTTCTCCGCTTTTTTGACAATATTTAAGATTTCTCCATTCGTTGTATTTTTTAAAATAAGCTTATCCCGTTCTAAGGCTTTAATCGCAGACAAACACATACTGCCCTGTATTTTCTCAATCTCACGAATATATTTTTCAAGCTCTGAAGGGTATACCACCGCTTGATGTGCCGATTTTTCTTCCACCGCTATATTCAATGCCTCATTTATTAAATCCTGTATTCCTCTGCCTTTGCTTGCAGATATAGGAATTATGGGTATTCCCAGCCGGTCTTCCAATTTGTCTACATCAATGGATACTCCGTTTGCCTCAAGTGCATCCATCATGTTCAAGGCAATAATCATCGGAAGATTCATTTCCGCAAGCTGAGTCGTCAAATACAAGTTGCGTTCAAGGTTTGTAGCATCTACAATGTTTAAAATCAAATCAGGCTTTTCATTGATGATGTAGTCACGGGTGATGACCTCTTCCGCAGAATTAGGCGACAGAGAATAAATGCCCGGCAGGTCTATAATTTTTATATGATTATGTTCTTCATCGTTTCTGTGCGCGGAATGATGCTCATGTGTGTCAAAACGCGAAGGATGCTTATGATAAACATATTTGCATATTCCTTCCTTGTGCTCTACCGTTACGCCCGGCCAGTTACCCACCTGATAATGACTTCCCGTAAGTTCATTAAATAATGTGGTTTTCCCGCTGTTTGGGTTCCCCGCCAGAGCAAATCGATATTCTTTGCATATTATTGTTTTATCTTTTCTCATAGTTTGTCAAACCTTCTCAATGTATATTTTTTTTGCTTCACTTTTTCTTATGCTGAGTTTATATCCTCTTACCCAAAATTCCACAGGATCACCAAGAGGCGCCGTTCTTTGCATACATATTCTCGTGCCGGGAGTAATACCCATGTCAATCAGGCGTCGCTTTATCTTCCCCTGCGAATTCATTTGTGTGATAATTGCCGACTCTTTTGGCTTTAAATCCCTTAGTGTATCCATGACACAATCCTCCTTAATTGAATTAGCATATGCTAACTAATGTCACTATATCATCTTTTGTTATGAGAGTCAATATAACAAATTGCATAAAATATACCTAGCTTTTAAAATTTTTTTCTGTTAATCAGCCGAAAACCTTTTTTGCAGCTCAACCAGTGCAAGCGGCATAACGGATAAAAACGCAACAAATCCCCACTGTTTTGCGGAAAGCGCAGATACTTTGAATATTTTTGCAAGAGGCGCCATACTTATTACCGACACCTGCAGCAGTATGCCTATAATAAATGCGCCTACAAGATATCTGTTTTTGAAAATCCCAACCGAAAATGCGGATTTATCGCTTCTCATGTTAAAAGCATGAACAAGCTGGGAAATGCTCAAGACGGCAAATGCCATTGTACGCCCGATGATGGGATCCGCTGTTATATCAAAGATATTTTTCCCTATGGAAAATGCCAAGAGTGCCAAAGCTCCTATCATAAAACCTTCCAATGCAATGGTTATGCCTAAACCATCCGCAAAGAGACCTTTATTTGCTTTTCTGGGCTTTTGATCCATAATGTATTTATCGGCGGGGTCAACTCCCAAAGCAATAGCGGGCAGGGAATCGGTTATAAGATTTACCCATAAAAGCTGAATTGCTACAAGCGGGGGTGCCCAGCCGAACAACATACCTACAAAAATCGTGATGATTTCACCGATGTTGCTAGAAAGCAGAAACTGAATTGCCTTTTTTATATTTGCAAAAATTGACCGCCCTTGGCGTACTGCTTCAACAATTGTGGCGAAATTATCATCCGTTAAAATCATATCTGCCGCACTTTTTGCAACTTCTGTTCCGCCTATTCCCATTGCACAGCCTATATCTGCGGCTTTTAAAGCCGGAGCGTCATTTACACCGTCACCAGTCATGGCTACTATTTCGCCTCGTGCCTTAAACGCTTTTACAATCCTCACTTTGTGTTCAGGGGTTACCCGTGCAAAAACTGAGTAATCATGAATGTGCTTCTCAAGCTGACTTTGCGTAAACATATCCAGTTCAGCTCCTGTAACGGCTTTACTTGAAGAAGACATAATCCCTATCTCCCTTGCAATCGCAGTTGCCGTCAAAACGTGGTCACCCGTAACCATTACAGGACGGATACCCGCTTTCTTGCAGATTGAAACTGCTTTCGCGACCTCCGGACGCGGAGGGTCAATCATACCTATGAGCCCTACAAAAATTAAATTGCTTTCTGACAATTTTTCTTTGCTTGTATCGTGAAGCTCTTTATAAGCAACCGCTATAACACGCAAAGCATTATTTGCCATATTCTCATTAGCCTTTAATATTTCACTGATTTTTTGAGATGTAAGCGGCATACTTCTACTTCCGTCATAACAAAAAGAGCAAGAATTGAGCAAAATATCCGGTGCTCCTTTTGTAATCATGAGTTTTCCCCCATTTTGAAAATGGACGGTGCTCATCAGCTTTCTTTTAGAATTAAATGGAATTTCATCTATGCGAGGATATTTTTTATCCAAATCACTTTTATTTAGTTTAACCGAAGACGCTGCTTCCACAATCGCATTTTCGGTAGGGTTTCCGCCCGCACACCCATTTTCTAATACGACATTGCTGCAAAGTGCGGCAAGCTTTAATGTGAAGATATCATCATGACTGTAAATTTGCGTCACCTTCATTTTGTTCTGCGTAAGTGTGCCTGTTTTATCGGAACAAATTACAGATGCACTACCAAGCGTTTCTACAGATGGCAAATGTCGTATGATAGCATTTTTGCGAACCATGCGCTGCACTCCGATTGCCAGAACTATCGTTACAATTGCCGGGAGTCCTTCAGGGATTGCGGCGACCGCAAGACTTACGGATGTCATAAACATTTCAAATGGGTCAATAGAGCGCATTAATCCAAATATAAAAACAAGCGAACAGATTAAAAGCGCTGCCATGCCCAATACCTTGCCCACATCAGCAAGCCTTTTCTGAAGGGGAGTCTGCTCTGTTTCAGACGTCAAAATCATGCCCGCAATTGTTCCTACCTCTGTATCCATACCTGTTTTAACCACAATTGCTTCTCCATGTCCATTTACTACGGATGTGGATGCAAGAACTAAATTGTCCCGCTCGGCAAGTGGGGTATTCTCCTTATGTACCGAAAAGCTGTTTTTGGAAACGGGAACAGATTCGCCCGTCAGCGAAGCTTCATCCGTCTGAAGATTTACGGATGAAATCAGTCTTGCGTCCGCCGCAACCACATCCCCCGTGCGCAAAATCAAAATATCTCCGGGAACTACCTCCATGGCTGGAACAAAAACCTGTTTCGTGCCTCTTTTTACCAACGCATAAGGCGCGGAAATTTTTTTAAGGGCATCTAATGATTTTTCTGCTTTATTTTCCTGAATAACTCCCAAGAGAGCATTCAATATAACAATAACTAAAATAATTACAGGATCTACAAAATCGGCATCATGGCGCATTATGGATATGACAAAAGAAACTGCCGCGGCAATAAGCAAAATTATAATCATAAAATCATTAAACTCGGCTAAAAACCTGACAAAAAAAGAAGGACGCTTTTTTTCTGCAAGCTTGTTTTCTCCATAACTTTCAAGTCTGCGTTTTGCCTGTGCGGGTGACAAACCGTTTTTGATATCGGTGTCAAGAAGTTTTGCTGTTTCTGAAACTGATAGGTTATGCCATGTCATTTGTTGTACACACTCCCATATAAATTAATATGCTGCAAACTGCGTTGATTTTAAAACAATCAAAACAGTAGTCTTATACAGCATATTCATTTTTTTGGGACATATGCCTCTGTATTTGCTAAAATTAAAAAATCCGCATCACATGAACATTGATACGGATTTTTTAATATATCCCCTGTTTTTCTTTTTAATTTAAAATGAGTGTTGCTTTTTTCCTCTTTATAAGTTTCTGTGCATCAGTACTGTAAATTTTTTTGATATCACCCTGCATTTTTGTGACCAAATCCAACTCTTTAACAGTAGATTTTTCTACCTTGTAAATTACAATACCTTGATCCGCCTGCTGCAAATAGTAATTGTACATTTTTGCACCCCCCTTCAGTTTATAGGATTATTATAATTAATTCAACATTTTTTGTAAATATTCTTTGTATAATTGTAATTTAAATGTAATTTTTTGTTTGTTTTTGAATATTATTTGAATATTTTGTAAAGCTGTCCGTAAATTTTTATTGTATATACCATTAAAAATATTTTATATCTCTTTTCAATTTTCGACAAAATATCTTGGCATCTATTCTTTACGAAAATGTTAAAAAGCAGCATATTTGCTTCCGAACAACGTGCAAACATACTGCTTTAAATTATCAATCCAAATGGAATACGGGCTTCAAATCAACAGAAACAGGACTGTTGTCAGGATTTGTTTCCATAATATCCGCCATAAATGCCCACCACTTTTTGCAAATTTCCGTTTGCGCGGTCTGCTTCCATCTCTCCTCATCCTCAAGCTCTATATACCCGTAAAGAACGTGGGTTTCCTCGTCCAAGAAAATGGAATAATTGCTTCCGCCGTATTCATGGATCATGTTTTTCATTTCAGGCCACAATTCATTATGGCGTTTTTCATACTCTGCCGCCATGCCTTCGTACAGCTTCATTTTGAAAGATTTTCTTATCATTTTAAAATCTCCTTCATCTTTATATTTATGAAAACACCCTTGATGTTTCCACATCTGCTTAACCAGTCTTAATTTATATTACACCTACTAGTGGTATAAGTCAATATTTAATCAACCAAAACAATGATGGCACTTGACGGAAAAGGTTCCCAAACTCAATATTCTATATTTTGTGGTTCGTTTTTATCTTGAAATTTCGCTATAGATTCATATCATTTGACAACGCAGAAAATTGTATCATAACAGTTAATAAATGTATTGAAAATAGGCAAATATTGTGATATAACTAGATAGATGGGCAATGAGAGATGAGATGTATTGCGAGATTTTGGGATGATTTATCAAAAGGAGCTTCGTTTTCATCTGCATCGGAATATGGTTTACCTTATATTGTGTTGCAGGTAGTTTTAAAAGAGAAACTTTTTGGAACAGGTTCCCGTAATATTAGCGAATTAGAAAATGTGATTAATAATCAAGTAAAAAAAAGGATATAGCTTGCATACAATTAGCACAACCAACAGTGGAAGCAAATGATTTGGCGGCGGTGATCGTATACAGGCAACATTAGTTTTTGAAAAAATCTAATGTCCTGCCTTCCCTTGGGCATAAAACCACATCCGCTGCTGCAGGGAGTACTATGATAAGAAAAGTTGAAATTTGTACCTGCGAGCGATGTGCCGTGACTCCCATGTTAGCAGGTTTTCGGCAGAGAATAATCATTGGAATTTGAAAAAAATATTATATATAGGGATAAAACTTACAAAATAGAATGGAAATTAAAAGTATAATTTTTTAATTGGGTGTTTGCCTATGTTTGAGTAAGAAGACTGATGCAGATTTACTACTAAGGAGTATTCTAAATGACAGAATGGATAAAATTAAAATTGAACTTAAAAACATATTCCTCATACGAGGAGGAATATGAAAGATGTGTTAAGGATTTGATTCAACATGAAATGGTCCTGTCAATGAAAAATTTTATACAGCATGGGGATGTCAATTGCCTTGAGCATAGCATTTGCGTATCATACAATAGCTACATGATATGCAGGAAGCTAAAACTTGATTACCGCTCGGCAGCCAGAGGAGGACTGCTTCATGACTTTTTTCTGTATGATTGGCATACGGAAAAGCCGTATAAAGGACTTCACGGATTTATCCACCCCACTGTCGCATTTAAAAATGCAAATATGCATTTCGGTTTGAATGATATGGAGAAGGATATTATCCTGAAGCATATGTGGCCTCTGACCATAAGGTTACCCAAATACAGAGAGACCGTTATTGTATTGTTGGTAGATAAGTACTGTGCAATGATGGAGATTATGAATTGGAGCGAACAAAAGAATGTGTATGGATTAAAAGATATTTTAGATTTTTGATCTTGTAAAAAATCAGATTGAGTATTAGCAGTAGTATATTTACAATGAGCCAATTGGCGTTGTGATATGAATTAAAAAATGATAAGATGAAGAAGGAAGTATTACAATGACAATATATTACAGAAAATTAAAGGACAAACCATTAAGAATGCGTTTAAATAAAGGATAAAGGATAAAGTAAAAAGTCTTTGAAAACAAATACTAAATAGGAAAAAGCACAATAATTAAATAAAGCATACAGTGAAAAATGCTAAATGAATTTAAAAAAAGATTATTATGCTGGGACGCTGGTAGTGATAAAAATTTAAAATAGCAATATTATAGTTTCCGCATAGTTTTTTCAATAATATGTTTTTTGAGAAAGGAATGGTTATTGTTTATGATAAAACGAGAGGATTTTGGGAAAATGTTATCAGGCAAAGACGTATATTTATTTATATTAGACAATGGCAGGGGACTCAAAGCGGAAATTTTAAATTACGGAGGAATTGTAAAAAATCTGTTTGTGACTGACAAAAACGGAAAATATGTCGACGTAGTGCTTGGAAGAGACACGTTTGAGGACTATTTAAACAATTTCGGTTTTTACGGTGCCGCAATAGGCAGACACGCCAACAGGATTGCAAATGCAAGATTTGAACTTGGAGGAAAGATTTACACCGTCGGAGCAAATGAAGGAAAAAACAGCCTTCACGGAGGATTGGAAGGCTTTGATAAAAAACTTTGGGATGTTGAAACGCTTGATGGCGATGAACCTGCACTTGTGCTTAGTATGATAAGTCCGGATATGGAGGAAGGATTCCCCGGAACCTTGAAAGTAATAATGACTTATACATTGACGAAAGAAAATGCATTTAAAATAAACTATCGCGCTGTAAGCGACAAGGATACTGTGGTAAACCTCACCAATCACAGTTATTTTAACCTTGCGGGACATGCCAGCGGCAAAATGACAGATCAGGTTCTTCAAATTTTCGCTGACTTTTATACTCCAAATTGCAGCGAGTGTATGCCGACAGGCGAGGTCCTTTCCGTAGCGGGTACCCCGTTTGACTTTAGAACGCCAAAAAAAGTGGGACAAGATATTAATGCCGATCACAAACAAATACAAATGTTCGGCGGATATGACCATAATTTTGCGCTTGACGGAAGAGGATACCGGCTTGGTGCTGTTTTGTCATGCCTAGAAAACGGCATCACAATGGAAATGTATACGGATAAGCCAGCCGTTCAGCTTTATACTACAAACGGTGTAGAGAAAGGACGCATATGCAAAGATGGGACAATTTATGAGGTGCATCAGGCGCTCTGTCTTGAAACACAATTTTTCCCCAATGCAATGAAATTCAGCCATTACCCATCACCAATTTTAAATGCAGGAGAAGAATACAATTATACCACGGAGTATAGATTTATAGTAAACAAATGAATTTGAAAATATATAAAATACAGTATATTGTATAATCTCAGTAAAAAAACTCCCCAAGCCGTACGGGTCCAGCCAATATGTCTTTGCCTATAAAAAGACTTCCGTCCCTTTTGGTTTTTAAATCCCATTTGACTAGACAAATGCAGCCTTCCGAAATTTCAATTGCCGTTATGCAATGCGGGTGGACACAACTGCCCGCATTAAAATAAAGGACTTCTCCTGCTTCTGGGAACATTGGTCTGTGAGTGTGCCCAGCAATCAGCATACGTTTTTCTTCCTTCGCCCAATCAATGAGTTTTTTGTCAATTTTCTCTTTCTTATCATAATTTTTAGCCGCACTTGTAGGATCATTTACACCGAAATTTTCTAAAGGCTTCCATAAATATCTTACCAAAAATCTGCCGAGCCGCCACAGTTTATCATTGAAAAAGTCTGCCTGATGCCCATGTATAAGGAGAATTTCGCAATTCCTGCTCATGTGTTTTAACACCAAGCCCTCATGTATCTGTATATTTTTAAATAATTCAACATTTCTTTTTTCGTGGTCGTCAAAATATTGGTATATTTTATTGTTTTTCTTTATAATATCGTGATTTCCATAGATAAAATATAATCTTTTCTCGTTGAAAAATTTCGACAACAGTTCGAAGATATCCCTATGTGCCTGTATAATTTCTCCTGCTGTTTTATTTTCCCACAATTCATCTCCGTCGCCTATTTCTATGTATATATAATCTTCACTGTAATATTTAGTTAATGCGGCAAGATATAAGTGTTGATTTTTTAAGAAATTATCGGTTGAGTTCCCATTCCCTCTATGGCAATCACTAATTAAAACGATTTTGGAAAGGTCATCAAAAAAAATCCTTTCGGCTGACTCAAAAATTTGAGATATACGTTTTGATACACTCATTTTCATCACTGCCCATACATAGATATGCTACAGTATATTCAAGGCAATATTTATTAATTCAACAAATAACAAAATAAAAAAGTTTGCAAAAATCACATCTTAAAGCTGACACTTTTGCAAACTTTGTCATGTATTTGATTTATAACTGTCTCTTATATGAGCCCAAAAACTTGTAAAATGACGTACTTGCCTTCAATGCGTCAAGAGCAAAATAAATTGTAGGATTGTCGATATTTCCTTCAATATCCACAAAGAATATGTATTTGCCAAGTTCTTTTTTCAAAGGACGCGATTGAATTTTCAAAAGATTGATTTCGGATTTTTCAAAATGCGATAAAGCTCTGTAAAGACTTCCGGGCTTATCATCCAACGTAAATACAATGGACGTTTTATCTTGCTCGGTAACTTTAGTACACTGCTTTTTGCTTATTATAACAAATCGTGTAAAATTGTTTCTTTCATCACTGCAGTCAGGCATTAGTATATCCAAACCATACAACTTTGCGCAATTTTCTGAGGCAATTACCGCCGTGCTCTTATCTCCTTCCGCTACCGTCTTTCCAGCCTCCGCAGTCGATGCGGCAAAAACAATCTCCGCATCAGGGAAATCGCGATTGAGCATTTTTGAACATTGCCCTATTCCTTGAGGATGAGAAATAATGGTTTTTATATCATTTTGGGATGCTCCGGGTTTCACCAGAAGGTTTTGTGTAATTTTCAAAACATATTCATCTATTATGAATAAATCAACATCAAAAGCCAATGTATCCAGTGTGACGTTGACACTGCCCTCTATTGAATTTTCAATCGGAACAATAGCAGAATCTATACATCCTGATTCAACTGCTTGAATAAGAGCATAGATTGTCGGAAACTCCTTCAGAGCTTCCTTTTTTTCTTTTGTGTACTCAATGGCGGCAAGTTGGGAGAATGTACCTGAAGGTCCTAAATACCCAATCATAAGGTTCTCCCCACAGCGGCGGCTATAGGTGAAAGTTCAGTCATAAGCTGTGAGAACATGGCAGGTGTAAGAGATTGCTCACCATCACTCATCGCCTTTTCGGGGCAATTGTGCACTTCTATCATAAGCCCGTCGGCACCGCCTGCAATCGCGCCCTTGGCAAGTGCACAAACATATTTCGATTTTCCCGCAGCATGACTTGGATCTGCAATAATCGGAAGATGGGAAAGTTCCTTGCAAACAGGAATAGCACTAAGATCAAAGGTATTCCTTGTGGACGTTTCGAATGTTCTTATTCCACGCTCGCAAAGAATGACATTTTCATTCCCTTCGGACATAATGTACTCAGCCGCCATAAGCCATTCTTCAATTGTAGATGCAAGTCCTCTTTTGAGCAAAACAGGCTTGCTGCATTTGCCCACCTCGCGAAGAAGCTTGAAATTTTGCATATTTCTTGCGCCAATTTGAAGTATATCCGCATACTTAGCTACAAGTTCAACATCTCTGGTATCCAAAACCTCGGTGCATATGGGCATATCAAACTCTTTGCCTGCGTTTGCCATTATTTTAAGCCCTTCATCCTCCAGTCCCGCAAAAGAATACGGTGAGGAACGCGGCTTAAAGGCACCCCCGCGAAGAATGTTTGCGCCGGACTTTTTTACTTGTGCGGCAATTCCCGAAAACTGTTCCTGACTCTCAATAGCACAAGGTCCCGCAAAGACTGCTAACGCATTAGCTCCGATAGAAACTCCTTTAACATTTATAACGGTAGGATCTTTCTTTAATTCTTTGCCCGCAAGCTTATACGGACGCATAATCGGCACAACATTTTCAACACCGTCCATCATCAGCATCTGGTTCATGCTCAAAAGGCGCTTGTCGCCTATTGCACCTATAATTGTCCTTGTTTCGCCGTAAATAGGGTGAGTTTTGAAACCGTAATCTATAAGCTGCTGTTCAACGGCAGCTATCTCTTTTGCCGTTGCATTAGGGCGCATAATAATAATCATTTAATTCAACACTTCCTCTAAAACTAAATTTACAGTCACTATAAATCTTATTTTTCTAATCTGATAGTCTTTATTATTTGTTGTTCAATAGGCATATCCTGACTGTTAGTTTTGGTTGACGCAATTTTATCAACTACATCCATACCCTCGGTAACTTTTCCGAAAGCCGCATAATCACCGTCTAAATGCGGGGAATCCTGCTGAACTATAAAAAACTGGCTGGACGCCGAATCCTTAACGGTCGTTCTTGCCATTGAAAGCACTCCTCGTGTGTGCTTTAAGGGGTTCTCAACACCATTGGATGAAAACTCCCCCTTAATGGATGCGGCTTGCTTTTGGTTATAATTTGTGTCATAGCCTCCGCCCTGAATCATAAAGCCGTTAATTACTCTATGAAAAATCAAGCCATCGAAAAATTTCTCTTCAATAAGCTTTTGGAAATTTGCCACTGTAATCGGCGCAATATCAGGATACAACTCTGCCTTTATTATGCCGCCGTTTTGCATTTCAATAACAATATTCACTGTATGTTCCTCCCAAGAATTTTTTGTTTTTTCAGCCGCCGTGGGTGTCGCTGTAGACTGTATCTGCGGAGCAGACGTCTTCCCCGCTGCAGACGGCGATGGGGTCGTATCGGAGTTTACCTTTGAAGCCGTGCAGGCTGAAAATATAAATATAGTACCTAAAATAAAGCTTGATAAAAAAAGCTTCTTCAATCTCATAAACAGCATCTCCCGTTCATAAATTATTGTTCATTAGTTCCATCCGAGTCCTCATCCGAAGATTCCTCAGTGCGGGCAATACTCATAACACGCACTCCCTCGTCAAGACGCATGAGCTTGACCCCTTGCGTTTGACGTCCGTAAGTGCTGATTTCGGCGGTATGAATGCGGATAACCACACCATCGGACGTAATAAGCATAATATCATCTTTCGGTGTTACCGTTTTAATTCCAGCGATATAACCTGTTTTATCCGTTATCTTATAAGTTATAATGCCCTTTCCGCCTCGCGACTGTACTTTATACTCATCAAGAGAGGTCTTTTTCCCGTAACCGTTTTCGGTAACAACCAAAAGCTCCGAATCTTCTCTGGCTATACTTGCTCCTACGACATAATCATTCTCATTTAAGCGGATTGCACGCACACCACGCGCCAGCCTGCCCATCGGACGAACGTCAGATTCGTGAAAACGAATAGCCATGCCGCCTCTGGTTCCTATTATGATATGCTGCATACCATCCGTGAGTTTAACACGCATCAGTTCGTCGCCTTCAACCAGTTCAATTGCACGAAGCCCGCCGGCACGGATGTGAGAATAATCCATTAAATCTGTCTTTTTTATAGTACCATTTTTAGTGATAAATGTGAGGAACTTGCCATCTTCAAAGTTTGCAACTGGAATCATTGCGGATACTTTTTCATCCGGCTCAAGTGGGAGAAGATTAACAATAGCCGTACCTTTAGCTTGTCTGCCCGCCTCCGGAATCTGATAGCCCTTAAGCTGATAAACTACTCCACGGGTTGTAAAAAACAAAATGTTGTTGTGAGTGGATGTGGTGAACAAATGCTCCACAAAATCCTCCTCGCGTGTCGTTATTCCGGAAATTCCGCGTCCGCCTCGCTTTTGACTGCGGTAAGTGTCAACAGGCATACGTTTGACATATCCCATATGAGTTACCGTAACTATTATTTCCTCCTCGTCAATCAAATCCTCCATATCAATTTCATTTACATTCAAGGCAATTTCAGTGCGGCGCTCATCGCCGTATTTTTCTTTGATTTTAAGCAAATCCTCCTTGATTATATTCAATACCAGCTGATTATCTGCAAGGATTGCCTGAAGCTCTTTTATTGTTTTTGTGGTTTGTTCGTAGTCAGCTTCAATTTTATCACGTTCAAGTCCTGTCAAACGTCCCAGACGCATTTCAACAATAGCTGTTGCCTGTACGTCACTGAGTGAAAAGCGTTCGCTCAAACGCAGCTTTGATTCTGCAATCGTACTTGATGAACGGATAATAGAAATCACCTCATCAATATTGTCAATTGCAATTTTATAGCCTTCAAGTAAATGTGCGTGTTCTTCAGCTTTTCTTAAATCAAAAGCCGTTCGGCGGCGGATGACATCTTCTTGATGTGCAATATAGTGATCAATAATTTCTCGCAAATTCAGTATTTTAGGTTCTTTATCAACCAGCGCAAGAAGAATGACTCCGAAAGTCTCTTGCATTTGTGTGAATTTATATAAATTGTTAAGTACTACATTCGCATTTGCGTCACGCTTTAGTTCAATAACAAAACGCATTCCATCCTGATCGGATTCATCTCGAAGACTCGAAATACCGTCAATTCGCCCGTCACGAACCAATTCCGCAATTTTTTCATGCAATCTGACCTTATTTACCTGATATGGCAATTCATAAATAACAATGCGGCTTCTGTTTTCAAATTCTTCAATTTCGGCACGGGCCCGAATGACTATTCTGCCCTTCCCCGTTGTATACGCGCTTCTGATTCCGCTTGTGCCCATTATTATGCCCGCTGTAGGAAAATCGGGGCCTTTAATATATCCCATCAATTCATCAATCGTAATGTGCGGGTCATCAATAACAGCAACAATACCGTCTATTACCTCGGTTAAATTGTGAGGCGGAATATTTGTAGCCATACCCACCGCTATACCGCTTGAACCGTTTACCAACAGATTTGGAAAGCGCGAAGGAAGAACGGAGGGTTCTGTCTGCTTGTCATCGTAGTTCGGGACAAAATCAACCGTTTCCTTTTCTATATCCGAAAGCATTTCTCCTGCAATCTTTGACATCTTTGCCTCTGTATAACCTGTCTCTTATACACATCT
>JAOAAV010000114.1 GCA_026418715.1 Clostridia bacterium
CCTGGGACAGTTTTGCATCCTGTAGGGATAGGGCCGCCGTGCTGATTTGTGTATCGATATCTGAATTTGTTAGTTTTAAGATTGTTGTACCGCTTTTAACACGGGAACCTTCATCATAATAAATTTTGCTTACGTCACCGGATGCTTTTGCTGTAATCGTTTTTTTGGAAAGGGGCTCAAAATTGGCTCCGCTGTTGCAAGCAAACGATCCTACAACTGCGGTTGCATAATCATCCGTTGTCAAAGCACCGGGATTTTTTACTTTAATTGTAACAGTTCTCACAAGCATATTGCCAGTCAACACATTTTCAACGTTACTGACATTTGATACTGTTCCGGTTAGAGTTTGGAAACTTCCGTCTAATGTTACTTTAGCGCTTTGCCCTACTCGGATATTAGCCGCGTCTGTTGAATTAAACGGTACTTTTAGAAGCATAGTTGAATTATCAACCACAGTTGCTATTTCCGTTCCGTTAGAAACCGTATCACCTACGTCAACTTTCAAATCTTGGATAATTCCGCTGACATCCGAGGTAACACTCAAGTTTTTTTTCGTTTCAAGTGTCTCGGCATAGCTCTGTTGCGCTTTTTCTACCGAAATTTGCGCTTTTTCGACGTTGTTGGTGGCGTCGCTTGTGTCTATTGAGTAAAGGAGAGAGCCTTTTTTGATAATATCGCCTTCGTTAAACGGGGCATCCAGAACTTCTCCGGATACTAAAGAGGTAATGGTATATTGATTAACAGGTTCAATGGTTCCCGTTCCTGTCAAGGTAACTGTGATATCACGACGTTCAACTTTGACATCTTTATATGTAATGCTGGATTCCGATTTGCTGGATTTTATCCAAAAATTGATTCCAAAGGAAGCGATTAGTAAAATTGCAATTGCGGAAATTACAATATTTCTTTTCGTTTTCTTTTTCTTTTTTTGAAAAGCATTTTTCGCTTTCAAAAAAAATTGAGGTATTTTCAAAGCTTTATCGTCCTTTCTGAACATTATTTTCCATAAAAAACAACTATTGACATCTTAAACAATATTTGTGTTAAGAATGTGAACATAAAGTGAAATAATATCTTGTTTTTAATGAATTATTAAAATGATATAAAAATACACAGTATTGTCATTATTCTATTTATATATCCATAAGAAAATGAAAAACAACTCCTAATCGCAGCAAAAAAGCTGCAATGGAGTTGTCTTTTTGAAAAATGTTATTTATTTTTAGAATAAGAAAATTCAGGAAGATATCATTTTGTTTTAATACAAACTTCACATTAAAGTATTTTAATATACTTGCGAATTCGTAGAACATAATTTTTATAATTTAAATTTCGTTTTCGTTTTTATCATAGGGAGGATCAAGCTCGAACCAAAAAGTACTTCCTCTGCCAACGATACTTTTAACTCCGTAGGATGCGTTATGAGCATCAAGGATACCTTTTACGATAGAAAGTCCAAGACCGGTGCCGATAACATTTCGTTTTTTCGTTCTGTCAGCAGTATAGTAACGTTCCCATATTTGGTTAAGTTTTTCCTTCGGGATACCGATTCCTGTATCTGTGACTTCAAAACGTATAAGATTATTGATGTTTTTAACACGAATGGTAATTGTCTTATTTTCACCAGTAAAGTTTACAGCGTTACTGATCAGATTATAAATGGCCTGTTCAATTTTTAGCTCATCCGCAAACACCTTTGCTTCTCCGGCGCAATCAAATTGAAATACAAAACCTTTGCATTCCGAAAGAGCGTTAAACCGTCTTATTATTGCCTGAGCTTTTTCACACAAATCAAACTCACTGCGGTTTATTTGAGCCGTACCAGATTGAATCTTGGAAAGATCAAGCATGTCAGTCGTTAATGTACTCAAACGATTTGATTCTTCGATAATAACCTGTGTATGTAGATTTCGTTTTTCAGCATTTTCACCGGATACGTCGCGAATCAGTTCTGCATACATTTTAACCATTGTAAGTGGCGTGCGTAGATCATGTGATACATTGGCAATTAGTTCTCGGCGAAGTTCATCGGTTTTGGCCAGTTCCTGTGTCGCATAATTCAACGTTGTGGCAAGCTGATTTACCTCGGTATAATTCCCTAAATCGAAACGTACATGATAGTTTCCTTTTGCAAGTTTTTCTGCAGTTTGCGTGATTCTTGAAATTGGACGGGAAAGTCTAGAAGCAATGATCAGTGAAATCGCGAGAGAAAGAATAAGTGAAATGATTGTAACAATCAATAATTGGTTCTGCAGTACGGCTGCTGTGGAATCGACGGGCTCGATTTGAGAATTAACGTATAAATATAATGGGGTATCATCACTGCTTGGTAACTTGGCTCCGTAAATTAAAATTTTACCGTTTAATCGATGATCCTTAATTATGTATGATACTTTTCCGTCCTTGCTTTTTGATAATTGATTGATCATGGTAATGACTGAACGTGGATCTGTACGCGGTGGGTTCATGACTCCCATTCTATTTTCAATGTTAATCGGGTCCCCGTTCTGATCATAGATACCGGCTATAAAACCGTTGTTAAAGGATTGTCTGAATAGTAAAGTTTCAAAATCGCTTTTTCCGAATTCCTCAACAATCGAATCACCGATTTTCTTTATTTGAGTTATTTTCATGCTTTTGTAAAAGCTGTTTAAAAACACGATTTGCAAAAGCCAAAGCATGACCATGATAATTGCGGCAAAAAATGCGAAATAGCCCCAGACTTTAAATTTTAAACTTTTAAAATCAATTGATTTCAGCATTATCCAATCATTCCTTCGGCACTTCAAATTTGTAGCCAACACCGCGCAAGGTTACGATATAATCCTTATATGCACTTAAACTGCTTCGCAGCGTTTTGATATGTGTATCCACCGTTCGATCGTCACCATAAAAATCATAGCCCCAAACTTCATTTAAAATTTTATCCCTTGAAAGAGCAATATTTTGATTTTTGATAAGGTAAAATAAAAGATCCATTTCTTTTAACGTAAGTTCTACCTTGGTGCCGTCAATTAAGACATTTCTTCCGGCAAAATCAATCTCAATACCGCCATAAACAGATTTTTCATTTGTTTCTTTGACCATTCCTTTATGACGGCTTACAATAACGTTAACCCTCGCCATTACTTCCTTTGGAGAAAATGGCTTGACTACATAATCGTCAATGCCGACCGTGAATCCGAATAACTTGTCATATTCCTCCCCGCGAGCAGAAAGCATTAATACCGGAATATCTTTTGTTTTGCGAATTTCCTTACAAGCCGAAAAACCGTCCAGCTTTGGCATCATAATATCCATAATAATGATATCGAAATCCTGATCTTTGCATAGGTTAACAGCCATCATTCCGTCACATGCTTCTGTGACTGTATGTCCGCCAAACTCTGCGTATTCGCGCAAACCTTTACGTATCATTTGTTCGTCATCAACAATTAATATATGTGCCAAAGGAAGACCTCCTAAACTTTGTTTAATTGCAATCAAAGTATAGCACAAGAATGTGACGACTGTGTGAAATAATAGGGGAAATTGTAGAAATAAGGAAATTATAAATGATAATAGTTACATTTCTATATAAATCATTTTTGGTCGACTGAGCTTTTCCAAAGTATTCTATTAAAAACTCTATTGATGCAAACAACGCTTGCATTAATAGAGTTTTTGTTTTGATTGGTTTTAGGTATTCTGATCAAAATAAAATGTTTTTGACAATAAATCATGCCCTGCTACGGAATTTTGAAAAATCGCTTTTGCAGCATCCAGAAATTGTTCGGGATCTTTGACCGAAGGACTGTAATGAGTAAGCCACAATTCTGAAGAATGGCTTTCTTTTGCAAGCGCTGCGGCTTCTGAAAAGGTCATATGCTTTTTCTCAAAGGCATCGATTTGCCTTTCATCCTCTCCATACATCCCTTCACAAACGAGAAGATCGGAATTCATGCAAAAGAAGGGAAACGTTTCTAACGGTCTTGTATCGGTACAATATGAAATTTTCAATCCTTTTCTGGGTTTGCCCAAAACCATGTCCGGTATAAACTGTTTGCCGTCATGTTCTACGCTTTCTCCGTTTTGAAGAAGCTTCCAATAACATTTTGGTATTCCAAGACGGTTTGCTTTTTCTGGATCGAATTTGCCGACCCGCTTTATTTCGAGATTATAAGCAAGACATGTGAGCGAATGTTCAGCAGGGATACTACTCAGAAGGAGTTCTTCCATTTTCATTGAGGTCTTATTCGAATCCGATAATTCAACCAGAAATAAATCAAAAGGTAATGCAGGGACAATGACGGTTAACCCTCGTACAATTTCCTTTAAACCGGGAGGTCCGATCAGTTTCAGTGGTGCCAATCTTCCGCTGTTGCCGATCGTCGAAAGCAAGCCGGGCAGACCGGCAATATGATCGGCGTGGTAGTGGGTAAAGCATATTGTATCAATCGATTTGAATCCCCACCCGGTAAGCTTAATGGCAACCTGAGTGCCTTCCCCACAGTCGATTAAAATGTTTTTACCTTTGAATCTGACTAATAAAGAAGATAGTTTTCTTTCTGGCAACGGCATCATTCCTCCGCAGCCAAGGAGACATACGTCAATCATTAATCATCCATCAATTCTTTTTTTTTTAGTATATTCCGTAACCTTTTTCCTATACGCAGGAGGCTACTTGGATAATTAAGTTTTGATTAATTAAAAACGAGCTCTAATGGGAATTAGAGCTCGTCTCAGAGTATTGAAAAAATATACTGGGGATTGTTAAGGGGTAGAGACCCTTTAACATGAGATTTGTCCGCAGACGGACATGTGCCGGCGGAGGACACACTTAGGTTTTGTACACCCCTGGGGAAGTATCGAGGGGGAACTGGGTTCCCTCTCGAAAGTCTGTCGAGTTTTTCGACAGATTCAAACGAGCTCTAATTGGAATTAGAGCTCGTCTGCAATCATTATAGTATAAATTTGTTTTAATTTATTCAGAAATTTCGTCATCTAAGTCGGTTTTTATTTCACCTAATATAGACATCTGGCCTTTAAGCATGGCACCCTTTTCGATACTGATTGTCGAAGCCGATATATCTCCAATAATACCCGCTTCTTTCTGAATTGCGATATCTTTCTTTGCGTTAATATTGCCGGTAATTTTACCGTTAAATTCAACTTCATTTGCATTTATATTGCCAACAATGGAACTTTGATTCTTGACGGTGAGCTGTTCATTTGCATGTATATTGCCCTTTACCGTCGCACTGCTGATTTCCACGTCTTTTCCGGTGACATTGCCTTCAACCTTACCGGTTATCTTAATTGTATGCTGGCTTTCTACATCACCGTAAACATCGCCGTTTATTTCAATATTTGACCTTGCTATAATTGTACCTGTAATTTTTGTGTCTTTTGTAATACGGGTTGTTTCAACAATCTCCTGTTTTTTTACTGAGGTTATGGATTCAAAATCAAGAGGTTCATTTGTAGGATAGGTTTCGAGTTTAACAGCACTGGAACTGGTTTGCCCGGCTAAATTTGTAATGTCTGCTCCGGCAGAAGTATTTGAAGTGGTTGCTTTTGAGTTTTTGTAAAAAGGAAAGACTTCTTGCATGGCCTGATTAAAATTCTCTTTCGTACCCATATGATAAACCCCTTCTTAATTTTGTTTAAATGTAATCGGTTTAACCGCATTTGTCAGCTTATCAAATGTATAACCGCTATGCTTTAAATTTTTTATTATGCCGTTAAGAGAAGATACAGTTTCCGTTTTATAACTGCTATCATGGAACAGCACAATGGAGCCGGAACTGACTTCGTTTAAAACACACTGTGTTATTCGTTTTACTGTAGCACTAGGTACCGCGTCCGAGGAATCAACATTCCAGTCAAAATATGTAAAACCTCGTCTATTCATTTCCTGAATGATTTCTTTGTAGATATTCTTGTTAAAATCATTTACGCTGCCTCCGGGAAAACGGAAAATGCTTGGTTTTACTCCCGTTGCTTCATAGATAAGATTATACATTTCATTAAAATCTTTTAAATAAGCTTCCACAGAATTGTAAATGGTTTTATATTTATGAGTAAATGAATGAACGCCTACCGTATGCCCATCCTCGACGATCTGTCTCATGAGTTCTTTGGATTTTTCATCGTTTTTTCCAATCAGAAAAAACGTTGCTTTGATATTGTTTTCTTTTAAAATTTTAAGAATCTCGGCTGTCCGTTCGGATGGCCCGTCGTCAAAAGTAAGGTAAACTACGTTATCCTGTTTAACAGTTTTCTGGGGTTTTTCGCTATATAAATCCGGGTATAAGGCTTGATAGGGTTTGGATGCAGTCGTAGTTTTTTTTACCGCGATTTCTGAAATACTGTTCTCTGCATTTGTGTTTTGCAGTTGATTGGGGGAGGTGTCCTTGTCAACTGCAGATACTTGTTGAGAATCGGCTGAAATTCCATTGCCGTCATATGCTGCCTGAACAATTGAATTAAATAACGTTATGATAAGAATTATGATAGTTAATAAAATGAAAGTAAGTACGGATATAATGATATGTTTAAAGAACCGCACGCTGCCAATATACATAATTTTACTCCGCCCAAATTGTTAATCCTTACAAATGTTAACAGGCATATTTTATCATAAAAGTATTTAAATTACAAGAAAGATAGTCGGTTTATGTCGGAATAGAATAAAAAATACACTATTTTGTCATTGCTTTGTCATCGATTTGTCATTGCTCAAAATAATTATATTTTTTCATTAAAAAAACAAAAAACTACACGGTTAAAAAACCGTATAGTTTTTTGTTAATTCTTTATTATAATTATATTATTCCGATTTAGACTTAAACAATAAACCGTCATCTTTTAACTGCAAAGGCATGGTAGCAACAACAATATGCTTGTACCGTAGCAAACGCCTTGATATATATCTGCCAAAACCGTTGTGAAGAAAACGCTGCCAGTAATGTTTCACTTCGAATTCAGGTAAAATAACGGTTATCATATCACCTTTTTTATAATTGTATTTTTCCGATTCGATAAGGTTCAATAATGGATCGACAACCTTTCGATATGGCGAGTATTCAATACACAAAGGAATTTTTGTGTGAAGCAGTTCATATTTTTGCATAAACTTTTTTTCGCTTTCCTGATCGATTGATACATGAAAAGCAACGACCTGATCGGAAATTGTTTCTGCATATTTTAATGCACGAATGCTTGCACGGTTTATACTTTCAATCGGTACAATAACTCTGTTGCGGTATGTGGCATTATCGATGTCCGCTTCTGCCATCTCTTCAGGTTCTAACCTTAACTGCTTTGCAACGGCAAGATAGTGCTGTTTTATTTTAAGCATTGCAACAACAAGAATGGGGATGACGATAATAACAATCCATGCGCCTTTGTGAAACTTTGTAACGCCGATAATAACAACAACTATAGCGGTTATCAAAGCACCGATCCCGTTTATAACTGCTTTGTGTATCCAATGATCCTCGCGTCTTGTAATCCATCTTTTAAACATACCGAACTGCGATAATGTAAAAGAAATAAAAACTCCTATTGCGTAAAGAGGAATCAAAGCGTTTGTATTGCCATGGAATACGATCTGTCTCTTATACACATCT
>JAOAAV010000048.1 GCA_026418715.1 Clostridia bacterium
CGGCAGCGTCAGATGTGTATAAGAGACAGCTGAATTTGCTTGTGCAAGCATAGAAGTAGCTGCCTGTACCAAAATGTTGTACTTGTTGAAGTTAGCCATTTCTTCAGCCATATCCGTATCTCTGATGCGGGACTCTGAAGACTGGAGGTTTTCAACAGTATTGCTCAAATTGTCAACCTTGCTCTCAAGTCTGTTCTGCTTAGCACCGAATGTAGAACGAGCCGAGTTAACAGCATTGATTGCCGCATCAATGTCAGAAGTCGTAGAAGCGCTGCTAAGTGCTGCAGTGCCTATACCGCAAGTTGAAGACAAGCTGTTGTAAATAGTTGAACCCAAGCTGATATCAAACGTATCAGTATCATCGTCAGATACCGCAATGTTGATGGAACCTGAAGTGATAACAGCCTTTCCATTGTACTTTGTGTCATTTAAAATCTTGGAGATTTCTTCTCCAAGCTGAGTCATCTCAAGACCAAGGTTTTCAATATCTGTGCTATCGTCAAAAGTTCCGTCAGCTTTCTGAACTGCCAACTCCTTCAATCTTGTAAGCATGCTGCTTACTTCGTCCATAGCACCTTCAGCGGTCTGGATAAACGAAATACCGTCTTCTGCGTTCTCAACTGCACGATTCAAGCCTGAAATCTGGCTTCTCATCTTTTCCGAAATAGAAAGACCAGCAGCGTCATCAGCAGCACGGTTAATCGAATAACCCGATGAAAGCTTTTCCAAGCTCTTAGCCTGCTCACTTGTGTTCTTTGCCAACGCTCTGTGTGCGTTCATCGCCATAATGTTATTTTGGATTCTCATAAAAAACTCCTCCTTGAAATATGTTTTTAATTTATATAGCATCCTTGCTTTATAAAAATAAAAGACAATTTGCCTCGGCGCCTTACGGCAAATTATTTCTTTCATGTTTTACACAGTGTATATCGTATATTGCAAAATAAACTTTAGCACTTTTTATTATTCTTCTGAAAAAATTTTTTCCTTAAATTTTTCGAAATTCTCCATACTAACCGCGGACGATTCCATATTGGATATTTTCACTCCGTCCACCAATTCTTTTCTAAATACCTTTATGTCTTTTGGGGCCTCTATACCCAGTTTAACTTTATCATTTTCGATATCAATAATGGTTATCGCAATATCGCCGGAAATTAAAATCTGTTGATTCTTTTTTCGAGAAAGTATTAGCATATTATGCATCCTCCTGCTTGAATACCAAATGACGGATAGAATATCTGTCATCCTGCAGAATAACCTGTTTCCCCTTCAAACTTATGTTATTAATCAAAATGGGAGCCGCCAAATTAACCGTAGTCTTTGCAACGTCATTCGGTATTACGGCAACGCATAAAATCAATACGTCCTCATCCTTATCAATTTGAAGCTCATCTGCCACAGCCTCATCAATAATCGGCGAATAGTCTTTGCAAACATTGAAAGGATCCATACAAACAAGCGCAACACTCGGCTCTTCTATCGATTGAAGCCAATAAAACGCAGATTTTTTATCAGATGAAATCAATACATATTTTTTTAAATTCTCAAACCCCAAAAGACCTTTGTCAAAAACTATAACCTTTGTTTCATCTACTTCAATTTCACCGAATCTTGTGGTAGCTATTTTCATAAACAAAAAATCCTTTCCGCTTCTCAAAATCAATCTAAAAAGTCCAATAAACTAAGCTGAATCATTTGAGAACCTGCCTTAAGCGTAGCCTGATAAGCCGTTTGCGCTTGCGTCCACTTGGTAATAACCTCAGCCTGATCAATATCTTCAATATTTGAACGCTTGGTTTCCAAATTATCAAGGTTATCGTCATATCTGTTCGCAATTAATTCAAGTCTTGACTGCTTTGCTCCAACATCCGTAATCTGGTTGATAACCTCATTTTGCGCATCGGTAAATATTGTCTGGTAATCTGAAAAATCGGTTGCAGTGGCAGTGCCTGACCTCAAATCACTTAAAAATTTTCCTACAACGTTATATAAATTATCACTGCCTGTTCCTAATAAACTTACACCATTAACATTTATTGTCATTGTGGTGCTATCGCCTATTCTGTATGATACAACTTCATCTGCAATTGCATTTGCACTGGTAGCGTCATCCACAAGATCTATACCGTTATACAAAAGATGGCCAGTTGTTTCATCAACCGAAAAAGGTTTCGATGTACTGTACCCTCCAAAAATATACTGACCGGAATACTGGGTATTTAAGACCGATACAATCTCCGTCTGCAGCTGTGAAACCTCAGTTGCTATACTTTCCAATTCCTCATCGCTATATGTATCATTGGCCGCATTCGTAGCCATATTGATGAGTCTTGAATAAATGTCACTTATTGATGAAAGACTGGTTTCCGTCTGTGTAAGCATACTTTGAGCATCCTCTACATTGCTGGAATACTTGTTGAGCCTTGACGTCTGCTGCTTTGCCTTTAAAGCCTGAGCACTCCCAATCGGATCATCCGACTCTCTTAATATACGAGTATTCGATGATAATTGTGTACCATATTTAGTCAGATTTGCATTGTTTGCATACAGATCCCTAAGATAGGAATTTGTTGTCATCATATGTGTAATTCTCATAAAGGTACCCCTTTCAAGTTAAAATGTATTATAATCCGACTCTTCCCGTACTGTTAATCAAAACATCAAGCATATCGTCAAGAGTTGTCAAGACTCTGGATGCCGCCTGATAACTTTTTTCGTATGATATCATATTGATGGTTTCTTCATCAAGCGAAACACCTGATACCGACAATCGCTGATTTTTTACGCTTTCTACAACCGTTTCCTGACTGCTGTACATCTCGTTGCACTGATCGGCACGAGAGCCAACACACGAAACAATGCTAGCCAAATAATCATCAATATTCCCTACATAATCCAATTTTGAACCCTCGGAAATTCCTGCGAGCAACAGCGCAATTTCGTTGTTGTCCTCCTCTGTATTTGTAGCGCTCAAATCAACCGCCTTTGAAGACGCCGCAATATTGTATATACTTTCCTTTATTTCATCACTCAAACTTATATTGCTCGCATTCACCTTTGACAAATCTCCGCCTTGGTCGTCAAAAAAGTTTATACCGGTTTGGGAAGAATTGCTGTCATATGGAATCGTATAACCCTGTGTATGAACAGAATTATATGCCGAAACGATACCCCTTGCCAAAGTATCTAACTGATTTAAAAGATACGGTACCCCCAAATTATTCGTTGAATCCCCATCACGGCAGTCAAAATAGCCCTTCATTTTGCCTCCGTCTAAATTATCACCGCTGATTTGCACAGTATTCCCGTTTTTGGATGTCAAATATACACTATGATATATATCCGCATCACCATAATATCCATCCACGTCCTTGGAAACAGTAAGCTCATAGGCGGTATCCGTAGAACTGTCAAGCAGACAATAATCCCCTTTTTGTGTGGAATCGTCCTTATATGATCCCATGTAAATTGATACCTTTCCCTCGCTGTCTTCGGAATATGATATATCAATTAAGCTTGACAATTCGTCTAGTTTTGAATTTCTGGCATCTCTTAAATCATTTGCCTTTTCTCCAAACATTTCATACTTCTTTATTTGTTTATTCAAATTGTTAATCTCTGATATTAAGTTATTAATCTCTTCAACAGACGACACAATAGCATCATCCTGATCCTGCTGAAGATCTGTAAGACCCTTTGCATAATACTGTATAGTTTCGCAAACAGTTTGAGCATTTTGCCGAACAAGAGTCCTCGCGTCGGCACTGCTCGCATCATTAGCCAACTCCTCAAAAGAATCATACAAATCAGATAAAGTGGCCGCTATACCGCTGGTTGAGGATTCATTAAACATATCCTCAACGTAATAGAACACATCCGACTTAACTGACCAATTCGCTAAAATACTATTCTCATTTCTATATTGCTTATCCAAAAAAGCGTTTCGAATTTGAGTTATCCCATCTACCGAAACCCCTGCACCAACCGACACCTTGCCTGTAGATGCATATGAAATTTTTCCCGGTATGCTGCTTAATGAAAGCGTTTGTCTTGTGTACCCATCCGTACTCGCATTTGCAATGTTGTGTCCGGTTACTTCCAATGCGGTCTGGCTTGCATAAAGCCCCGACTTTGCTATCTCCAATCCATAAAACGAACTTGACATATCTACACCGTCCTATCAAACAAATTAACGCTTTGTGTCTTTTCCTTTTTATCTTTACCATCACTGCCATAAGAAGAATCGGCGGCAAAATATGCATTCTTTAAATTCTCAATATACCCAAGCTGCATATTTATCAGATTACTGTTGATGCCATTCAA
The DNA here is from genome assembly GCA_026418715.1 of Clostridia bacterium. GTDB lineage: Bacteria > Bacillota > Clostridia > UBA1381 > UBA1381 > SKW16. The sequence continues at coordinate 4,327 of JAOAAV010000048.1, forward strand.
CTTCTTCAAACTTGAAATCGTTTCGGATAAATCCTTCAATAAAGTGGATAAAACATCTGCAGTGTCTTCTGCTTTGTCTATAATCTGCCTCAACGTGATATTTTTTTCTATCCCCAACTGCTTCCCTATTCTTTCGGAACATTTTATTCTAAGACCCTCTATCGCAGAAAGCTTCTCTACAATGCCTTTTTCCTGTTCAACGATAAAATTAAGCGTATCTATGTCATTTTCCACTACTGCCCGTCTTTTTTTTTCCGAAAGCTCCAGCATCTCATGATAAAGATAATTTTGAGTATTTAAGCATTTTATCAATTGCTCCATATCCTGTTTCATATCGCACTACTCCTTTAAAAAGGCTGTTTCAAGGAATATTTACAAATTCTGTTTCTCAAATCAATACAACACAAAACGCAAACCATGAATTTCACTCCGAAAACAGCCTCACCCAAAAAAATCCCTTATCACCTTAAACTTGCAATCATCTTATCAACAATATCCGTCGAATTTACAGCATAACTTCCGCTTGCAATCCTCTGCTTGATATCCTCAATCTTTTCAGTTCTCAAATCCTCACTTTCAGCAAGCAACTCCATGGCATCCGAGGAGATTTCAACAGTATCGCCTGCGGCATTTCTTTTCTCAGAAACGTTATTATAACTGCTTTTATATGCCTGAACAAAGTAACTGCTTAATATGCCTGAAATTTTCACTTCAATCTCCTCCTCACTTTCAATCTTTTTCTCGTCTTTCCAAGACATTCATATTTATTCCCTTTATTAAATCGCCTTTTGACTTTTCTTCCTTTTTCATTTTGCCTTCAAGCATGCTTTGAGACGTTTTAGAAAGCAGATTTTCTAAATCTCTTTTGCATTCACCGCAATACTTGCCCTCAGATATTGGTTTGCCGCATCGCTCGCAATAGAGGGTAATCTGCAGATCACTAAAAACCAATCTTCCTTCCCGCAGCAAATACAATATATCCTTTTCGGGAACTCCGGTATTTTGTGACAGCACACAAATATTTGAACCCGGATTTTCCTCCAAATATTTTCTAATTACTGATACACTTTTGTCAATCTCTTGAAGACAATTATTACAAAGCTGCATATTCCCAAAAACATACAGCTTGTTACACCTTTTACAATATCTATAATCCACCAGGCCTCATCCTATCTGCGTAAATTATTAGCTAAGCCTTCAGCTTCATCAGCCGTAGCAATAACCCTTGATGAAAGCTGATATGCCCTCTGCGCTTTGATTAAATTCGTTATCTCTTCCGTCATATCAACATTTGAATTTTCTATAAATTTATGTCTCAAATCGACATTCTCCGCTTCCGTCGCCGCACCGGATGCCTGTGTGGCGGCAAAATTGTTTCCTCCCAGCTTCTCCAAACCGTCTGGATTGTTAAAGCCAACCACAGCAATTCTCGCTATCGGCTCATCGGAACCAAGATATACATCACCAGAGCGTGAAATTCTAAGGTCATTTATATCACCATTTACTAAAATTCTGTTGCCGTTTTCATCCAAGACATATTCGCCTGTAGTTTTAGTCAAATATGAATCGGCGGAAACCGCAAAATTTCCGTCTCTCGTATATACCGTTTGCCCGCCCTGATTCTCAACAGCAAAGAAAAAATCTTCATTTGCAATGGCTACATCCAATACGTTCCCTGTTTCAACTATAGTTGCCGGCGTAAAAATCGAAGAAACGGAATCCACAATAACACCGGATCCTTTTTGTAAATTGGCGGCAGAAGCAGCATCGGCAGGATTTATCATTGCAGTGTACAGTGCATCCTTGAAATTGGCTCTCTCCTTTTTGTATCCGGTTGTGCCGACATTGGAAATGTTATTAGCTATAGTGTCAATGGAAGTCTGCTGCGCCTTCAATCCGGAAGCCGCAATGTTAAGTGCTTGTATCATAGTCTTTTTTCTCCTTTAAACCTTCCCTAACTCGTTCACTGCCTTCTCCAGAGTGCTGTCCATGGTTTGGATAATCTTTTGATTAGCCTCATAATTCCTGTAAACTTGCATCATATCCACTACCTGTGATATAACATCAACGTTGGATGCCTCTAAAGCCCCCTGCTCGACTCTAACATCAGACTGAACAATTGCGCTGCCCGTATTGTTGTAAAGATTGTTTCCTTCCTTTCTAAGCAACGTCGTATCGGCAAATGACGCTATCTGCAGTCTGTCAACGTATTGCTCATTTATATAAATCTCACCATTTTGATTTACTGAAAACTTATTGTTTCCTACGTAAATCTGACCGTTTTCTCCCATCACCGCCTGCCCGTCCTGATTAACCAAATAACCTTCTGCGTTTACCTTAAACGCACCGTCTTTTGTATATCTTGGGCCTTGATCCGTGTTAATCACGAAAAAACCGTCACCCTCTATGGCAACGTCTGTATAGTTGCCCGTTTGTGTAATCGCTCCGGTAGAGAAATTAGTAGCAACTTCATCAACATGGATACCCGTATTTATGGGACCTACCTCGGAAGTAGTATTAATTATTGAAAAGCTGTTCGTCTTGGAAATCAGCATATCCTTGAACGAGCGTGAAATCATGTTGTCCTGTTTGAAGCCGTTCGTAGTAGCATTTGCAATATTGTTTGCAATTATATCCATCTTTTTCCTTTGTGTGAGCATTGCTGTTCCTGCAGAATATATTCCTCGAACCATAAAATCCTCCCCAAACTTTCCAAGGAACCCTTAAATTTAAAAATCAAAAGCTCCCTGACATCATTTATCGTTAATTGTTTATAAAACTTTAGCTGTTTAAGTCAATTATTAATTTAATTTCCGAAGTCGTCATATTAAGCTTTTTTGCAATATCGTTTATCTCCATTCCTTCGCCATACAATTTTTTAACCATTTCATTCTTACTCAGCTTTTCTTTATCGGCGGCTTTGTTGATATTCTGAGCAGGCACTGCCTCTGTTTGGAGAGTTTCCTTGCTTGACGATTTCTTCTCCGAAATTTTCATCTCCTCCATATATCGCATGATGCGCTCCTTTTCATCTGCAAATTCTCGCTTTATTTCCTCTACATACTCCTCAAAGCTGTCAAGCATATCTTCAATTTGCCGATACAGCCTCAAAAGCTTCTCATTCTTGTCATCCTTCTCCTTGCCCGTGAGTAAAAGCTTAACGGCAAAAATTAGCAGCAAGCAAAGCATGAAAACAAAAATCGCAAAAACGTAGTACTTAGCCATACTCAATCTCCTTATTTATAAAACTCGTCTACTTATGCTGCATTGCAACAATTTCGCCGTCTACCAGCCTAAAAGTAACAAATTTATAAGGCGATGTAATCATCATCTTGGAATTATTTATTGTAATGCACACACCTATATGCACCGTGTCCTCCACACTGATAAAACTCTTTTCGTTAATCTGGATTTTTTCGTTGACCTCTTCCAATTGTGTTTCCAGTTCCTTTAAAACAACTGTTTTTCTTTGTCTTTCTTCCAGCAGTCTCTGTTTGATAACCTTTTGTTGCTCACTGAGCGAATCATCAGGGATATGTGTAATCTTTTCCAAATTTTCTATCTCTGCCTGTATTTTTTGTATGTTCAAGGTTAAATCATGCAGCCGTCTTCTGTATTCAGGCAGCATTCCAACTTCAATGGATGTGGGGATATAATTTTCCGAACCGATATTTTTGCATATAACGGAATTCATCGCCTTCACACTTCCGCCTATAATGCTGCTTCTTGCTCCAATTACTTCAACAGTTCCCTGGCATTCTACTGTACTTTGAATAATGGATGAAGCAGTAACACTTTGTGTCGCACAAACCGTCGCATTTTCAATGTACCTTGCGGCTACTCTTCCTTCTGCTTTGAGCACCGCTTTTCCCATTCCTTTTACTCCGCCGTTTATTACAATATCACCCCTAGACTCAATCGTTGCGGCTTCCACCATTCCTCCGACTTCCACAAACCCTTGTGCGACTACCTTCATCCCTGGGCACACATTGCCCCTAATTTTCACATCGCCGATAAAATCAATATTCCCCGTCGTCAGATCTACGTCCCCGTTGATGGAAAGAACCGGCGACACTACTAAATTCCCGCCTATAAATTCAAGCAAGCCGTCACACTTTGCCACCATTGTGATTTTATCGTCCAAAAGCTGAACGTTCTTCCCCACAGGCATTCTTATGTTTTTACCATCCCTGCCCTTGACAATTCCCCCATATACGTTAATCCCGCTTACAGCCTGAGTCGGAGGTTGATATTCCGCCACAACCTCCCCAGCTTTTACTGAAATATAATTATCAAGATTAAAATAATCCACGTTTCCTCTCTCGTCAAGCTTGGGCTTTATGTCTTTTTCAAATGTATATCTAAATATAACCTTCCCGTCAACACCGTCAATGGGGCGCTTCCCCACAGCTACCCTGTACTCTTTTTCATACTGTCTTTCCTCAAAAATCTCTCTCAAAAGCTTCTGATCTATGCCATATACGATTCTGGCATGCTCAAGTGCTCTTAAAACCTGCTCAAATTGAAGCTTCTCACCGTCTAAATCCGGAGCCGAAAATACAATATAAGCCTCCATTTTATCGGATGAGGTGCTCACATGAATCATCTCGTCCATCTTTTTAACCCCCTAATACATCCAAAATATTTAGATTTTATACCGTCTTTATCATAATACTCAATTTGCTTTTTAATTTCAATAAAACCTTAGAATGTATTTGAGAAACGCGTGATTCGGATACCCCCAAAACCGCCCCTATTTCTTTTAATGTAAGTTCATCATAATAATACAGGCTGATCACCATTTTTTCCTTTTCTGACAACGTATCCACAGCTTTGACCAAAGAATCTCTGATAAACTTTTCTTCCAAACTGTATTCAGGATCATATTCACCGCTTGCAAATGAATTCGATATAAGCTCATCAAAGCAAATAACATTAGCCGTATGGGAAGTCTCCAACAAATTTTTGAGCTCAGGCACACTAATGCCCATATACTCAGCAACTTCCTCTTCCGTTGCTGTTCTTCCAAACTGACTTTCAATCTCATTATAGGCGGCTTCAACCTTTTTGATTTTTTGTCTTAGACTCGTCGGCAGCCAATCTTGTTTTCTCAATTGGTCGATGATCCCGCCCCTTATTCTTATGGATGCATACGTTTCAAATTTTACCCCTTTGCCAGCATCAAATTTTTCTATCGCATCTATCAAACTGAGCATGCCGTAGGCCATCAAATCTTCATAATCAATGTATTTGTTGTAATAAGAAACAAGCCTCCCCAGCGTTATTTTAATAAACGGACTGTAGAAAACAACAAGCTTGTTTCTATTTTCTACATTTCTGTCATCACGATATGCACTCCACAAACCGGCTTCTTCTTCCCTGTTAAAGGTCATGGCCATCACCCCCATACATGATAAAATACCAAGCTACCTTTTGAGCATTTTCTGAAAAAATGACTTGAGCCCAAACCTGTCGTTCTCGGTCGAAAGGTTTAAAAACCGAGTTGTAATGTTTGCCATGTTTTTAGATGCCGTTGTATTAGGGAAACTCATCACAAACGGCTTTTGCATTTTTACTGCTCTGCTTACGTTTGCATCTTCCAATATATACCCCAGCTCCTCAATACCTGCATTCAAATAGCTGTTCGTCACGCTTGAAAAATTATCAGTTATCCGTCTAGCTTCACCAGCAGAATCAGCCTTGTTAATCACTAATCTTATTTTCGCACCTGTATCGTTTCTAAATACCGTTTTCGCAAGCGCATACGCATCAACTATAGCCGTCGGCTCCGTAGTGGTTACAAGTATTACTTCATTGCTCGAACGTATAAGCTGTATATTGTTTTCATTAATTCCCGCCCCCGTATCGAATATGATAGTATCCACAATGTTATCCAGATACAAAAGCTCATTTAGAAAATATTCTATATCTTCTCTGTCCAACGATAGCAAATCATATACTCCTGAACCCCCTGAAATAAACTTGACTCCAAAAGGCCCTTCATTCATAATCTCAGCCAAATGCTTTTCTCTTCTTAAAACATAGGATAAGTCGTATTTTGGTATGATGCCCATAATTACATCGATATTTGACAATCCAAAGTCGGCATCTATAATCAAGACCTTGTTTCCCCTTTTTGCAAGCTCAATCGCAAAATTTACGGTGAAATTAGTCTTTCCTACGCCTCCCTTGCCGCTGGTAACGGAAATGATTTTCGCACCTTTTTTTTGTCCGCTTTCATCCTGCTTGTCTTCTCTTCTTCTGCCGTTTATATAATTTCGGAGCATCTGCGCTTGATCCAGCATGGCTAATTAGTCACCCCCATTAATTCTTCCACAATCCGAGAGGGGTTGTATTCTTGTATATCTTCAGTTAAAACTTGTCCATACGTCAGATAAGATATCGGCTTATTTGACAAGGAACGCACATTGAAAATGGTTCCGACAGACATTGCTTCGTCCATCTTTGTTATAATGAATTTATAGTTTTTCACGTAATTGTAGCTGTCCAAAATTTTAACACAGCTTTTATACGTCGTGTGGGCGCTGAGAACCATAAAAATATCATCAGGATTTGCCAAGCTGATAATTTCACGAATGCCTTCACGATATGCACTCTCATCCGGATTTTTTCCGGTATCTATAAAAATAATATCCTTATCCTGATATTTTTGAATCTCTCCATCAATTTCATTCGTCGAGTAAATAATGCTCAGAGGAACATCCAATATCTCCGAATAAACCTTAAGCTGCTCGGACGATGCAATTTTGTAGGTATCCGTTGTGATAATTGCGACTTTTTTATTTTTGGAAACCGCAAACATTGTTGCAAGCTTTGACAGTGTCGTAGTTTTCCCTACTCCCGTTATACCCAAAAACAAGACAACGGTTGGCTTATTCCTCTTCAAAACAATGGCTTTTTCTTTGCCCAAAAATTTTTCAGAAACTCTCTTTATAGCTTCCGCTTCCTCTAAATTTTCCTGCTTCGTCAAGCCGCTTATTTCATCGGCAAGCTTGTACACTATTTCTTCCTTAACTTCGTTTTCCAGAAGCTTGCTCGCAAAATTTCTCACATCCTTTGAATAGCTTGCAAACTTGTCACTGTAATTATTGTCAAACCTCTTCAAAAAAGTATTGAGCATATTGTCTATGTTTGAAATTTTATTCTCTAGATCAGACATATCCGTATTGCTATACATTCTCTTAGATTTCGGCTCAAGCGCTTTTTTAGATGGCAAATTTGCACTGTCAATGGCAATCTCCTGCTTGGAATCATACGCAACAAGCACCTCAAGCTTCGGCTTTGAAAACAGCCCCTTAATACCTCTTTGCTTAATCTGCTTTGTACTCAAAATTACCGCTTCACTGCCAAGCTCCTTTTTTGCCTTCTCTATTCCATCCTGTATATCATTTACAATATATCTCTTTAAAATCATATACTCACTACTCCATCAGCATGAATTTCAATATTTTGTTCAAGCTCTCCAAAGGATAAAACAATCAGATCCGGTGCAATCTGCTCCGTAAGTTTTTTAAAATGCGCCCTTATTTGAGGCGATGCCAAAACAATTGGCTGTACACCAAATGACATAACCTTATCCAGCACCTTTTTCAGGCTTTTAAACATTTTTTGTATAGTCTGCGGCTCCAAACTAAGGTATGAGCCTTGCTCCGACTGCCTGATATTTTCAACAATTATTTGTTCAAGTTCGGGGGAAATCGTAACCACCCTGAGCTTTCTATCCGGTGCAAACCTCTGCGTAATCGCTCTTTTTAAGCCCTGTCTCACATATTCGGTCAATAGAACCGTGTCATTCGTAAGCTTGCCGTAATCTCCTAAAACCTCCACTATTGTTGCCATATCTCTTATTGAGATGTTTTCCTTCAAGAGGTTTGCAAGAACCTTTTGAACGTCACCCAGGCTCACAACCTTTGGAATTACGTCTTCAACAAGCGCAGGCTGCGTTTCTTTCAAATGATCAATCAGTGTCTGCACCTGCTGTCTATTCATAAGCTCATAACTGTATTTTTTAATAATCTCAGTCAAATGAGTCGCAATTACAGAAGGCGGATCTACAATAGTATACCCAAACATTTCAGCCTTCTCTCTCTCTTTATCATCAATCCAAAGAGCGGGAAGCCCAAAAGCAGGATCCTTTGTTTTTATACCCTTTATTTCTTCATCCGAATTTGAAGAATTCATAGCCAAATAATGATTAGGCATTACCTTTCCTCTTGCAACCTCAATACCTTTGATTTTTATAACATATTCGTTAGACTCAAGCTGAATATTATCCCTAAGGCGGATGCTCGGCACAATTACTCCTAAATCAATCGCACACTGACGCCTTATCATTACCACCCTGTCCAAAAGGTCTCCACCCTTTGCAACATCGGCAAGCGGGATAATGCTGTATCCAAATTCCATCTCAATAGGATCCACCTGAAGAAGAGAAACAATATTTTCAGGCTTTCTCGTTTCCTGAGCCATTTTTTCAAGATGCTCGTCCGCTGTCACTTCACGAACCTTTTTAGTTGCATTCGTTAGGGTATACCCCATGAAACCAAACAAGGCCGCAATCGCAATAATGGGAACCTTGGGCAATCCGGGGATAAGACTCAAAAGTACTAAAATCCCGCCAGTAATCATCATAATAATAGGCTGCCCAACCAACTGATCTCTCAAATCCTTGCCAAGATGATTTTCCGAAGCGGCACGGGTTACAATAATACCAGTCGCTGTCGAAATCAAAAGTGCCGGCAGCTGACTCACTAATCCGTCGCCCACAGTTGCCAGAGTGTAAACGGAAACAACTTCCGAAAGCTCCATCCCGCCGCTTGTAACACCTATGATAATTCCGCCGACAATATTTATAATCGTAATAACGATACTTACAATGGCATCACCCTTGACAAATTTGCTCGCACCATCCATGGATCCATAAAAATCAGCTTCCTGCTGAATTTTCATTCTTCTCTCTCTTGCCTCTTTCTCAGTGATGACCCCTGTATTTAAATCGGCGTCAATAGACATCTGCTTACCGGGCATAGCGTCAAGCGTAAATCTTGCCGCAACCTCGGAAACTCTCTCCGAACCTTTGGTGATAACCAAAAACTGAATAACGATGATAATCAAGAATATAATAACTCCGACTACCAAGTTGCTTCCTATAACGAAATTCCCAAATGTTTGGATAACGTGGCCTGCATCCCCGCCATTTCCCAAAATCAAACGTGTAGAGGAAATGTTAAGAGAAAGCCTGAAAATCGTTATAAGCAGAAGAAGCGGAGGAAATGTAGAAAAATCCAACGGTTCATGCACATACAAGGTTTTAAGCAATATCATAAGTGATGTTGTTATATTTATAACCAATAAAATATCCAGCAGGGTAGGATTTAAAGGAATAATAATCAGTAACACAACAAGCAAAACCACAACCGCTATTCCTATATCGCTGAATTTCATCTCGCCTGCTCCCCTCCCTATTTGTTCTTAATGTTATATATCTTAACCAAAATTTCGGCAACAGCTGCATAAAACTCGGAAGGAATTTCCTCTCCTATCTCCACCGTTGCATACAGTGCCTGTGCCAATGGCTTATTCTCAACTATTTCAATCTTTAATTCTTTCGCTTTTTCCTTAATCTTTTGAGCTACAAAATCTTTTCCCTTTGCAAGTACAATCGGCGCACTGCCAATCGTTTCGTCATACACAATCGCAATGGCATAATGTGTCGGGTTTGTTATTACAACATCGGCTTTTGCCACTTCTGACATCATTCTCATCATGCTCATCTGAGTACGTTTCTGTTTTAATTTTCCCTTAATGTAAGGGTCACCTTCAGTTTGCTTAAATTCGTCCTTTACTTCCTGCTTTGTCATCATAAGACTTCTCTCGTATTCCCACCATTGGTAGAAATAGTCTATTACTCCTATAATCAAAAGCGCCAATCCCAGCTTAAAAGCAACTTTCATTGTAAAATCAACAACAAATTTTAAGGAAACGACAAGCTCACTGCTTATTAAAGACGGAAAGCTTGAAAATGTTTTCCTGATTTCTTTATATAAAATATACGCCATTACTGTGAACTTGATAATTGATTTCACCATCTCTATAACGGAACGCATGGAAAATATTCTCTTCAAACCTTGAATGGGATTTATTTTCTCCCATTTTGGAGTAAGCGGATCTTTTACATTTAAAAACCCCACTTGCAGATAATTCGTAATCAACGAAACAAGTAAAGATGCGCCGAGTATGGGAACTATGATGATGAAAAATATAACCGCGGCACTTAGAAAAATACTCGCCAAATCATCCGTATTCAGCGGCTCGGTTGCTGTGCCCGCCATGGAAAAGTACTTTAGATAAAGCTTTTCCACATTGTATACAAACGTTCCACCAGCTACCTTTAGTATTCCAAACATAGACAAAAGCAAAATTGCTGCGCTCAAATCAGCGCTTTTAAATACCTGCCCCTTTTCTCTGGCTTCCTTTCGCCGTTTGGGTGTGGCTTTTTCAGTTTTGTCATCCATAGCCATCATTATCACGGTACCCCACCCATTTCCTCGAAAATTTTCTGTATTGCAGAAAACATATCCTGAAAAATATAATCGCTCATATTTACAAATACAGGTATAAAAGCCATCATAACAATAAGACCTATAAATATTTTAACAGGGAAACCTATTACAAAAAAATTCATCTGTGGTATTGCCTTAAATATAACCCCCAGCAAAACTTCAACAACCAAAGATACAGCTAAAACCGGCATTGCGATTCTTATCGACAAAGTAAAAGACAACGCAAAAACCTGCACTATAACCTTTATCAATTCCCCGTTAAAATTAACTGCTCCGGGCGGAATCTGAACAAAAGTGTTGTATATAATCCTAATCAGTATATGGTGTCCGTCGGTTGCAAAAAACAAAACGACCAAAACAAGGTTTAAAAAATTTCCCGAAAGCGGCGCCTGTGCATTCATCTGCGGATCGTAAAGCTGCGCAAAGCTAAAGCCAAGCTGCATATCTATAATGCTTCCCGCCGCATATACACAACTGATAAACATAACAACCATAACGCTCAGTATCAATCCCAAGCTTACTTCCTTAATGCATACAACCGCAAATTCCAAAACAGTTCCCAAAACAAGTGTATTTTGTGGCGGAAATACTGAAATAATGATATACGAAAGCAATATGCTAAACACTATTTTTGCTATATTGGGCATATGCTTTCCGAATAGCGGGCTTAAAACAAAGGTCGATATAACCCTTAAAAAAATCAAAAGCATATATCCTGCCCAGCCCGCAAAACTTCCAACAGTCAATTCCATGTCAATATCCTCAGCCTGCGGCCATATTGATAAAATCAAACAATTTATTTGTAAAATCTATAAGTTTATTGAGCATCCACGGTCCAAAGGCAATCAAGGTGATGAATATGGAAATAATTTTCGGAGCAAAACTCAGTGTTTGTTCGTTAATTTGTGTGGTGGCCTGAAAAATCGATATCGCAAGCCCCACAACCAAACTTACGCCCAATATGGGTGCAGAAATCAATATTATCGTATAAAGAGCCTGCTGAAAAACATTTATAACATCTGTTTGACTCATAAAAACACCACTTTCTATCCAAAACTCTTAATGAGAGTGCTGATAATCAAATCCCATCCATCCACCAGTACGAACAGCATCACCTTAAACGGCAGAGAAATCATAACCGGCGGAAGCATCATCATCCCCATCGACATCAATGTGCTTGATACAACCATGTCAATTACAACAAAAGGAATAAATATGAAAAAACCTATCTGAAAAGCCCTTTTAAGTTCGCTTGTGATAAATGCCGGTACAACAATATTCATAGGAATCTGATCATATTGCTCCGGCTGCTCCTTATTCGACAGATCCAAAAATAAATTCAAATCCTTAGAATATGTCTGTCTTAGCATAAAATCGCGAAGCGGCTTTTTGGCGTTTTCAAATGCCTGTGCTTGGGTTATTTGTTTTGCAACATACGGATCATAAGCATTGGTCTTTATATCATCAACTACAGGAGACATTATGAAAAATGTCAGGAAAAGCGCCAAACCTATAAGCACCTGATTGGGCGGCGACTGCTGAAGTCCCAATGCATTCCTCACAAATGACAATACAATAATAATCCTTGTAAAGCTTGTCATCATGATAAGAATTGAAGGCGCAAGCGATAAAATTGTCAGCACAAGCATAATTTTAACGCTTGTAGCCATATCCTGCTGTGTCCCGTCCCATCCGATTTCACCAAACGGGAAAATGTTTACCGCATGTACGGTAGGTATTAAAAACAAACCGAATAACAACGAGCACGCCAAAACACGACCTATTATTTTTTTAGTCCTTTTTTTCATGCTCGCCATCACCTTCATTCATTGCAATTTTATTCTTCAGATGCCTTGTCCTTTTTACAGAATCATCTAAAATTTCATCTATAGCAGAATCTTTGCCGGTTCTTGTCTTCCCTTCAAATTTGATATTCAACATATCGGCAAATCTCCGCTCTTTTAACTGACCTTTTTTCACTGAGGAAATCTTGCAATAAATATTTTTAAAAGCCTTTGCCGCCTCTTTTGTCAACTTTTCATACACCTGCGTATTTACGTACGATTCCGACTGAAATTCTTTAAGTTCTTCTTCACTCAATTCCCGCAGAATTTCCACATTCCCGCTTGATACGCCAAGAAGCATATATTTTTCACCGATTTGGACAATAAGGACTCCCGCGTCTTTATTAATTGCAAGCCTGTCCACAACTTTCATGTATTTTGACGTACCGAACGAAGTGGCGTAAACAGACATCTTCCTCATTACAAAAACAAGAAGCCATAATATCAGAACAAATATGAATATATAGGAACCAACCTTCAATATATCAAAAAACATGATAGTCCTCTCACATTATGCGACTTCTTTTATTCGCCTTGATAATATCAACAATTCTGACAGCAAAATTATCGTCAACCACTACAACTTCCCCTTTGGCAACCATCTTGCCGTTGACAACAACATCAACCGGTTCTCCAACCAGCTTATCAAGAGTTATAACAGAGCCAACGTTAAGTTCTAATATCTCCATTAACGTTCTCTTTGTTCTTCCAAGTTCCACCGTAACCTGAAGCGGAACATCCATAAGAAGATCAATGTTCTCTCCGGTAACAGTATCAGACACCGGTTCAAATCTTTCAAGCTGAACTGGCTTCACATTAACCGAACCGGCAGACTGAGAAGGCTGATATTCACGAACCGGCTCGGAAGCTTTTACAGGCTCCTGTGCGTAAACAGATGCAGGAGACGGCATCGGTGCAGGTTCGGGAACCGGCTCAGGAACAACCGCCTGAGGCTGTTCTTTTTGTTCTTCGTGCTGCTGGAAAAAGCTTTCCACAACATTTTTACTGAATTGAAGACCCATCAAAAGCATAATTTCCGTAGTGAAAAGGCCTTCAATCTCCATGGTAAATGATATTGCCACCAGTTCTTCCTGCTCATTCAATATTTCAGAGTCTAACTTCTCTTGCTTAAAATTTATAATATCTGCCTTTGGCGGAGAGATATTGATAGGCATATTAATAAGCTTTGACATGGACGTTGCAGAGGCTCCCATCATTTGATTCATAACCTCGGATATCGCACTCAAATGCAATTCTCCAAGCTCCTCCTCATCTACGCCAAAGTCCTCACTCCCTATTAATATAGAGGTAATAGCTTTTACATCACTCGTTTTTATTATAAGCATATTGTCGCCATGCAAACCTTCAATGTAAGAAACCCGCACCGCAACGTAGGGAACATCATGATGCTCTTTTAGCAATTCGTAATTTGTAACGGTAACAACGGGAGTAGTTATGGTTACCCTGCGCCCCAGCAAATTATGCAAGACCGTTGCGGCCGAACCCATACTGATATTGCCTATCTCCCCTAACGTATCCATTTCCAAATCAGATAATGTGCTCAGTTCCTTCTGAATTGATGAGCTGTTGCTTAATAGCTGATTTATTTCTTCCTGCGTTAACATTTCACCCATCTTCTTGTTCCTCCTCTATAATATCTGCAATTTTAACGGCATACCTATTTTCAAAAACCCCCAGCTTGCCATAAAACTTCGGCAGTTTGGAAACGCTAAGCTTCAATTTATCCGTGACCTTTTGATCAAGCTTTATAACATCTCCTGTCTCAAGTGCAAGAAACTCTCCAAGCGTCATCGATATCTCGTTGAATGTAGCTATCAACTCAAACTTTGTATTTAAAAGTCTCTTTTTAATCTCCTTTTCGTTTTCTTTGTCAATAATAACTTTTTTGCTAGATACCCATATGGAACTTTCCATGTTGTCCAAAACAGGCTCCAATGCCACTAACGGAATACAAATGTTGATAAACCCTTCTACCTCGTCTGCAATCTTGACGCTGATCGTAACAATTACGGTCGGTTCGCTGTATGACACAATCTGAGCAAATTGCGGGCTCGTTTCTATTCTGTTGAGCACCGAACGAACCGCCACTATTCTTGACCAAGCGCTGTCAATTTGCTTCAATATTTGCACTATAACCTTTTCTATCAGCGCAATATCTATATCTGTAAAAGTTTTTGAGGCTTCAAGATCTCCTCCCTTGCCGCCCAGCAAACGATTAATAATACCATACGCAATGTTAGGTGACATTTCAATCAACGTCGAACCCTCTAAAGGCGCCATGTCTATAATCGCAAGAATAAGCGGTGACTGAAGGGAATTTGTATACTCCGAATAAGTCAGCTCCTCCGCTGAAAGAACTTCAACCTGACATGTTGTTCTCAGTGTCCCCGACAAATATGTGGAAAACAAATGAGAAAACGTACTGTAAATATTATGAAGTGTTCTCACCTGTTCTTTTGTAAACTTATTGGCTGTTCTGAAGTCATATCTTTTAAACTTTTCATCCTCAACTTGTTCATCCTTTAAATTGCCCTGCGTCAATTCTTTCAGTAAATTATCAATCTCGCTTTGGGATAATACATCCGACAATTTTTTCACCGCCCTATCTACTGTTGCTATGAAACCTCTGATTGGAGAAAATCAAAAAACGAGTTTACAAAAAGCATCTTTTGATCTTAGAATTGTTCGGAGGTTTCTTAATATATCATATCGACCTTGCTTGAAAAACGATATGTCCTTTTTATTCTACTGCTGAACAACAAACTCATTGAAATATATGCTGTCAATGCCCGCCAATCCAAAATTCGATTCCAATGCAGTTTTAATTTCCTGCTTCAAAATACCTTGAACCTCCGGCTGCATCATATCGTGAAATTTTTTACTCCTTAAAATTTCAATGACAGTATCTCTTACCTTAAACTGATTGCTTTCAAAAAACTTATACGTTTCTTTATTGTTTGTTTCAATGATAATATCCGTTTTTATAAGACATTTGCTGTCAACCACATTGGTGACAAAAAAATCGCCCGGATCATAAACGAAAACTTCTGCCTTTGCCGCCGCTTTGCGTGACATAAAAAAATAACCCGCACCGCCCGACACAGCCAATAGCATAGCCGCCAATACAATTATTACAATACTTTTCTTCACTTGACCAACCCCCGGTTCTTAGTTATTTATATTTTCAGGGATATGCGTGACATCAATAACGAAATCCACGCGTCTATTTAATCTTCTTCCTTCCTCCGTGCTGTTATCGCCGAAAGGATGGTATTCACCGTATCCGACTGCCGATAGCATAGCCGGCGAGAGTCCGTCCTGCTCTATTAAATATCTGAGCACATTAACGGCTCTGGAAGTGGATAATTCCCAATTGGACGCAAATTCCCTGTTAGAAATGGGAATATTGTCAGTATGTCCTTCAATTCTTATCATTTCAATGCTGCTTCCATAGGTATTGATTGCACTTGCGATTTCATTCAATATCTCATGTGCTTCGGGTTTGATTGTTGCCTTGCCCAAGTCAAATAAAACATTATTTGTAAACCTGACGCGAATTTCATCACCTGTTCTTGAGAGCATGATATCCTCAGACAAGTTATTCAAATCCACATATCCTTTAATCTTCGCATAAAGGTTAGCAGAGCTTTCCATAGCAGCCTGATAAGCATTCAAGGCATCCTGCTCGTCGCTGCTCACCGACGGCTGCGGCTCACTGGTATCAACCTGAGGATACTGAAGTTCTTTTATATCTGCTTCATTCATAAGCACAGATTTATTCCCGCTCAAAGCGGCAACTAACCTTTCCCACTTTTTTGAATCCACTGAGGAGAATGAATAAAGAAGCACAAAAAACGTCAATATCAGGGTAACCATATCTCCGTAGGTGTCCATCCAATTGGCGCCCTTCGGTCCGGAGTCATCATTACGGGACTTCCTCATGCCTCCACACTCCCTTGATTATTTGATTTCTGTTCCTTTTGCTGGTCCTGCTTGGATATAAAGGAACGAAGTTTCTCCTCTATCAATCTCGGATTTTCGCCTGCCTGAATGGACAAAAGTCCCTCTAAAATCAATTCATTGTATTTCACCTCTTGATCGGTAATACCTTTAAGTTTTCCCGCAAGAGGAGTAAAAATGCAATTTGCAAGAACGCTCCCATAAAATG
>JAOAAV010000080.1 GCA_026418715.1 Clostridia bacterium
CACCCAGTGCCGTGGCTATTTCATCGGGTAACGCGGTCGATGTTACTCCTGCCATGTTTGCCAGCGCAATCACTTTGTCGCGAATATCACTTTTAGCACTCACTCCATCCAATGCCGCCGCGTATATTGATGCGACAAAAAGAAACTTCTTGGCATCATTCACCGTATTCAAACTTTCTCCTATCCTTTTAAGCTCGGTTCTCGATTTTTTATCTAAAAAAATTCCATCCTCTTCCGCCCACTCATCATAAAATTCACGAACTGAGTTCCGCGGTCTGTTCTATTGCTGCAGCCAAGCAGCTTGCCATCGGGGTCTATATACCGTATTGGATTATTTGCCGAATATGCGTAGAGATTGAGATTTATCGGATTATAAATACCTCCAAGCCCCGGTAATTTTTTGCTTGCGTCCTGCGCAAGGTACCAGTAAAAGTCGTGCTCGGTGTCAAAGTCATTAGCCCCGGGGAAGTATTTGCCTTCCGCAAGCGCCGGATCCGCGCTTATCCACCTACTTATTCGTGCATCGTAGTAGCGGGCTCACAAGTATTACACCATATCCAACTAACAGAACACAATTCTTAACAATGAATAGCAAAAACATCTTTCATTGCCATCCACGATACCAAGGCTTATTATTAAGGCCACCTCTAAAAACCTCAAATATCGCACCCGTTTTTACCTGTGAAGGTCAGTTTTTTACAAGTATTTCAAAAAAAACATATTACAGCTTATCTTTTTTTCTGCTTCACCTTATCGGCTCTCCAAATTTTATCCATTTTTCCACATACCTTTGCCATTATCCTTACGTCCTGCTGACAAGTAACCGGTAACGGCACATGTTATACAAAAGATTTGTGAGCATAATATACCTTTCCGCTCATGCATATCCTCGAGATTGAAAATAATATCCTTTCATCACCGAGTGCACATAACCAAATACATGTTCAATGCGACAACGAATTTTAGATTTTTTCCGGTTGCATGCTTTCTGCCGTTTCGTAAGTTTCTGGTATCTGCACCCTTTTTTGTGCACGCGAATTTTCCTCGTATATGGGTATAACAATTTCCTCGGATAGGCCGAATCAGCCCAGACGGTTTTGCCCTTATCTTCTTCATTGTCGAAAAGATGTGGTAGTGCGTGTGAATCATGCACATTGGCACTGCTCGTAAGCGATTTTAAAATAAGCTTGCTCTCTGTATCAATCTTGATATGATTCTTATACCCAAAGTAATTGCGCCCTCGTTTCTTCAGCCAGCGCGCATACATAATAACACCCTCTTTCCCCACAACCCCTTTCTCTTTCAAATATGCGTTAAAAAGATCAAAAAACTGCGAAAATATACCCGCTTTCACCAAACACTCCCGAAAATGCCATATCGTCTTCTCATCGGCACCTCATCTGATAGTGTGAGCCCTAAAAATTTCTGAAACGAAAGCCGATCCTTTATCTTATATTCCGTCTGCTCGTCAGAAAGTGAATAAAACCGCTGCACAATGAGTATCTTAAACATCGTCACGTAATCAAAATGCTGCGCACCACCAGGGCCTTTTGCTTCCTTGTCGAATACCACTTCAATCTACCCTCAAAAGTCCTCCCAGAGTATTATATCGTTCAATCCCTCCAGATGCCATGCTTTCTTTGTCAGATCTTCCATCCTTTCCTGATATTCAAAAAGCGATCTGAGCTTTTTTCTTTTCGTTCTTGTAATTACTAATACTTCACTGTATTAATATTTTAATAGAGCAATAATATATCATATATTTTTTCAAGTCTTTTTGAGTTTTAGAGGTGGCCTCAATGATTAAAAAAATGCGTTTCACAAAGAGGTAAAACTGCGTCTGCGCTCCGGGGCTTTATGCAACATGGCCAGTCTCTCCCAGCCACGCGCGCCGGAAATTCAACAGCCTCACCATTTCTCCACCTTGCCGTTTTTTCCGCATAGAGTTGGGATGGAAGATCATCTCTTTTCCAATGGGACTACTTGTAACTGAATAACTACTGCTAACACTGTTAGACAGGAAATAAAAGCAATTTGAACAACAGATGAATCAAACCATTTAACAACGAATAATGCCATGAGAACCAATATGACCACAAAAATATAGGATGATTTTGCAACACCTATTTCTTTACCACATTTCTTACATTGCATTTTCGATGCAGGGCCAAGAAAAAATTTATCCATTTTTGATATTGATGAAGCACCACAGTGGGGACAATTATACATTATAAACCTCCGGACATCAGACTATGCAAACTGGTATGTATACAACCAAGAGAAAAATACTAACCAACCAATAAAAATACCCAACAATTCCGATACTTCTGAATTTATTAATATTTTTATGTTATCTGACAAAATACCATCTGGCATTACGTTGCCAATTTTATGCTTATCAATTAAAATTATCATATCTCGTGTAAAAAAGTACTTTTTCAATATATAGTGCTGATCAAAAAAAGAAATTTCAACTTTAAGAAAAAACATCCCCTTAGAAATCAATGCGCTCCCAACTGTCGTTGAATCCACTTCAAGGTTGATTACTGGCCTGATTGTTTTTTTGACAATTATTTCATAATTTTTTCCGTCAAAAATAAAATTGTAATTATGCGGGGAGTCGTAATATTTGAAATCAGCAATTTTTTTGTCATCCTTTAAGACAAAAGCAGGTTCTTTTCTGTTGTTCATTTTAATTTTATAAACAACCATATTCTAATTTCTTTTCTCGTTATTCCGGTTGATATCTTTCCAAGCCTTTTTAGCCTCGGAGATTGTTGCATCAACATTCAGCTGTACTAACTTTTGAGTAGCATACTTCTTCGCATAGTCGCCGGCCGTTGCAGATGCCTTATCTTTAATCATACCTGAAACAGCCTTACCGGCAGTACCCCTGGATATCAACGAACTTCCGATATCAACTATTGTATCTTTTGCATTGATTTTATTAACAATTTGTTGTTTGACCATGCTCTTTAAGCCACTTTCATATGCAGCTATCAGAAGTGGTGAGGCTTGGGGAACCGTAACAGCTAAAAGACCAACAACTGAACCTGTTGCGGCTCCAAAAGTACAAACAGCAAGATAATCAGTTGCTGTGGCCTTTCCATCAGAAGCGGTATACAAAGAGACAGCAGAAGAAACTGCACCATAAACTGCACCAACTGCCATAGCAATCAAATGAGGTTCATTTCCATCAGGATCAACCGCATTGATTGGTTTATTATAAGTAAAGCAGTATAAATTATTATTTATTGGATTATACACACCTCCCATCCCACGAAGTTTTTGATATTTATCATTTTTGTCGTGCCAGTAATAATCATGATCATTATCAAAATCTGCAGGTTTTGGCAAATATTTTTCAAATATCGGATCAGTTGAAATCCCCTTCGACAACTGCGCATCGTAGTATCTTGCACCGAAATAATACAGGTTAGTCTCCCGATCCAACTCCTTCCCCGTGAACTTATACGG
>JAOAAV010000005.1 GCA_026418715.1 Clostridia bacterium
TGGAGATGTGTATAAGAGACAGCCATATTGGCGCTTATACTGCCTAATTATTTAATGAATGCTTTTAATGTTTTTTTGATGACCAACTATTATAGAAACAATATACCTGTTTCTTTGATTGAATCGGCGCAAATCGACGGAGCGGGAGAAATGAGAATATTTTTCAAAATAATACTCCCGCTTTCAATCCCGTCTGTGGCAACAATAGGAATATTTACAGGCCTTGCTTACTGGAATGATTGGATAAACGGACTTTACTATATAACTGAACCAAAGCTTTTTGGAATACAAAATCTTTTAGTCAGAATAATGGAAAATATTCAGTTTTTAAAATCCGGCTCCGCAGCTTCGGCAATTGGTACGGTTGCAGTTCAGCTTCCAAGCACTTCAATAAGAATGGCGCTGGCTGTTATGGGGATAATTCCTGTTGTGATAATATTTCACTTTATACAAAAATATTTTATAAAAGGTGTTGTTATAGGAGCAGTAAAAGGATAGTGTGCTTTTTGGTGAACATTCTTAATTTTTTGTGAGATATTGATTTTTAAGTAAGGGGGAGATAAAATGAAAGTAAAGGATATAACTGACAAAATCATAAATAATTTTGGCGGCATAAAATTTGAAAAAACCTGCGATCAACTTATGAGCGGAAGCTATGATGCCGAAGTAGCTAAGGTAGCAACAACATTCATGGCTACTGTCGATGTTATAAAACAGGCAATAGAATATGGGGCAAACTTGATTATTACACATGAGCCGACATATTATACCGCATGTGATGGTACTGATTGGCTCAAAGACGATCCGGTTTACTTAAAAAAGAAAGAATTGCTTGACAGCAATGGCATAGCAATTTGGAGGTTCCATGACCATATGCATGCCGCCCCTACGGATTTAATATATGATGGACTGCTGAAAGAAATAGGCTGGGAGGATTATTTAATCTGCGGGCTTAAATTTCCACATTGCTATGAAATACCGGAAATGTCTTTGAGGGATCTTTGCAGTTTTTTCAAAGAAAAATTGGATATGGAAACAATACGGATAGTTGGTTCTCCGGATACAAAATGCAGGCGCGTTGGAATACTTGTGGGCGGAGGAAGCCTTGGCCTCGGCGTTGAGGAAATGCCTATGCAGTTGATGAGAAAACAGAATCTGGATGTTATGGTCTGCGGGGATATTACGGAATGGACTTTGTGCCCATATATCCGTGATGCAGCGGCGCTTGGCATGAATAAATCAATGCTTATACTGGGACATGAACGCAGTGAGGAGGCCGGAATGAAATATATGGCTCAGTGGCTTGAACCAATGCTTGATGGAATTCCGGTAAAATTTATAGATGCCAGAGAACCCTTTGCTTATTTGTAATTCTTTCAGATATAGGATTTTGCAATAAGTTTAAAAATAAATTTTAAATAAAAGGGAGCGAATAAAATGGCTTTTTTGCAGGTAAATTTTTATTCAAAATCGTTAAAGAGGCTTACTACGTTCAATGCGCTTGTTCCTCTTGACGCATGGGGAGATGAGCAGCCCAAAACACCTTTCAAGGCAATATACCTTTTGCATGGCTATTCGGGAAACCATATGGACTGGATATGCGGTTCAAGAATACAAGAGCTTTCCTCAAAATATGGGATTGCCGTTTTTATGCCATCGGGCGAAAATAATTTTTATCTTGATGATACCGACAAAGCGGAACTGCATGGAGAATATACAGGAGCTGAACTTGTGGAATTTACCCGCAAAATGTTCCCGATTTCCGATAAGAGGGAAGATACCTTCGTGGGTGGTTTTTCTATGGGCGGATATGGTGCAATCCATACAGGACTTAAATATAACTCCAATTTCGGAAAAATTATTGCGCTGTCCTCCGCATTGATAATTCGCGATATTTCCGGAATGCCGGCGGACTTTAAAGGCCCGATTGCCGACTATGGCTATTATAGAAGGGTTTTTGGCGACTTGAACGAAGTTGTCGGCAGTGATAGGGACCCGGAAGCTCTGGCAGGAAATTTGAAAAAAGAAGGCAAAGAAATTCCTTCAATATATATGGCGTGCGGAACGGAGGATTTTCTTATTGCCCAAAATCGCGCATATCATGATTTTTTAACTTCCAATGGCATAGAGCATACCTATGTGG
>JAOAAV010000027.1 GCA_026418715.1 Clostridia bacterium
CTCGTCGGTAGCGCCTGTGTCGTCACTGGCACATTTAAAATAACATTGCTGTTGTATGCCGTACCCGCAGTTTTTGTATACTTTAAGGTACCGTTGGAGTTTGAAATGGCATACCCAGTCGCCGATGTTATCGTAGCGCCACCCACACCGCTGTCAAACGTCAAAGCTGTATCTGTTGTCAATGTCTTTTTCAGATACTCAAGATTGTAAATCAAAACCGTGTATCCGTTCACCTTCACAACGACTCTGTATGGCGTCCCTGTGCTTGCGCTATCCGCGATAGTGAGAACTCCGCCGCTGCTTAAACTAAATCCCGTCGGACTTACAGCATTTCCGTTCATATCTTGAAGTTCATAAGTAATGCCGCTTACAAGCGAAGATATATCATAGGACACACCCTCAACATCCGACGTATGTGCCGTAAGAGCAAAAGATGTCTCACCCGGAACATTCACTTTTGCACTTTTTGCAATGGCATTCTCCGATGTATCCGTTCCTACTGTGTATACTTTAAGATTAGACAAACCCATCGCTCCCGTGCCAGAACCCAATATTTTCCCAAATACCAGCTTTGTAACAGGTGCGGACGATGTGCCTACGTTATTATTTAATGTTACGGCCTGATTGTTTACATAAACCACACCGGTATTTTTATTAACAAGCGTTAAATACATCTGCGTACCATCGCAGGTTATTATAAAATGAGCCCATTGATTTGTCAAATATGAAGGTGCGGTATATGTACTGTTTGTGTATGTAGCATATGTGAAATTGCTTCCACTGCCTGTGGAGTACCCCGCCTGCCATTTGTTAGTGGTCGAACTTGATGTTCTTATTCCTATCCCCATACCTTTTGTGCTTCCTGAATAAGGGGTTATGCCAAACACATTTCCACCCCAATCAAGAGAACTAAAGAGTATGTCAGACTCTATTACAAATTTTGACATGCCTGATGGTAAAGCCACTGAAATATTATTGGAACTAAGACCGCTTAAAAGTGCGTATTTTACTCCGCTTTCGTCAGATGTATATTCTACCGCCGAGGAATTGCTCGCCGTCCAATAGCTTTTGCCTATGCCGTCCTCACTGAAATTTATCCTCAAGACATCACTGTCAAGACCCGCCACGGGGGCAAGCTTTTCCTTGTAGTATAAAGTTACATAAGTATCGCTGTCTTCAACTACGGTTACATCGGTCGAAGATGAATTGTCCGCATCGTATTCGTACACTACGGTCTGTCCGCTGTCATCAGTGTAGGCAATATCACCTTTTGCACTGTCTGGTACCGTATAGGTGGTATTTTCCACGGCAGTTCCCGCAGCCGTATTTTCTTTAATCGTTATTCCATCCAAATTTTTGTATTGAATATAGACACTGCGCATTTCGCCGTTTGCCATTGTGATAGACTTGCTTACGTCAGCGGATGCATCAACCGTTCCTAAGGCAGTTTTGTACGCTGCCTTCTTTACTGCATACGCATACTGCCCTTGGGAAAGCTTAATTGCCGCGCCCCCGTCTGAAGCGGTCGTAAGGGTTTTTCCACCTATGCTCACCGCCGCATCGGAAACCGCCGCACCGCTTGAATCAGTCACATTAAAACTTACAAGACTTCTCGGTGTATTATACGAAATCGAATTAAGCTCAAAATTATCCAATGAGCAGGCTCCCGACACCGACACCGCATTGGCTATACTGCCAGTACAGCTTGCAAAAGACGCACTGTACACGTATTTTGTGGTTGCGCCCGTCGTGCTGTAATCCAAAACCGAAATATCCGCCGTTTTTGACGTAAAATCCATTGTAATGCTGACATGATACCATATGCTGTTGCCGTTTAATGTTGAATTCACCGTTTTGGCTTCCGTTGAAGAGCCCATCTTGTATTGAATCGGTGAGCCGCTTGCCTTTGATAAGGTTACAATATTGTCGCCCTTATCCGACAAAACTGAAAACGTATTGCTGCCTGAACCAACCTTCCATGCAAAACTCAATCTCAGTACGGAGTACTTGTTGTCCGTACTCGCTTTAGACACACTCTTTTTATTCGGTGTTATGCTCTCTATCATTGGCTTTAAACTTTCGAGGCTTTCAAGAAGCATAGCTTTTACCGTTCCGCCCTGCGGAATTTCTCCTGCGTCAACCTGTATACTGTTCGACGCACCGCCTGCAATTTCCGTTTTTTCGACATCCACCGAAGCTAAGGTTCCATCCCCATTGTATGCCGCCATCAAAATAACGGGACTTATCGACGAAGCTTTATTGTTCTTAATCTGCGCAGTAGCTGTTTTATTATCATCAGACAATGCAAAGGATGTAATGTCTACGTCATATTGAGTGCCCAAGCTATCCGACAAACCCAGCGTCTTTGTCGCCATTCCCGATGAAAGCGTCCAAACACTCTTGTATGGTGCGGAATCAGTAGAAACGCTTCCACTCGTAAAGCCCCACGAATCAGTTACGCTGCTGAAAGTTTCTCTTTCAATAACTGCATTTGAAACCTCATCGGGAGTCGGCGTGGGAGTAGTTTGAACCGTCGGCACCGCCGCATAGCTTATATTAGGCTTTACCAAAGACGAATATGAAGAAGCATCAATAAAATAGCTCGTATGCGGCGGCTGGTTATATGCTACATTCTGCCATGCAACCGCACAACGGTACTGACTGTCATGCATAAGCGTAGTAAGTTTGTAATTTGTTGGCGTTACTGTCGTATATATCCTAAGCCCCGTATCATCGCTTAAAGGATACATAACCTCTTCACGCCAGTCACCAAATAGATCCGCCGAAAGTGACGGAGTCGCCTTAGTTCCGTTGTTGTAATGCACACCAGAAAACGTTTCAAGACGTGTTTCTCCGCCAGATATAGAGTATTTTGTAATTCGATTTTTGTCCAAAAGTTCGCGAGTTAAGTCACCGTCCCAATAAATAGTAAAATTCATGGATGACGGAACCGTACCGATTACTGTTCCGCTTGCGTTATACAAATTACTATCGGCACTCGACCAAAACTCCGAACCTGCATTGCTTGCGTCAATATTGTCCATAACGCCGCGGCCCGTATCGCTGCTTGCTCCTATCGCTGCTTGAATAGTACCCGTTTTCCCATCACGAAGCTCTGCTCCATAATCTTTATAATATTCCTCATGAACCATGTAAATTTCCTGATCGCCATCGCCGTCAAAGTCGCTTACATGAAGCGCATCACCATGACCGTGACCCGTTGTATTCAAAACAGAACCGTCATTGTCCACAACGGCAGAACCAAATATAATCTCATCATAGCCGTCATTATCCACATCCGCAACGGAAAGCGAATGAGTACCCTGCCCGTAAATGGACGAGCCAGACTTTGACGTATCCACACGAGACCAAAGCATAGTAAAGTCCGTTCCATCCCAATTAAATGCCGCCATGGAAGCTTTTTGATAATAACCCCGGCACATGATAAGGCTCGGTGTTTTGCCGTTTAAGTATGCTACCCCCGCCAAATAACGTTCAGAACGGTTTCCATAGCTGTCGCCCCAACTGCTCGTAGTACCCCTTTGCGGGACATAGTCAATCGTGCGCATGGCTTTGCCCGTTTCGCCGTTGAACATCGTCAGATAATCCGGGCTTGAAATATTCACTCCCGAAGAATTTCGATAATCCTTTGTATCATCGCCTGAAGTAATATTTTTACCAACAGCCGTCACATATGTACCTGCTGAATCCTTTGAGCCGGGCGCTGTGCGGCACGCCATCTCCGCTTTTCCGTCACCATCAAAGTCGTACGCTATAAACTGCGTATAATGCGCACCCGCACGTATATTTATGCCTAAATCAATACGCCAAAGCTTTGTACCGTTCATTTTATATGCATCAATATATACGTTTCCCGTATAACCAGACTGTGAATTATCCTTTGCGTTAGACGGATCCCACTTTAAAATGATCTCATACTGTCCATCACCATCAACATCGGCGACACTTGCATCATTTGCCGAATATGTATAGCTTTCACCCGATACTGTAATCCCGTCGGCAGGTTTGTCTATGGGAACGTCAAGATAATTAGTGCTCCATACCGAAACCGACTCGCACGGAGTTCCTCCTGCAGGTGCAACCTGATACTCGAATGTATCAAAACCTTCGTCGTCCGTGTAGTTCGTGCTGTCAAGACCCGACACTATCTTAACACCGTTTCTGTATATGTCAAAAGTAGCAGACATCTCCTCACTGCCGAGAAGTCTCCAGCTCAAATATACCCCACCCGTGGTTTTTACAGCAACCAACCCTCTGTCTAAGTACTCCATCTGTCTTGTGTATGCCGATTGAGTTTGAGCATATGACGCTTTGTAGGGCACTATCCCTGCGCCGCATATAATCGACATACTCAAAAATACACATAATAATTTTTTTGTCACCTTCAATATTCCTCCCTCTTGCTATGCTGCATCCTCATTATATACCATTTCTACAAATTTAACAATTAAGAATGATGTATAAGATGTGAATATTTAAACCAAAATTGGCAATTATATTTTGTGCATTATGACTATTATTTGACAATATAATGCTAAGCCTTCTTAATAATGGATATTATTGCTATAGATTTACTTGAGATAAATAAAAAACTCTGTTATAATGAAATAGATGTTATCATTTAGGGGGATATTTTATGACATTTAAAGATATAGAACTTTCTGACAGAGAATGGATGGAACCTCTCTTTTCAAAAACAAGCCGAGGTTCTCTTGAATATAGCTTTACATCAAATTTCATATGGAGAAATATTTTCAAGGTTAAAGTGGCTAAGATAGATAATTACCTCGTTATAATTTCGGACAGGGACAAGCCCACCTATCTTTTCCCCGCAGGGGAAGGCAATATAAAGCCCGTTATAGATGCGCTTATCGAAGACGCTCACTCCCGTGGCAGCACTCTTGTATTTCATACAGTGCTGCCCGATGCAAAAGCACTGCTTGAGACGCTCTACCCCGAAAAGTTTGAATTCACCCTTTTAAGGGACAGTGCAGACTATATCTATACAGCACAAAGTCTAAGAACTCTCACAGGCAAAAAACTCAGCAGCAAGCGCAACCACATAAATGCTTTCACCGCAAGCTTTCCAGATTGGTCATATGAACCTATCACTCCGCAAAATATTGACGAGGCGTTTGAAATGAACAAAAAATGGTGTCAAATGTCTGAATGCGGCAAGAGTGAGAGCCTTAAAAACGAGGCGTGCGCCGTAAGACAGGCATTTGAGCATTTCTTTGAGTTGGGGCTTGACGGCGGCCTGCTTCGTGCTGACGGTCGTGTTGTAGCCTTTTCCATGGGCGATAAGCTAAACGATGACACCTATCTTGTACACATTGAAAAGGCATTTCCAGATGTGCGCGGAGCATATCCGATGATAAACAAGCAATTCGTACTCCATAACTGCGATGGATACACTTATGTAAACAGAGAGGACGACGCGGGCGATGATGGGCTCAGAAAAGCAAAGCTTTCTTATGTCCCTTTCCGTTTAGTCGAGAAATATTGCGCCCGATATAAGGAGAACGGTAATGATTGAATTTCCATCAAACTCTCTCCTTCCGCAAATTAAAGCTTTGTGGAAGGATGCTTTTTTCGACTCGGATGCAGCAATCGACTTTTATTTTTCCAACCGCCATAAAAACGAGAATATGCTTGTTTTTACGGAAAACGGAAAGGTTCTCTCCATGCTATCCATGCTGCCGCTGTCGCTTTATGCTCAGGGAAACACCTTTCCCGCAAGATATATCTATGCCGTAGCCACCTTGACTGCTTTTCGTGGACGGGGACTTTCATCCGCACTTTTAGATTATGCCCATAATTATATGATCAATCAAAAGATTTTCGCTTCCGTATTGGTTCCCGCCTCTACCTCGCTTTTCAACTTCTACAAAAAACGAGGCTACGAGTCCTGTTTTGAAGTTGACACGCTGACAATAAAAAAAGAAGAACTTCCGCCCTGCCCCACTAAATGTACTCTTACACCGTGCGACATAGATATCATGTTTTCCATACGCAGGCAAGCGTTCGGCAAAAACAGACTGTTCGCAGAATGGGACAGGGCCGCTCTTTCATATATCTCAAAGACTGCATGGCAGGGAGGGGCTATGTATTTTTCACATCGAGGCGGAGAAGGCTGCTGCGTATATGAATGCCGTGAAAAAGAGGTTTTTGTAAAAGATCTCGCACTTCTTTCCCTTGACGTTTACACAGCAATTGCTATTTTGCACAAAAAGCTTTGCAAAGACCTCTATCACATCCGCCTTCCCGCGCAAAGCGGGGGAAAAAATGCCTCACGCCGAAAATTTGGCATGATAAATTGGCTCAATGAGAAAAACGTCCCAAGCCTTATGCCCCCGTATTTTGGGCTTGCCATGGATTAAAGCTTTCCACCGCAGTGAGGACAATATGAAAAGTCCCGTTCCGTGTGACTGAAGCAATGCGGGCAGACATAACTTTCGGAGCAGTAAATATTATCGCGTGAAAGCTCGATATCTTCTCCATTTTCGATTCTTGAGCCGATATCATAACCTATGCCGCATATTTTTTCGCAGCAATGCGTCTTTACAGCATACTTTGTTTTGATTTTTATTAGCGGAATAAAAAAGAAATGAATATAATCGCAAATTTTGATAATATCATAGCTTCCATATCTTCCGCATATCGGGCACACAATATTCTGCCTTGCCCCAACCGTATCTACATTTTGTTTTATTCCAAAAACACCTATAAAAAACATAGCCTATACTCCTGCTAAATCCTTAATTGCCTCTCCCGCCATAATAAGTCCCGCAACGGATGGCACAAAGGCCACGCTGCCGACAACCCCTGCAGTTTCACCAAAGGCATCGGCAGTTTTGGCTGGTTCCTTTGAATATACAACCTTCAATGAATCAATTCCCCTCTTTTTCAGTTCCCGACGCATAACCCTTGCAAGCGGACAAATAGACGTTTCATAAATATCCGCAACCTCAAACTTCGTTGGATCCAGTTTGTTGCCTGCGCCCATACTGCTTATAATACGCACTCCGGCCTTTTTTGCGTTCTCTATCAGCATAAGCTTTGAGGACACTGTATCTATTGCGTCCACAATGTAGTCATATGCAGACAAATCAAACTCACTTTCCTTCCCGTAAAAACATTCATATGCAAAAACCTCCGCATTAGGGTTTATTTCCATAATTCTCTCACGCATAACCTCAACTTTGGGTCTTCCTACTGTTTTTGTTGTCGCTATGAGCTGCCTATTTATGTTTGTGACGCATACCCTGTCATAATCAAAAAGAGAAAGCTTTCCCACTCCGCTCCTTGCCAATGCCTCCGACGCAAAAGAACCTACACCACCTATTCCGAATATCGCAACGCTCGATTCCTCGAGCGCACGCATAGCCTCTGCACCAAGCAGCATTTGTGTCCTTTGAAATTGATTGTCGTTAGATCCCATAGCCTTCTTTGGAAATTGCATCCTTAATTTCCTCCAAACTAAGTCTTTCTTCATCAAAGCTTACCGTTACAGTTCCTGTTTGTGCGTTTGCACGCACCTCTTTTACTCCACTAAGTGCTCCCACAGCATCATTTACCGCTCTCTCGCAATGACTGCAAGACATTCCAGTAACCTTTAAGATTTCCGTTTTCATATTATACCTCCTGTCGCCATTGATTGCTATTTTAACCTTAAAATATAGCTTTGTCAATAATTTACACAGACAGTGTTAATAAAATTTGAACACTGTTTTAAACCGTAAAAATTTTAAGTTTTAACAAATAAAAATTCCTCTTGCCGTGACTTATCAAAGTCACAGCAAGAGGGAATTTAATTAATACATTCCGCCCATAGCACCCGGATCCATAGCAGGAGCTGCTGCTTCCTTCTTCGGCTTGTCGGCTACCAGGCTTTCTGTTGTAAGCACCATAGCTGCAACGCTTGCCGCATTTTGAAGTGCACTTCTTGTCACCTTAACAGGATCAACAATACCTGCGGCAATCATATCAACATATTCCTCTGTCAAAGCATTGTAGCCTATTCCTTTCTTCTGACCGATTACCTTGTCAGCAATTACGGAGCCTTCCAATCCTGCATTCTTTGCAATCTGCTTTACAGGCTCCTCAAGCGCCTTAAGCACTATCTGAACACCGGTTTTCTCATCACCGGACGTTGTTTCCAAAAGCTTTGCAACATCAGGAATTACATTGATATAGCTTGTTCCGCCGCCTGCGATAATTCCTTCCTCAACGGCAGCCTTCGTAGCAGCCAACGCATCCTCAATTCTAAGCTTCATTTCTTTCATTTCTGTTTCCGTAGCCGCACCAACCTTAATTACTGCAACACCGCCAGACAACTTTGCAAGTCTTTCCTGCATCTTTTCCTTATCAAATTCAGAAGTTGTATTTTCGATGCCTGCTCTGATTTGTGCAATTCTATCCTTGATAGCCTTTGCATCACCAGCGCCGTCTACGATAATCGTATTTTCCTTTTGAACCTTAACCTGTCTTGCTCTTCCCAACTGCTCCAATTTAGCTTCCTTAAGATCTAAGCCCAATTCCTCTGAAATAACTTCTCCGCCCGTCAAAATAGCGATATCACGGAGCATATCCTTCCTCCTGTCGCCAAAGCCCGGAGCTTTGACTGCAACACATGTAAATGTGCCTCTCAATTTATTCACAACCAACGTAGCAAGTGCTTCGCCGTCAACATCCTCGGCAATAATCACAAGCTTCTTACCTTGCTGAACAATCTGTTCAAGAAGAGGAAGAATTTCCTGAATATTTGAAATCTTTTTATCCGTGATCAAAATGTAGGCATCATCAATTACCGCTTCCATTTTTTCTGTATCTGTTACCATGTACGGTGAAATATATCCTCTGTCAAATTGCATACCTTCTACAATTTCACTATATGTTTCAGCGGTTTTTGATTCTTCCACTGTGATAACACCATCGGATGTTACCTTCTCCATTGCATCCGCAATCAAATCACCAATTGTTTCACTTGCAGCAGAAACCGATGCAACTCTTGCAATATCGTCACGGCCTTCCACCTTGCGGCTATTTGCTACAAGCTTTTCAACTGCAAGATCTACAGCCTTTTGAATACCTTTTTTCACTATCATCGGATTTGCTCCGGCTGTAACGTTCTTCAATCCTTCTCTTACCAATGCCTGAGCCAACAAAGTAGCGGTTGTGGTACCGTCACCTGCCACGTCATTAGTCTTTGTCGCAACCTCTTTTACAAGTTGCGCACCCATATTTTCAAACGGATCTTCAAGTTCAATTTCTTTAGCAATAGTAACGCCGTCATTTGTGATAAGAGGCGAACCGAATTTTTTCTCCAAAACAACGTTTCTTCCTTTAGGACCTAACGTAATCTTTACGGTATCGGCAAGTTGATTGATACCTCTTTCAAGTGCATGTCTTGCTTCTTCACCAAATAAAATCTGTTTTGCCATAATATATTCCTCCTAAAATTATTCAACTTTAGCCAAAATATCACTTTGACGGAGAATTGTATACTCTACGCCATCAAGCTTCACTTCCGTTCCGGCATACTTCGAAATAAGTACCTTATCATTAACGGCAACCTCCATTTTAATTTCCTTGCCGTCAACAACTCCTCCCGGACCTACCGCCACAATCTGGGCAACCTGCGGCTTTTCCTTCGCCGTACCCGGCAGTACAATACCGCTTTTTGTAGTTTCCTCGCTTTCAAGCATCTTAACAACTACTCTGTCTGCTAATGGCTTAATATTCATTCTATATTCCTCCTACTTGATATTTTTTATACCGTTATTAGCACTCATTGATATTGAGTGCTAATAATATTATCTACAAATTGTACTCAATAGGCAAATATTACTACAGCCCATTTATAATTATTTTTTCGTATTTACTTTAAATTATCTTCGTTTTTCTTTTATTTGCGTTATTTTTCTTCAATTTTTAGCTCGTGAAATTTTCCACTATTTGAAAAGCTTCCTCTTTTGTATTCGCCGATATTCCTTTTTCTAGTTGAAGCATATCGTCTTTCGGGAACATATCAGGGCTTATTTCAAAACTTTTTATCAGGTGGTTTGTTCCATTGTTTATTTCATATATGCACAATAAATTCTCTTGACTTTTCACCATATAGTATATCAAGTTCGTTGTAGGATTAAGCGTTGCATACTGCGTCGGTTCCGAAAGTGCAGAGATATCCTGCTCCTCCTGCACGTAATCAGACAAACCGTTTGTTTGAAAACTGCCCTCATATAAAAGATTTCCCAAAAAATATCCGCATAAAAAACCACTTCCAACAAATATGATTCCGATTGCAAGATATAAAAAGTACTTTTTCATAACAGTTCTCCTACTCTGAATGCATTTTTTATATTATTCACAACGTTAACATTTGTTATACCTTTATTTGTAATTTTTTATTTTATTTGTATTTGCGATAAATAAAGTTGTTGCAAAGCGAACCATTTTAAACTATAATAATATAAGATTGTGGTAAACTGCAGTAAAAATATCAAAACAATCATCAGAATTTCCTCAAAACTATATCATCAGAATTTGCGGGAAATTCATTGTCATGGGAGGAAACACTGTGGAAAACAAACATGAAAAAAAGAAGATTAAAACGGTGTTGAGAAGAATTCGCACGATTTTCCTGGCCTTGATACTTCTATTTGCTGTCGTAGGAACAGGTGTCGTTGCCGGAATGTTCGTGGCGATATCCAAAGAAATGGAAGATTTGAATATAAAAAATACGGCGCTTAATTTTTCGTCTTTCCTTTATTGCAAGGATGAAAACGGCAATTATCAGCAGATAGATCATCTGTTTGACGAAACTAACCGAATTTGGGTGGATTCAAATGAAATTCCTAAACAAATGAAGGATGCCGTCGTTTCTATTGAAGATGAACGCTTTTATTCCCACTTTGGAGTTGACATAAAACGTACTACCGGCGCTTTTATTAAATGGAGTCTTTCAAAAATAGGGATAGGCGACTCTTCGTACGGCGGAAGCACTATCACTCAGCAGCTTATAAAGAATATAACAAATGAATCTGAAAAAAATGCTTCCCGAAAAATAAAAGAAATTATGCGTGCGATTGTACTGGAGCGTGAGCTTTCAAAAGATGAGATACTCACAATGTATTTAAACATTGTGTACTTTGCGAACAACTGCTACGGTGTGCAGGCGGCATCAAATGTATATTTCAACAAAAATGTGGATGAGTTGACTCTTGCCGAAACTGCCGCCATTGCCGGAATTACACAAAGACCCTCGGCCTTGGATCCGTTTAAGCATCCCGACAAAACCGTTGAAAAGCGAAACATCGTTCTTGCGAAAATGCTTGAATTGGGGAAAATAACACAAGCTGAATATGATAAAGCGGTAAACGAGAAAATGGTTGTAAATACCTCTTACAAGGCGAAAAAAACTCAGGTTTCATCTTATTTTGCGGATCAAGTAATAAGTGATGTCATATCCGATCTGCAAACGCGCCGCGGATATTCGGAAGCCTATGCAAAACAGCAGCTTTATGGAGGCGGGCTTAAAATATACACCACAATGGATATGAATATACAGACCATTATGGAAAATGTATTTACAAATACCTCTAACTTCCCCAAAACATCAGGTACGCAGGCGCAGTCGGCCATGATTATCATTGATCCGTTTTCTGGGGAAATCAAGGGAATCGTTGGCGGATTGGGCAAAAAGACGGAAAGCCGCGGTTTAAACAGGGCAACACAGTCCTATCGTCAGCCGGGTTCAGCTCTCAAGCCCTTGTCTGTATATGCACCTGCATTTGAGAACAATAAAATAACCGCAGCTTCCATTTTGAAAGACGAGGCCGTAACTTTCGGCACATGGTCCCCTAAAAATTCTTACAATGGCTTTAAGGGGTCCATGATTGTAAGAAAAGCAATAGAAATCTCCTCAAATATCCCCGCCGTTAATGTCTTAAATGAAGTGGGTATTGAAAATTCATATAGTTTCCTTAAAAATAGGCTTTCTTTCTCCTCTTTGGATGCAAAGGACAAAAACTTGAGCTCACTCGCTCTTGGAGGCTTAACCAACGGCGTATCTCCCAAAGAGATGGCCGCCGCATATGCCATGTTTGTAAACGGCGGCAAATATATAGCCCCATATACATACACAAAAGTAGTTGACGAAACTGGAAAAGTACTTTTGGAAAATAAGCCGTCGGAAAAGACTGTAATAAGTGAGGACAATGCCTTTATTG